>JBCBTQ010000038.1:0-33154 GCA_039818605.1 Cyanobacteria bacterium J06639_14 | reverse complement strand
GCAGCAATATTTGGTTGCTGAAAGAGACGCACATTGAGAAAGATAGAACCGCCAAGCCCAATCGCTAGCAGTGCACTTAACAAAGCCCAGCCTTTTTGTATAGACATCTTTGAGCTAATTTTATACCGATTCTTTTAGTCGAGACTACAGAGGCCACTACCCCATCACCCCTGCGCCACAATGCGTAACGCTGTCTTGCCGAATTGCTATGAGCGGTTGTGACCTGTTGAAAAGCTTCTAGGAGAGCTTCAAACGGGGGCGGCCTGTCTCCGGAAAAATATCTAGGTGGATTGTATTCAAAAGTGACCATAGCTACTAAGGATGGTGGATTGAAGTCGCTATGGGACACGGCAATCGGTCAGCGATCGCATTGCTACTTAAGGGGTGCAAAGTGTAGGGAATTGGTCTAAGGAGTTTTTCGAAGTATGGCAGTTTGGCAAAAAGTCTGTCTGGGGGTTGCAGCTCTAGTAGCTCCCCTCTGTTTTCTGGCCGATACGAGTATCGCAGACACGTTACCCTTCAGCGAAGCTAGCTCTGAAGTGAGCGAACTACAGATGGTTCCGCCGGATGGCTTGGACAGCTTGAACCCCAACGAACTGCAGTATTTTCAAGACATGGGACCTTTAGAGTACGCGACTCGATTGAGTGGCGTCCCTGCAACTCCAGCTTGGCGCATCCGGTTGCGACTCTACCCCCAAGATACAGGCGCGCCGGATGGTCTCACCTACGCTGTTAAGGTCGATCACTACAATCTCTCGCCAGCGCTGTATCAAGAAGTGGCGCATAGCTATGGTGTCGAGAACACTGACCCCAGCTTGGACAATCGAGCCGATCATCAGCATCTGGCGATGATATTCATGCCCATCATGGGTGTGTCTGCCCACTTATTACCTGAATCTGTCCAACTGACTCAATCGGCAGTCGAGTCTAATCCAGCCTGTGGTCCCGAACTCGGATGTGCTGTTCTACGCTATGACGATGACGGTGAGTGGGAGGCTGAACGCTTTATTCAGCTAGAGGCTGCGCCGTGGGAAACAGAGATGGAACCGGCATATGCGATGGTTCGGGCCTTGGCCCAACAGTCGGGATGGCTGCAGGTAAACGGTATCCGAGAACAGTGGAGCCCTCCTGAAGTCCCCGAAGGCATTCGTGAAGAACATCCTTGGGTGGAGATTTTGATCGAAAACTACATCGGCAATGGGGGCGTTTATTTGGCGGAATGGACCGAGCGCGTTGCCGATGACAGTGTGTCGAGTGTCGTCCATCGTGTCTATTACCATTCTGGTGCGGGTGCGGAAGCCTGGGCTACGCAATCGTCTATTTGTGCTAGAGGGGAGGACGCAGGCAAAATCCGTAGCTTGTGTCCATAAAAGTAGTCTCTTGCCACTAAAATTCGCGTCTAGTCGCCAAAACTGTAGCGCAGATGGCCAACGCCGCCGCCTTTTTCCTGCTAGGTAATGCATAGGTGTGCTATCCCTAGCAGAGGGCTGGAATCGGTATGAAAAATTGGCGTGTCGGTAAGCGTTTGGGATTGGTGCTAGCAGTCATCCTGGTGCTAGTAGGGGCAACAGCAGTACGCGGTCAGGCTCCTGAGCCTCTGATCCTGGAAAGAACAGGAGCCTTTTGTGTGGATGACCCTTACTGCTTTAATCGCTTTCATCCCGACATTCCACCCATTGCTACAGCTGATCCCGGACAACCGATTGTGTTTGGTGCGCGCGATGCGTTGGATGGCCCTTTTGGTCCGGGATCAACCCCAGAAGATGTCGTCGCGGCTGACTTATCGTTGGTACATCCCATGACGGGGCCAGTTTTTGTTGAGGGAGCCGAACGGGGTGATGTGTTGGCGGTTACTGTTGAGGATATTGAACCTGATCCCTACGGCTACACCGTGATTGCGCCAGGATTTGGCTTTTTACGCGATCGCTTCCCGGATCCGTACATCGCTAACTGGAGTCTGGATCGTACCGCAGCGGTTACTGCTGAAATTCCTCAGGTGACGATTCCCTTTGCGCCCTTCACGGGGTCGATTGGGGTATTGCCCGGTGACCCCGAACTAGAAACTTTTCTGAGCCGTGAAGCTGAGTTGGCCGAAGTGGGCGGCATTGCGCTAACGCCCTTACCGACGGGTGCCCTGCCAGCTGATTTGTGTGGACCAGAGGGTACCGACAGCGATCGCTGCATCCGCACCATTCCTCCCCGTGAAAATGGCGGCAATATGGATGTGAAGCAGATGCAGGTTGGGACAACGATCTTGCTACCCTGCTTTGTGGATGGCTGTGGTCTATTTATTGGTGATGTTCATTACGCTCAGGGCGACGGGGAAGTTTCGGGTACGGCGATCGAAATGGGGGCTAACGTAACGGTCTCTACCGAAGTGCGTAAGGGACTGGGGGCGCAGGTAAAGTCACCTCAGTTTGAAGGGGAAGATCAGCTCAAAGCGCTGGCCCCAGAGTCATTCTATGCAACGACCGGGATCCCGATTAAGGCCGCAGGTGAAATTCCGCCTTATCACACCTATTTGGATACAGAGACGATCGAACCGCTGCGGAACCTTTCCGAAGATCTCACTTTGGCAGCGCGGAATGCCCTGATTGATTTGGTGGATTACATGGTGGCAAATCACGGGCTGACTCCCGAGCAAGCCTATGTCGTTGCCAGTGTCGCTGCCGATTTACGCATTGGTCAGCTAGTGGATGTGCCCAACTATATTGTGTCGGCAGTGCTACCCTTGACGATCTTCAATGAGCCAGAAGTTTCGCAGGATGCCGTTTCGGTGGCAGCGGTGGCGACCCCATGAAGCGGCGTGATTTTTACCAGGGCGGTCTGGCTGCGATCGCTGTCTGGCCTACTTTAGGGCACACACCGTTCCCTCAGTGGAAGGTCTATCGGCAGGTTCATTTATTTGTGGTGGTGGATCGCGAGGATGCAACGGCCTATGACTTGGGGCAAGCGATCGCGACGACCCTCGCAACCGAACTGCCGGAATCAAGAGCCCTGCTAACCCGTGCCCGCGATCGCTTGCGCCTGGCGAGTTTGATTAGTACGCACCAGCTTGATTTAGCCTTAATCCAGCGCTCCGACTTTATGGCTTGGCAGCAGGGAGAACCACCCTTTAATCAGCTCGAATCGGTTCCCCTGCAAATCCTCTTTGAGAGGGGCGACTATGTGCTGGTTAGTCGGGAAGACTTGCGCACAGATCATGCTGCCTTGGTTAGCCAAACTTTGCGATCGCATCTAGCGGCATAGATGAGTCTTAGTCCTGAACGGACTTGCGACGCGAATGGTACTCATGAATGTTCTAAGCTAACTGGCAAGCGTGATTAACTTTTGACGCCCAGTTCAACTTCCCTGTGTACCCCTCACATGCCTAACTACTACCAAATCGGCGGCAGTCTTGACTACGATGCCCCCACCTACATCGAACGGCAGGCCGATAAAGACTTCTACACGGCATTGTTAGCGGGCGAGTTTTGCTACGTTTTCAATTCGCGTCAAATGGGTAAGTCGTCACTGATGGTACGCAGTTGGCATCGCCTGCAGACGGAGGGGCATCGCTGTGCCGTGGTGGATGTTACGAATATCGGCAGCGACCATATTACTCCCGAGCAGTGGTACCGGGGCATGATGGGCACTCTGGCGATGCAGTTCAATCTGCGGACCCGTGACATTCGTACCTGGTGGGACGAGCACAGTCATCTTTCGTTAACCCAAATTCTGAGCCAGTTCATTGAACTACTGCTGGCTCAATGCCCCGAGCAGCGGCTATTCATCTTTGTGGATGAGGTCGATAGCCTGTTGAATTTACCCTTCTCCGTCGATGACTTTTTTGCGCTGATTCGCTTTTGCTACAATCGCCGCGCGGTGGAACCAGACTACAAACGCTTGACCTTTGCCATCTTCGGGGTAGCGGCTCCTGCTGATTTAATTGCCGACAAACAGCGTACCCCGTTCAACATTGGTCGAGCGATTGTCTTGGGGGGTTTTAGCTTAGAAGAAGCCTCACCCTTGGCAGCCGGGTTAGAAATTCAATCACCGAATACTCAAGCAATTTTGCAAGAGGTGTTGAATTGGACCGCTGGTCAGCCCTTTTTGACGCAGAAAGTCTGCCAATTACTGGTGACCTCCAGTCAAGCGGCAATGAATGAGCCTTTAAGTATTCCCCCAGGCATGGAGCCTTTTTGGGTTGACAGTGTAGTGCGCGATCGCATCCTGGCGAACTGGGAATCCCAGGATGAACCCGAGCATTTGCGCACGATTCGCGATCGCCTCCTCTATGACGATCGCCGCACAGGCCGACTCCTGGGTATTTATCAACGTTGGCTAGAGGGGCAAACAGTCGCGACTGATGACAGTCGCGACCAAATAGAGTTATTGCTCAGTGGCCTGATGGTGCAGCAGACAGGTCAACTTCATAGCAAAAATCGCATTTATGCAAGTGTATTTGATTTAGCTTGGGTCCAAAAACAGCTCAATACGCTACGCCCCTATGCCGCAGCTTTTGAGGCGTGGGTGGCCTCCCAGCAAATAGACGAGTCCCGTCTGCTGCGGGGGCAGGCGTTGAAAGATGCCCAAGCCTGGGCCAGGGGCAAAAGCCTCAGCGATTTAGACTATCGTTTTCTGGCTCTAGGGCAAGAACAAGAACAGGCCGAGATTCAGCGATCGCTGGATCTCGAAAAGGCGGAAGCTGCTAAGCGGACAACCCGTTTACAGCGGATTCTGCTGGGCATCACCTCAGGTGCATTGGTCGTTGTCTCCTTGTTAGGGGGTGCTGCATTCTTTCAATATCGGCGGGCGATCGCGAGTGAACAAACCGCTCGTTTAAATGAAGTTCAGGCGCTGATTTCATCGGCAGAAGGGCAATTTGCGGCGCACCAAGAACTGGATGCTGTCATTGATGCCATTAAAGCCAAGCGCAATCTGCAAACCCTGAGCGAGCCTCATCCGGAGTTAGAAGCCAGTGCCGATCGCGCCCTCGCTCAGATTGTCTATTGGATGAATGAACGGAATCGCCTGTCAGGCCATGAGACCTCAGTGCTAGGACTTGCCTATAGTCCCGATGGCGAATTGATTGCCACCACTAGTGGCGACTCAACCGTTAAGCTGTGGGCGCAAGATGGCCAACTGTTGCATACCTTTGAAAATGCTGGGGCCAGCTATGGTATCGCCTTTCATCCCCAGCAACCTTTGCTCGCAATCGGTAATTTAGACGGGAATCTGAAGATTTGGAACATTGAAGACAAAACCTTAGTGCAAACAATTCAGGCCCATGCCGGTCCTGCTTGGGACGTTACGTTTAGCTCTGAGCAGGACTTTTTAGTCACGGGGGGAGCTGATCAACAGGTCAAAATTTGGGATCTCGATGGCACGTTACGCAATACTTTTTCTGGTCATAACAGTATCGTTTGGCAAGTTGCGATCGATGCATTGGATCAATGGATTGTTTCCACCAGCCTGGATAATACGGCCAAAGTTTGGACCCTTGACGGTCAGCTTTTGAGCACGCTGCCAGCGGCTACCAATGGTGGCAGTCTCTGGAGTGGAACGTTTAACCCTGATGGCGATGTCATTGCTGTTGGTGGGGATGACCGGATGGTGCAGCTCTGGCAACCAGATGGCACTCTACTGGCAACCCTCCCCGGTCATACCAAGCGTATCGAACGCGTTAAATTTAGCCCCGATAGTAGGGCGATTGTCTCGGTTGGACTAGACCGCACGATGTGGGTGCGCGGCGTCGACGGTACTCCCTGGCGTATTTTCCAAGTTCCAGGTGATATCCGGCGATTCAGCTTTTCTCCCAAAGACGCTCGAACGATAGTGACATCAGGTACCGGGAGTACAATACAGCTGCGACAGTGGGAGACCCCGCTCATCCAGACACTGTTTCTTGATGACGATATCTGGGATCTGGCCATCAGTCCTGATGGTGAACGTATTATCTCCGGCGATAGTCCGATCGTTCATGTCTGGGATCGAGACCGCAATACCGTTGCCACCCTGGATGCCGGCCAAGATACCCTGTTCGGGTTTGATTACAGCCCTGATGGTCAACTGATTGCGGCCGTTGGGGCGAATGGTACGGTGCAACTCTGGAGTCCAACTGGAGAACTTTTGCAAGATCTGGAAGGCCATGCGATCCAAGCGTGGGATGCGAGCTTTAGTCCCGATAGTCAGCGGCTCGCAGCTATTGCTGAAGATGGTAGCGTGCGCATTTGGACGATTGAGGGGGAACTCCTTCATACCCTGCAAAATCGTCAAGAACGGGGGCTGCGGGTGGCGTTTAGTCCCGATGGTCAGCAACTCGTTGCCGCTAACGGCGATGGGACTCTCCAAGTCTGGAGTGCTGAGGGTACCCTCCTGCATGACATCCAGGCTCATGATGCGGCTGTTTTTGGCCTTGCCGTAAGTCCTGATGGTCAGTTTTTTGTATCTTCCAGTACTGACCTTACCACCAAACTCTGGCGCTGGGATGGGAGCTTAGTCAGGGACTTTGAGGTACGGCATAGCAATGCAATTTTTGGGGTGGCGTTTAGTCCCGATAGTCAGATGATTGCTACTGCTAGCAGCGATAACACCATTGCCCTATGGTCTGTGGATGGTGAACCGATCAAAACCTTGTATGGCCATGGTTCCGGTTTTAAGAGTGTCAAATTTAGTGCTACGGGCGAGCTTGTGACCGTTGCTGAAGACGGTACCCTCACCCGGTGGAACCTGGAGAAGATATTGACATTGGACGAATTGGCTTATGCCTGTGCTTGGATTGCTGATTATTTACGCACAAATAGTGACGTCGCAGAGGGCGATCGCGCCTTGTGTGATGGCCTCTAAAAAGTAGTCGCAAATATTTCGAATATTACTAGATTCCTGGTTGACGGCTAAACTCTCAAAACTCTGGCTCTGCCGTAGGTTGAGTTCCAC
Source organism: Cyanobacteria bacterium J06639_14 (assembly GCA_039818605.1). Taxonomy (GTDB): domain Bacteria; phylum Cyanobacteriota; class Cyanobacteriia; order Phormidesmidales; family Phormidesmidaceae; genus SIO1E4. The sequence continues at coordinate 26,236 of JBCBTQ010000038.1, read as the reverse complement.
TTCGTGCCACCTAATCGACAAGAAGAACTTTTGTCAGTCAATCAATCTTGGATCCTAAACCTTAGAAATTGTCTAGACCAAACTGTTTTGGAAATACCTGAGCGAGGCAATATTTCAAACTATCAACACAGTCAGACAAAAAGACGGAAAAGACGGAAAAAGCTTGTCAAATTGTTCTCGTTACAGGATTTTTGTGCGAAGCTGATTAAGTGATTTCTCGGAGTTCCTGATGTTAACTAAACTTAACCTTGTGATTTATTCCCCGCGTTCTAATTTTATCGTTAATCTCTATTTTTCTTGATTTCAAAAATCTCTAAAGCAGATAGAAAATCGCACTAATAAATATTGACTAATGATTTTAGTTGATGAGAACCTTTGCATGGATCCCGAAGAAGTCCTGCTATCCATTGAGAATCGATTACTAAACCGAAAGTTGAATCCTGCCGAACGGATTGTTCTGGGGCAAACCTGGAACAAGCAAACTTACGAACAGATGGCCAGGCATTCGGGCTATGGCGATGCTCACCTGAAAGATACGGGGTATAAGTTGTGGCGCGAGATCTCCCAAGCCTTGGGGCAACGGGTGACCAAAAAGAGCCTGTTATTTGTTCTGAAAGAGCACATGCAGCAAGTCGCTGCCAAGATGAACAATGGCGCTGCTATCCCTCAAGCAAACGTGTCAGAGGCCACAGAAAGCACCTCAACCCAAGTTCCCTATCCTTCTGGCCCCCTGCCACCTGATTCGCCGCTGTATGTCAATCGTCCTCCGAATGAAGACATTGCCCATCTAGAAATTCAGCGCCCTGGAGGTTTCCTAAGAATTAAAGCGCCTCGGAAGATGGGTAAAACTTCACTGGTATTCCGCCTCATGCAAACGGCACAGGCACAAGGCTATCAGACAGTACATTTAGACTTACAAACGATTGATGAGGCCATATTCGTCAATACGGAAACATTTCTTAAGTGGTTTTGTTTGCGCGTCGGTCAAGCTCTGGACATTTCCCCAGAACTTGATGCGTATTGGGACTCGTCCATGGGATACAAGGTCAGTAGCGAACTCTACTTCCAGGAGCATCTTTTAGGGCAAAGTCATACGCCAATTGTGCTGATTATTTCGGCGGCGGAGGAACTCATTCAACACCCACAAATTGCTCAGGATTTTTTTCCGCTTTTGCGTTATTGGCATGAAAAGGCACGATGGAGTTCTATTTGGCAAACTTTACGCGTCGTCATTACCCATGCCACCGAAGTTTATGTGCCCTTAAAAATTCATCAATCGCCTTTTAATATTGGGCAGGCGATTAAGTTGCCAGGATTTACAGTGGCTCAAGTTGCTGAACTCGCCATGCATTATGATCTAACGATAGTGGATCATGTCCTGGCGCAAAAAATTGTCGAAATGTTGGGGGGCCATCCCTATCTAGTGAATGTTTTTTTCTATCATTTGGTCACTCAATCAATACAACCAGAAGCACTATTCGAAACCGCTGCTACTCCTTCGGGTATCTACGGGGCTCATTTACGTAACTATCTGGCGATTCTGAAGCAATCGCCGGATTTAGCCCAAGCACTGCATCAGGTTGTCTCGACACCGGCTGGTGTCGAGTTAGATGCCGTTACAATGTACCGCTTGGAAAGTTTAGGACTCGTTAAAATTAATGGCTATCGAGCCATGGCAGGGTGTGAAATATACCGTCTGTATTTCCAAAAGCAGTTAAGTCTTGAGTAAAGCTAATATTTAGCCAGTTAAGTCAGGGTGCCAGGTATCTTCCCGCTGTTCAGTTTCTAATGAAAGGGGTCGGTATATGGAAGCGATACAAATCCGAACTATTCATCTTTCTTCATGTTTTAGGTTTTCAAAATGATGAAAAATTCCAGAAGAATCAGACTTTACCTCCAATGATGTTTGCGATTTAATGTTGATTAGCTCTACGAGCTTGGTGCGGACTTGAATTCTCCCAACTATACCGATTCGGTCAATCACTACTTACCCTGAACTAAGTCTTAAAAATCCAGGCAACTGACAGCGTTCTTTCCCACTTGAGGCGAGCCATTTTAGGCTCGTTTTTTTTGCTTGTAAAATCCGACTTTTTATCTTGCTTTTGCCTTTTGGAATTATTTTTTAGCTTGAACTAAGGAGACTTCCAGAAATAAAAATACCTGCGTTACGCTGCGATAACACAGACCGTAGGATGGGCAAAGGGCTTTGCCCGTGCCCATCAGTCAAGACCATTCTGTCGATGGGCACACTTCGTTTTGCCCATCCTACAGAACGACTGCAATTGGTAAATTCTTTCCTGGAAATTCCCTAAGTAGTATATTCCCGAATAAACCGACTTTACTTTGATGAGTGATCCGAGCTTTAATGAGCAGCAATTCCACCGATGCATCTTATTTTGTGAATGCGAGAGGCGTGTCAAGGTTGTTTGCTTTGAAAAAAGTTTTCCGGCAAGGTGAGTAGCCCTTAAATAGGTGTGAATTTCAATTTTTGAAGCCAAAACCTTGAAGCCTTGCGGCTGTTTTCTCTGAGCTCTTGCGCTAATTGAATTTATCTATAGCTCGGAGGTAATGCGTTCAATTCTTTTAGGGGGTGGACTTAATGTTTGAATTAGGAGTACCCATGACTGTTTACACAAGGAAAATCCAGCAACATTTAAGTTCTCATCCTCCGTCTCAAGAGGATATGCAGTACCGTGATGCTTTGGTTCGTTTGCTCAAGTGGGTTGCCCAGTATCGGGCCGTAGTACTTTTCTTGATGGCTATTGGGTTGGTCGTTGGTTTGTCTACCGCGACTGTGGCTCAAGAGGATGTCAGTTTGGAAGCTCTGGCTGAGCAAGTAGCCCTTCAGCAGGGCTACTTGAATGTTGTCTGGATTCTCGTGGCTTCGACGCTAGTCGTTTTTATGAATGCTGGATTCGGCATGCTCGAAGTGGGTATGTGCCGCCAGAAAAATGCGGTCAACATTCTGTCCAAAAACCTGATCGTATTCGGATTGGCCCTGCTGACCTATTGGACTATTGGCTTTGGGTTCATGTTTGGTCAAGGGAATAGCTTTATTGGCCTGAGCGGCTTCTTTATGTCGGGGGACTCAGCTACCTATGGCTTGGACCCCTTTCCGGCTGGGTTGCCGGTGACCATTTTCTTCCTATTCCAGGCTGCCTTTGCCGCAACGTCCGCAACGATTGTATCGGGGGCTGTGGCCGAACGGATTCGATTCGACGCCTTTTTGATCTTTAGTGTGGTTAACATTGCCTTCTACTGCATCTCGGGTAAATGGGCCTGGGGAGGCGGTTGGTTGGCTGGTTTGGGGTTTGCTGACTTTGCGGGCTCGACAGTTGTACACAGTGTTGGCGGTTGGTCGGCCCTGGTTGGCGCGATCGTTTTGGGGGCTCGCTACGGTAAGTATGAAGGCAAGCTCGTCAAGCCGATTCCAGGGCATAACCTGAGCTTAGCGACGCTAGGCTGCTTGATTCTCTGGATTGGCTGGTTCGGGTTTAACCCAGGGTCAGAGCTGGCTGCTAATGAAAACATTGCGTACATTGCCATTACCACCAACCTGGCAGGCGCTGCGGGAGGTACTGTAGCCACCTTTGTGTCTTGGATTAAAGGGGGTAAGCCCGATCTCGGTATGGTTATCAACGGTATTCTGGCTGGCTTGGTGGGGATTACTGCAGGCTGTAATCAGGTTGCCATTCCCGCTGCCATTATTATTGGCTGCGTTTCTGGGGTGATCGTGGTATTCGCGATTGACTTCTTTGATCGTCTCCGCATTGACGATCCTGTCGGGGCGATTTCGGTACACCTTTGCAACGGTATTTGGGCCACCTTAGCCGTCGGTATCTTTGGAGCAAATGCCGGTATTCAACAGTTTGGCGTACAACTCCTGGGGGTGGTTGCCTACGGTGCCTTTACTGTCGCGACTGGTTTCCTGTCCTGGCTGGCGTTGAAGGCAACGCTGGGGATTCGTGTCCATGACTACGAGGAAATTGAAGGTCTGGATATTCACGAGCATGGTCAAATTGCCTATGCCGGTTTCTCAATGGTGGATGAGGCTCCCAGTCCCAAGATTGAGACGAAGTTGTAACTCCGGCCAGGCTTAGTCTTCTGGAACAGAAGCCCTTGGGTACTGCGCCAGAATTACTCCGCTGGGGGTGTCGTACACCCCCTTTCATAATTCTTGGGAACATACGTCATGTTGGGACTGGGACGGCTCCGCATTAAATCCAAAGTGATGCTGGTACTGTTGGTTGTCAGTTTGGGGTCCTCAGCTGTGATGGGCTTTTTGGTCTGGCAGCGAGCCCGTAATATTCTGACCCAGCGCATTTTTGATCAGCTCACCAGTGTCAAAGCAGCCAAGTCGGCTGAGATCGAATCCTACTTTCAATTTATGTATAGCCAGGTCGAAACGCTGGCTGAGGATCGCATGATGGTGTCTGCCATGGTGGAGTTTAACCAGGCGTTTGATCAAATAAGTGCGGCCAACTTGCCGATTGCGCCTGCGTGGGAACAAGCGATCGCAGGCTACTACACAGAAGAGTTCTTTCCTCGGCTAACGGACAATATTGAAGGCACCCCAATTCTTGATATCTATCATCCCAAGACTGCCGTAGCCCAGTATTTGCAGTACTACTACATTGCCAATAATCCGCATTCAGTGGGTCGTAAAGATGAACTGACTCAGGCGAATGACGGCAGCGCCTACAGTACGGTGCACAATCGCTATCACCGCATTCTACGGAATCTGATCATTAATTTTGGCTACTACGATCTATTCCTGATTGATCATGAGACGGGGGATATTGTTTATTCCGTCTATAAAGAAACCGACTTCGCCACCAGTTTAGAGGCTGGCCCCTATGCCCGCAGCAATTTTGCGGAAGTGGTCCGTACGATACAGCAAAACCCGGAACCCGGCGCGGTACAGATTATTGACTTTGCGACCTATCGTCCTTCCTATGGCGCACCTGCTGCTTTTTTGGCGGCCCCGATTTATGACCGTGGGCAGCAGGTCGGCATTTTAGCCGTCCAGTTACCGGTGGATCGCATTAACAACGTCCTGACCGGCAATCAAAATTGGGAAAACGAAGGGCTGGGGAAAACCGGTGAGGTTTACCTGGTGGGAGCAGACTTCCTGATGCGATCCATTTCGCGATTTTTGATTGAGGATCCCACAGGCTATCGCCAAGCCCTCCAAGCGGTGGGTACACCCGATGATGCCATTGAGATGATTGGTCGGTTAGAAACCTCGATTTTGCTGCAAGCGGTGGAAACGGACGGAGCTAAAGCCGCGCATCGAGGTCAATCTGGGACGCAAATCATTGATGACTATCGTGGCGTGCAAGTGTTGAGTTCCTACGCCCCCTTAAACATCAAAGGGGTTGATTGGGTCATTCTCTCGGAGATGGATCTCGCGGAAGCCTATGCGCCCTTGACCAACTTGCAGGGCTACATTTTGATTACGGCGGTGATTTTGGTGTTTCTGGTCACGCTCATTGCGGTGGTGGCCGCCAACAGTCTGGTCAGGCCCATTAGCTTGCTGGTTCAAGACTCGCGCAAAATTATTTCGGTGGAGCTGGGTGACACCGAGTTGCAACCCACGACCCACGATGAGTTGAGTTTATTGGTTGAGGCATTCAACGAAGTTAACCGGAGTCTGGGAGAGCAGCGATCGCTCGTCGCAACGAAAGAACAGGAAAATAAGGCTCTGTTGCTCAACATTTTGCCCCGTTCTGCTGCCGAACGTTTGACCAATGGCGAAACGCTCATCACCGATACTACGCAACAGACAACGGTTTTAGTTGCCAGCTTCGAAGGATTAACGGAACTGTCAGCCAAGCGAGCCGTGCCTGAAGTGACAGGACTCTTGGCTGAGTTGTCCAACAACTTTGATGAGACCGCCGAGAGTCTGGATGTCTTACCCCTAAACCGAATTGGCGACTTTTATTTTGCGGTTTGTGGCTTAACCGCACCGCGCATCGATCATACCAAGCGGGTCGTGGATCTTGGACTGGCCATGCTGGATAGTCTGCAGCGCTTCAATCGCAAATACAACCTCGACCTCAAGCTCCGGATTGGCATTGATGGTGGGGAGTCGATCGCAGCAGTGATTGGCACCAAGCGACTGAATTATCACCTCTGGGGGGAAACTCTGGCGATTGCCTATCAACTCAATCGACTGGCTGCCAGCCATACCATTCGCGTCACGGAAGAAGTTCACGATAGTGTTCGCGATTTGTACACCTTCAAACCTGCTGAGGATATTGAGGTAGCTGAAGTCGGGCGTCTGACTAGTTGGGTGCTTTACCGGGGGGGGACGGGGCGTCCGAACCTTGATGATGCTGTCCGCGAAATTGAGGCCATCGTGGCTTCGGGACAAGATTCTGCCTCACTCTAGGGGGCTATTCCGGGTGACTTCCCAACGTTATTTCTCACGGCGTTCTCTTAAGGAGCATTAATCCTCATATGACTCAGACTATTTGGTTGAAAGCCCTACTATTCGTTTTGGGATTTCCTTTAATCACGATTGTTTTGGGTGAACTGATTGATCGCCTGGAGAATCATGGTTACCAACCCATTGCCCACCTCTTAACGAATATTCGTACGCTAGTGTTGCCGACGGTTGCGGTTTGGCTGCTGCTGCACCAGTTTTTAGAAACAGAGCGAGACACCATTACGCTAAAGGCGATCGAAACTGCTATTTGGGGAGCGATGATTGTCACTAGCCTATCGCTGTTGGGGGTGCTATTCACCAGCGATCCTAGGGGGACATCGCGGCAGGTTTTCAAGGTCCCCCGTCTATTCCTGCAGATTGCCCGCATCTTAATCGTGCTCGGCATTAGTTTCTATGTTGTCAGTGCCATTTGGGGCGTCGATCTGAGTAATCTAGCCACCGCTTTAGGGGTGGGTTCTTTGGTCATTGCTCTGGCCCTACAAAATACCTTAAGTAATCTTGTTTCAGGATTTTTGCTCCTGTTTGATAGCCCCTTTCAGGTGGGTGACTGGATTCGCTTTGGGGATATTGAAGGCAAAGTCGTGGATCTCAATTGGCGCTCCGTTCGCCTCAAAACCCTCGAACGGGATCTGCTTGTGGTCCCCAACAGCGTGTTAGATCAGCAGAGTATCTACAACTTCAGCCGTATCGACCCGATTCATGCCGAACGCTACTTTGTCGGCTTTTCCTACGACGATCCGCCTAATTTTGTGAAACAAGTGCTCAAACATGCTGCGGAGGAAACCTCTGATCTGCTGGATGACCCCGCGCCTGATATCCGCACAATTTCCTACGACGACTTCGCCATTACCTATGAAGTCAAATACTACATTGATGACTACGCCAAATTTGAACGCATTCGCAACGAACTCAGTACGCGGATCTTTTATGCGGCTAAGCGCAATGGTCTGACCATCCCATTTCCGATTCGCACTCTGCATCACGTGCCCCAACGGCGGCCGCAACGAGCCGAGCACGTTGAGGAAATCAGCGGCTTTTTGAGATCGCTGCCCTACTTCACTCTTTTGGCTGCAGACGCCATCACGAACCTGGCGGAAAGTGCTGTGTCCCATGTGTATGGCATCGGCGATCGCGTCATGGTTGAGGGCACTCCCGACGAGGGTTTTTACATTATTCGTCAGGGTAGCCTCCGGCTGTATGTGACCGATGCCCGTCAGCAACAGCGAGAAATTGCCCATCTGGCTAAAAACGACTTTTTTGGCGAAACAGCACTGCATCCAGGTGAGTCCAGTTTGGTCACAGGCGTGGTTGAACAAGACTTGACCGTTTTGGTTTTTGGCCACGAGGAAATTGCCACCCTGATGGCCAGCAGCGCTCGCTTTGCCAACCAGATGAATCAGTTTATTGAAGACCGTAAAACTTCTATCCGCCTGGCTCAAGAGGTTAAGCGGTACCGGCCAGCGACCCTCCTCACAGCCACTAGTGGCCTCCCCGAACGGTCGGAAGTTGCCACCCAAGCCTCTACCCCTTGATGACAGGCCACCCCCCAATTTTAAATTTTGAATTTTGAATTTTGAATTCAACCCACCCTTACCTTGTTCATGAGCCCTATGAATACCAAAAGTAAAGCCAAAGCCGAGCCCAAGACTAAACCCTCAGAGGTATCGTCGTTCAAGGAACCGCCGCAAGGGACTGCTGCCAACTCATCAAAGTCACTGTCATCGACTCCGGCAACTGCTGCTCCGGTAACGGTCCCAGAACCAATGATCAAGGCAGTGAGTGCCGTGGACGAACAGGATTTACGCCTTTTCCAATCGGTTGATACTGACGGTAGCGGAACGATTACCCGCGAAGAGTTTCTGAATGCTTTTGTGCGGGCGGGTCTTAAATTAACCGACTTACGATTTTCAGAGAGCTTGCAGGAGTTAGGGTTTCTTTCGCCTCGCAGTGATTCAGAAATTACCCTGGAGCAGTTTCAAAAAATTATCCGACCGAATATTCATCTGATTCGTCGAATTCTCAAGGCTCAGCTTATCATTCCTGATTTCCAGGATTTTTGCCAGGATATCGACAAGATCTACGAACAGGTTAGTGAACACACAGGCGGCACCTTAGCCAATTACATTCCTCAGCTAGCCCGGGTTGATGAACGTAATTTTGCCGTGGCTATCTGCACCACTGATGGGCAACGCTACGCTCGGGGGAATACCCTGGAAAACTTCACGGTACAAAGCACCAGTAAAACGATTTCCTATTGTTTGGCCCTGGAGGAACTGGGTACGGAAGTCGTCCATCAGCATGTTGGCCGTGAGCCCTCTGGTTTGGGCTTCAATGAACTCACGCTCAACAATAAGGGCCTGCCCCACAATCCCATGATTAATGCCGGGGCCATCATGTGCTGCTCCCTCATGCGCCACGACCTGGCCCATGCCGATCGCTTCGACTATGTGCTGGATTATTGGAGCCGCCTGACTGGGGGCGATCGCATTGCATTCAATAATGCGGTCTATCTATCGGAGCGGGAGACGGCCCATCGCAATCGTGCCCTCAGCCACTACATGATGGAGAAAAAAGCCTTCCCAGAGTGGGCTGATTTAGAAGAAACCCTGGAGTTCTATTTTCAATGCTGTTCCATTGAGCTGAATGCCGATCAAATGTCTGTGGTGGCGGCCACCATGGCTAACGGAGGGACGTGCCCGATTACCGGCGAAAAAATCTTCAAAACCAGTACGATGCAGCACTGCCTCTCGCTGATGTACTCCTGTGGCATGTATGACTACAGCGGCGAATGGGCCTTTATTGTGGGGCTACCGGCTAAATCTGGTGTGTCGGGAGCTGTCATGGTGGTGATTCCCAATGTTCTGGGTTTGTGCATTTGGTCACCCAACTTAGATACCCAAGGCAATAGTGTGCGAGGCGTTGAATTCTGTAAGCAGCTGGTTAAAAAATTCAGCGTCCACAATTACGACAGTCTTGACTTTGAGTCGGAGAAAAAGAATCCTCGGGTCAGCCCGATTCAGCGGGAATCAGAGGAAATCACGAGTTTCATAGAGGTCGCTAGCCGTGGGGATCTGACTGCCGTCACGCAATATCAAATTCGCGGGGTCGATTTGGATGCCGGTGACTATGACAAACGTACCCCACTCCATTTGGCGGCAGCAGGCGGCCACAAAAACGTCGTCAGTTTTTTGATCGAGCATGGAGTTGATGTCAATGTCACGGATCGCTGGGGCTGCACGCCTCTCAACGATGCTGAACAACAGGGACATGCCGCCGTTGTGGCCATTTTGCAAGAGGCCGGGGCCCAAAAAGGGCACGAATCTTATCCTCAAGCGGATATCAAGCTACCCAGTTCGGTGACAACCGATATCACAGCTCTGATCTGGGCCGCTAGCCAGGGCGACTTGATGGCCATGTTGCCCTATATCGCGCGGGGAATTGCTATGGATGCCGCTGACTATGACGGTCGCACTGCCCTCCACTTAGCTGCCTCTGAGGGAAGGCTCAATGTCATTGAGTTTTTATTAGCTAATAAAATCAACCCCAATGTTCAAGACCGTTGGGGCTTTACCCCCTTGGATGATGCCATCCGTCATCAACACGATGCTGTCGCTGTCGCTCTCAAGGAAGCAGGGGGGCAGCCAGGAAACTTCTCGCAACGTCAGAATTGACGCTGTTGACGTCGGTTTTGGCTACGGTGCATACACAAGTTTTCGGATTATCCAGCAGCGGTCTGTAGACCCCCTCTAACTCCCCCTTGCGAATCTGTCCATTAGGCACAAGTTGTTGAATCTCAAGTACAGCCACGTTTCCCGTCCTCCCCTTACCCAGGGGAGGTGCCGTAGGCGGAGGGGTTCCAGCCACTCCGCTCGCGATCGCACCCCCGATAGTCCCCCTTGCCAAGGGGGACAGGAGCAATCGACCGGGTGTCATGAGAGGGTTGACGTGTTTTGCCCTCGCTGAAGACTCATAACCAGATCCTACAAACCCTGCGGAGCAAAGCATTGCCGGAGTTCTGCCTAATGGATAGCTTGCGAATGGGGAGATCTGGGTTGTCCCTTATCAAGGGGGGATTCAGAGGGGGCACGCAGACTTTTGAACGTCAGTCCGAGATGTGTGTACACCGTAGCCCCATCAGGGATAAGCCGCAGTCAATGTTCTCCAGACCTGAACAATCACTACTAACAAAGCAATGCCCAAAGTCGTTTCCATTCACTCCTATCGGGGGGGGACAGGTAAATCCAACTTTACAGCCAACTTATCGACAACGGTTGCTCAACAGGGCCATCGGGTTGCTGTTGTGGATACTGATTTGCCCTCACCCGGTATCCACAATTTGTTTGGCCTGGAGCCAGAGCAAACCACGGCCACGCTGAACACCTATCTTTGGGGCGAAACGTCCATTGAAAGTGCTGCCTATGATGTCAGTGCCAGGATGGGTATTCAGGGCAGCGGCAAGCTATTTTTAGTGCCTTCCAGTATGCAGGCAGATAATATTGCGCGCGTCCTGAAGGATAGTTACGACGTCAAGCTCATGAACGAGGGGTTCCGGACGTTAGTGAAGACCCTGGAGTTGGACTATCTCTTTATCGATACTCATCCGGGGCTGTCCAAGGAAACCTTTTTGTCGATCGCGATTTCCCATGTCTTGTTGCTTATCCTGCGCCCCGACAAGCAGGACTACCAAGGTACAGCGGTTACTGTGGATATCGCCCGACAACTGAAGGTCCGCAAAATGCTGCTGGCTATCAACAAAGCCCACAGTAAGCTGAATTTAGATGTCCTCAAACAAAAAGTGGAAGAAACCTACAGTGAAACGGTGGCTGGTGTCTTTCCTCTATCTGAAGATATTGCGCAATTAGCCAGTGAAGGCGTGTTTTGCATAAAGTATCCGGATCATCTGGTCAGCCAGGAGTTTCAGAAAGTGGCGCAGCATATCATGGAAGCTTAGGTGATTTCTCGAAATCAATGTACGACTATAGGTGGTTGGTTTCGAGGCATGAGACCCAACGTTCTTGCTAGTACTCCTCGACAAAATCTGGATGAACCCAGAGAACCTCAAGGAAACATCCAAGCCTCTGGACAACAGAGGAAATGCTACGCTCTGATTAGATCAGAAATTTGGCCATGTATCCTCGGCAGCCTTTACCTCCCAAAGAAACCCTCCCCACAATGTACGATCTCCCCAGCGAGTATCCTGAGGAGTCTGGTTTGCCTGACGAATTCCATGATTTTCAGCCCCAACTGTTGAGGGAAACTTGTCAGCCCCCAACCTATCCAGCTGAGCAGGTTTTCGTCGGCACTGATCTGAACGTGTATTACGACGTGCATCATCCAACTTGGCACAAGCGTCCCGATTGGTTTGTCGTCTTAGGCGTTGAGCGAGCCCGTCAGCAGTCAGATTTGCGGTGGAGTTACGTCGTCTGGCAGGAAGGCCTCAATCCATTTCTGGTAGTTGAGTTGCTCTCCCCAGGGACAGAAGATGAGGATTTGGGTAACACCCTCCGCGAGGTCAATCAGCCCCCGACAAAATGGCAGACTTACGAACAAATTCTTCGCATTCCCTACTACGTCTTCTTTGATCGATATAAAAATCAGTTTCGGCTGTTTCAGTTGGTAGGCACGCGCTATCAAGAACGCGATTTGCCGGAACAACGCTACTGGTTTGAAGAATTGGCTCTGGGGCTGGCTGTTTGGCGAGGCGAATATCAAGACGCCACAGGACTCTGGCTGCGCTGGCAAGATGCCGACGGAAATTGGCTACCCACAGCGGTAGAACGGGCTGAACAAGCACAGCAACGGGCTGAACAAGCACAGCAACGGGCGGATCGACTGGCGGATCGACTGCGAGAACTGGGTATTGATCCAGAGGATGTCTGAGTGGGTAATTTAACTCGGCACAACTTCCCGGTTAAGGCGGAGTGTTGCAACCACGGGACAGACTCAGAAGTTATCTGTTATTAAGGACTGCACGCTACGCCTGAACTGCCCGATCGCTGCCATCACAGTGTTAAGTTCGTCAGCGATCGGGGTTTCCGAGGTTTGCAGGGTCGGCGCGATCGCCCAAGGAGAATGAGTAGGGCGATCGCCTTGTGGTTCAAAGGGGGGCGATGTCTTCAGGTCTGAGACCTGTGATTTGAGTGATTTGGGCGATCGTCCATGGGCATTACAGCAAGCCTCGGTAGCGGGTAAAGATCAGAATGACGGCCCAGGCACCCAGCGCCACTTTAATTGCTACCAAAATATTCAGCAATGGGATCCAGCCGCCACTGACGAGGGTTCCCAACTCCCCATGGGGTAGTTCAATGCCAATTAAAGTCAAGGTTGCCAGCACAATGAAAATCAAAACCGAAACCTTTTCCAGGGTGGCGGCCCGCCAACGCTGGTAGATAGCCTCCATCCACTGGGAGGATGAGGTAATGGCCACCAAGCCGATCGCAGTTCCCCCCGCGACACCGGCGGCAAATCCCCCACCTGGGCTTAAGTGGCCCCGAATGGCAAGTTCAATACTGACCAAAGCCGCGATCGTTGCCCCCAATCGCGCCAGCACAATCGAAGGATGGTCGGTGAATTGATAGATAGTGCAGGATGGTTGCTCATTGGCAAGCAAAAAACGTACCCCCATGATTGCAATAGTGAAGACTACTACCTCAAAAATAGTGTCATAGAGACGATTCCTGAAGATGATGCCTGAAACTGCATTGGGTACGCCGCTATCTTGCACTACGGACTCCACGATAGAGAGTTCAGCGACATCGATCCCTGGATTCGGAAAGACAAGCATCTTGATGTACAAAGCGATACCCGCAGCAATATAAATCCATTTCATGATTGCATCTCCACTGGATCAAAGGGACCTACACTCGATTGACTGATATCCGATTGGCCCAAAGTCGCGGGCGTGATATGGCTGAGTTTTACTCCATTGAGAGGGAGTCCAGCTTGCAACAGCGTGTAGAGTCGTTGCACTCGAATTTGGAGATGATAGGAAGACGGTTCGTCCCAAGCAGATGACGCGGGTAAAGTTCCTGAATCCAATACTGTACAGACGGCATGGATATCTTTCGCTTCTAGCGCTGCCTGCATTGCTTGAGGATGGGGATAGGGAACAACCTCAAGACGCATATGATATCGGTTTAACACTTGCCGCAAATCGTTGCGTAATGGCCCAGCCAGGAGCGTGTGTTCTGGCACATCAGTCGGTGCCAAGCCATCCTTTGACATTTTATGAGGCGGTTGTTCCAAAACCCCCAGACGTAGGCTCATTGAAGATCGCACGGCTACTGCATATAGCGTGATCGATAGCATGGTGCCGACTAAAGCTTCTGTCAACGCAACATCTGCGGCCCCCAAAAGAGCGTAAACCAATGCGGCCACCGCACCTAAAATGCCGCGAATGACTAGCGCATGATAAGGGTTGACTTGAAATACCAGCATGCATGCAGTTAGTGGCAGCAGCGCCACAATTACATAAACGTATAACTCTTGCGTCATTTGCTGCCTCCACTGGTAGAACAATAAGCCAAAACATATCCCAGGACTGTATTCCAAATCGCTAGAGAGATCAGAGCCAGAATCAGCAGGGGCCATTCCCGCGGAATTTGCAGGAGTAAGCCAACAATAATGCTCATCGAGCCCAGCGTGTCAGAGACAGAAAGACTATGTAGTTTAAACAAGACGGAGCGATCGCCCAACAGTGGATAGGTCCCCCAGAACCAGAAGACAATACCAACCCCAATGCAAAAATAGCTCAGGTGATTAATCATAGGTCATTCATCCGTCTAAGAACGTGGGCTAAGAGCATTAAAGCTGCGTTTCCAACACTCAAAATAAGCACGCCAATCACTCCAATCATCCAGTCATCACGCAGGACGGAAACCACCAGAATCATGATGGATGTTTTCGTGGCGATGCTGGCAAAGGCCAACATTTTTTGCCAGATATTATTATCTTGCCAGGCTTCATAAATCGGAATTAATAACGCCAAAATCATCGCTAACAACACCCAATTCATCCGGCCATCTCCTTGTTTCCATACATCCTCAATGCCATTCCGAACTCCAAACTCCGAATTCCGAATTCATTTCCGCTTTCGTTTCACCTGATGCACCTCATACCAACCATCCTCGTGGTATTTCAAAACAATCGTCTTAGGGGTAAAAGTAATGAGGAAAATATCCAGGAAAATCAAGCCGGGTGTGCGATTAGGTTTGACGCGTTCCATCGTCATACCTTCCTGATTATGGGGACGAAAAATGATTTCGACAGCTTCTGCATAGGCTTGGGGAATTGCCTGGATGATTTCCCCCAATACGTGCAGCCAATCTTTCAAAGCTGCAGGTCCGGTGTAACGTCCTGGCAGTAGCAGTGAAACACAGATTCCAATAATGACGTTAGCTAAACTGATATCAGCTGTCAGAAGGAACCAAATGCTTAATCGCAATAGTAAATCTAGCCATCTAATCATGCCAAAACCATCCCAAAGAGTAGAATTAACACCAGACTCATACCACCAATTAAATGCTCAAATTTTTCTGGAGCTCGAGGCAATTTGATCGAAAGTTTTTGGAAAATCAAAAAGTACGCGAGCCATCCCACCGCAATTGTGAGTAATGGTTTAACGATATTGGCAACGGTGTAAGCCTCGTAATAAACACCATTGGCTAGAACCAACCCCCCAAGCAACACTGTTATGGCGGCCCAGAATCCAGGTTTGACGCTTCCTTTGCCACCAAACGGGAGAAAAATAAACTTGGCAAATGAAATGGCGGTCCCCACAGCCGCGAGATTCATCCCAATTACTTGCCAAGGCAATAAATTTTTCATAGTTAAAACCTTGGCCCCAAAGCCTGAGAGCAAGGGAAACCCTGAGATTGAAAAGCTTGCTATGACCAAGGCAATCCAAATGGGGGTTGGTATTGGCGTTTGTTTAAGCGTTTTAATATTGCGACTAGGTAAGTTCCCGGCAATTAGGAAGAGTGCTGATTTCACCAGGCCATGCGTCAGGGCATAAAAACCACCGACGGCTGGTGCCGCTAATACAAAGCCCAACTGTGAAACGGTATGAAAAGCCAGCATCCGCTTCGTGTCTTTTTCCAGAACGGCATAGGCGACGCCTAAGAGTGCCGTTCCCACACCAAAGAATTGGACAATGGGGGCAACCTCTGGAACCCAAAGTGCGCACCGGATTAAAGGGAACACACCCGTTTTAACGACCACTCCTGATAGTAGGGCTGATACTGGTGTCTCTGATTCTGAGTGAGTCAAGGGCAGCCACAACCCTGATACAAAAATTCCTCCCTTGGTGAGTAACCCCAGAAAGATGAGGGCGATTGCCTCGATCGGAGCATTCTGCAAACCTGCAAAAGCAAACGAATGATTCGCCTGATAAACCAATACCGTTCCCATCAGGTAGAACAGCATGGCTGTATTGCTGATAAAGAGGTAGCGTAGGCCCACCCAAATTGAACGATCAGTCCGGGGATAGGCAATTAAGAGAAACGCTGCCACTCCGATGACTTCTAGAGCTACATACACGCTCATCAGGTCCGCACAAATAAAAGTCGCGTTAACACTGCCGTGCAAGATGATGGCTTGTGTGTAGAAAAAAGCTGCTTTACCTGTATGCCAACAGTAGAGAACAACTGCCACTGTCACCAAGGCATTGGTCAAAATGAAGTAGCCGCTTAACGAATCGACGACCAAGCTCACGCCAAACTGATCCAGCAGTTGCAGGTTTAAAGATGACGGATTAATGATTCCCTGCAGCCCATAGACTAGCGAGAGCAATCCCATCGCGAGTACAAAATGGCGGGCCAGTTTAGGAAAGAGATAGCTGCTGAACCCCACCAAAAACGGTAAGGTAATCCAAACGATTGTAATTTGATTCATGGCATACTACTCTTCCCTATCCCAGCAATAAATCTCTAATTATGTCAGAGCCATTCCGAAAAGCAAAATCAACATCAAACTCATTGCCCCAATCAGATGCTCAAGCTTTTCCGGTGCTCGAGGGAACTTTAGGATAAGTTTTTGGAAAACCAACAAGTAAGCTAGCCAACCGATGCCAATGGTTGCAAGTGATTTGAGAATATTAAAGGTTGTGTAAGCCTCGAGATATGAACCGTTCGCAATGATTAATCCGCTGATCAAGAGTATAACTGCCCACCAAAAACCTTTTCTCAAAGCCAATTTCTTCAGTAATTCTGACCGAGATGCAAAGGGTAAAAATATAAACTTAGAGAACACAATTGCCGTTCCAATGGCTGCAATATTCATGCCAATCGCATGCCAGGAAGTTAGCTGTTTGAGTGTTAATGTTTTAGCTCCAAAGCCAGCTATTAGCGGCAATCCTGAAATGGAAAGACTTGCGATCGCAAGGACCATCCAAATCTCTTTGGGTAAAAGGTTTCGTCGTAGTTCCTGAAAGTCTCGACTAGGTAAGTTGCCGGCAATTAAAAAGAGAGAGGCTTTGGCAAGTCCATGAGTTAGCGCATAAAAGCCTGCTGCCGTTGGAGCTGCTAGGACGAACCCTAATTGAGAAATCGTGCTGGACGCCAACATCCGCTTAGTGTCTTTTTCAAAGATGGCATAGCTGACCCCAAGAAAAGCTGTACCGAGGCTAAAAACTTGCAGAATCGGGCCGACATCCTCGATCATCAGAGCACATCGTACCAGGGGAAATACGCCGGTTTTGACCACTACTCCTGATAGTAGAGCTGATACTGGAGTTTCCGATTCGGAATGCGTAAAGGGGAGCCACAATCCCGAAACGAAAATTCCTCCTTTAGTTAGTAAGCCTAAAAAGATAAGCGCGATCGCCTCGGTCGGAGCGTTTTGTAACCCGGCAAAGGCAAACGAATGATTCGCCTGATAAACCAACACCACCCCAATCAGATAAAACAGCATGGTTGTATTGCTGATGAAGAGGTAGCGCAAGCCTACCCAAATCGAACGATCGGTTCGGGGATACGTAATTAAGAGAAAGGCCGCAATGCTGATGACTTCTAATGCTACGTATAAACTGATGAAGTCGGCACAAATAAAGACCGCATTGATACTGCCATGCAAAATGATGGTCTGGGTATAGAAAAAAGCCGTTTTACTGGTGTGCCAACAGTAGAGAATAACAGCGATCGTCACCACTGCATTGGTCAAGATAAAGTAACCGCTTAGCGAATCGGCAATCAACGTCACGCCAAACTGATCTAAAAGCTGCAACGTCAGCGATGACCCATCAAGGATTCGCTGCAGGCCGTAACCCAGTGAAGCCAGGGCCACAACTAAAGCCAGGTGACGGATAAATTTGGGAAAGAGATAGCCGCTAAATCCGACAATAAAGGGCAGGGCAATCAATGCGATCGTCATCATGGTGTATTGCTTTTCTCGATTTCAATGCTTTCCAGTGTTGGATTATTCCGTGCCAGTTTCATCACACCCACGAGCATGAGAGCTTGGATCGAAAAGCCGATTACAATTGCGGTCAGAATAACGGCCTGAGGTACAGGGTCGGCATAGTCAACCGATTTTCCCTCAGACACGATGGGTGTAAAAAAGCCGCCGCGTGATGCAATCAAGACGTAATAAGCAATTACACCGGTACTCATCACGTCCATTGAGATGATTTTCATCATCAGGTTTTGCTTCCAAATGATGCCGAAAAATCCACACAAGATAGTGGCAAAAACACAAGCTTCTAAGATGAGCATTTTTCTATCATTTTTTGATGTTTAATTTGTACTTTGAGACCTTTCTGTGAGCCTCAGTTCAGTGATTTTGGATGCTCTGTTTGCCGATTTTTACAGTACTTGAATGTTTAGCTGAGCTAATGAAAAACGGTAGATAGTTCTGTTCTGTTCAATCGAGTGCATCCCGATTTTGTATTAAGGCTATCTCGCCCTCTTCCTAAATCCCTCTCCCAATCCTGAGCGAGGGACTAGGCTTAAGGCCGAAGACTATGTTTCATCCGTAGGCAAACTGCCATCAGTTCCAGGAAGAAAGGTTCAGCAATTTAGAGGAAACGTCCCCTTGCCCAAAATTGGTGGGGACGCAGTTCTGGAGAGAACACAGATGGAATCAGAACAGTCCCCTTTACTCGGTGGATAAGGCTTCGGATGCGGTTGACAAAGATTCGGGTTGTTCTTTCAAGGTCCACTGCAACATGGGCGGAGCCAAGAATGTGGTTAAGATAACCATCACGATAATGGCAGCTTCTAGCGGTTTGTCTAAAACGCCACTGGCTGAGCCGATGCCAGCAAATACCAGACCTACTTCACCCCGAGGAATCATACCGACCCCAATTGCCAAACGATTTACACCGGGTTTGCCAAATACGGCCCAGCCCGTGACTACCTTGCCGATAATCGCGATCGCAATCAAGAATGATGCAATCACCAGACCCGTTCGATTATCCGCTACCGCTGGGTTCAGTACGCTCAAATCAGCCTTTGCACCAACGGTGACAAAGAAGATCGGAACCAAAATGTCAGAAATCGGCATTACCTGCTGATC
Organism: Cyanobacteria bacterium J06639_14; assembly: GCA_039818605.1. GTDB lineage: Bacteria > Cyanobacteriota > Cyanobacteriia > Phormidesmidales > Phormidesmidaceae > SIO1E4. Next base: position 7,275 of record JBCBTQ010000038.1, on the reverse strand, counting down.
CAGTTCTTTCCGTTTGTCCGTTTCATCCAGAACTAGTCCAGCCGCAAAGGCACCCAAGATTGCTTCTAAATGGATGACGTTAGCCAAGAAGGCCATGGCCAGGGCAAAAGTGAAGGCCGGAATCAGTAGGGCTCCACGAGTTTGCAGCTTCTCGGCGATCGCCACGAAGCTCTTGTTGAAAAACTTGCCGAGTAAAATGGAACCTAACAAAAATGCACTCGCACTGATGATGAGATAAATCACGTTGAGCAAATCGACCTCACCTGTCTTGGCGAGACTTGCCACTACCGCAAGGACGATAATACCCAAGACATCATCGATAACGGCAGCTCCAACAATGATTTGTCCTTCTGTTGACTTCAGGTGTCCCAGTTCTGACAGGACCTTAGAGGTAATGCCAATGCTGGTTGCCGTCAGGGCTGCACCGGCAAACACCGCCGGAATCACCGGCACATTAAACAGCGCAATCAGACCAACGGTGCCTAGCGTAAAGGGAGCCACGACCCCCACAACAGCGACGACAGCAGCCTGATAGCCGACTTTGCCCAGTTCTCGCAAATCGGACTCAAGCCCGATTTCAAACAACAGAACGATAACCCCCAACTCCGCCAGAATGGAGATGGCTTCGCTCTGGCTTTGGAAAATATGGGTGACCGCTTCCGCATCCAGGTTTCCTAACCACTGCAGCACGGTCATGATTACAGAATCACCCGCAGTGGCACCCGTTTCAGGAAATACCAGTAGGTGCAACGCCGAGATACCGACAATGACACCCCCAACCAGTTCACCCAAAACGGGTGGCAAATCGAGACGTTTGGAGAGTTCGCCGCCCAACTTACTCATGATGTAAATCACGACCAATGTAAGTAGAACCCCCGTTAAGACAAAGGAGCCATATTCAGCCTCTGATGTTGCCGCAAATACTGGGGAAGGTGAAGGCCAAACGTCAACCCAAGATGTGGGTAGAAGAGCAAACGCATTTGATATCATAACCAGCCGTTTCTAAAGGTAGAGTACAGAGTTTCTCAAGAGAGGTGTTTAGAGGGGTGTGTTTACAACACAAACCATTGCATCGTCTATTATTTGCTCCTGTTACTGAATCAACAGATATCGGCAGCGGTTCCCGCTAGATCTGAGCCGTGGTGGAAGCCTGTACACCCGAAGAATATTCTTGGCCTGAGGAGAAGACCGAAGAAACAGCTGCTTCCAGGGCCGTAACGCGATCCGTATGCAGGCAGGTAGGCGGGAGGAGGTCGAAAACTTTCATCTTCTGTAAGCGGCGTTTGGTTTGCCCTGCAGCGCCCACAATAAAGACATAACGGCTCTCGTCAATGGCTTCCTTCACTGCATTTTCGAGTGCTAGCGAGGCAGTTACACCCAGGTGAGGAACTTCACTCAGGTCAAACACAATGGCATCGCAGTCGGCGATCGCATTATGCTCGCGCGAAATCGCCTTAGCCACGCCAAAAATCATCGGCCCACTCAGTTGGAACAACAGGACCCGACCATTCCCTTCATCCAGCCAACGTTTCTCGTCAGCATTGAGTTTGATTGCATCATCGGCATCCGTAATTGTCTGAACCGAGTTCGATTGCAATTGGCTCATGCGCTCAATGGTTAGAACATTGGCCACAAAGACCCCAATTCCCACAGCGGCAATCAAGTCAACTAACACTGTCAACAGAATCACCCCGTACATAATCAGGGCACCTTTGACCGAAACATGATGCGCACGCTTCAGGAAATCCCAGTCAATAATGTCAATACCAACTTTCAGGGCAATCCCAGCCAAGACGGCTAAGGGAATCATCGCCGCTAAGTTCGCAGCCCCCAAAATGACAATCAGCAAAACAAAAGCTCGTGTCAAACCTGAGAGTGCAGTTCTACCCCCGGATTGAATATTTACGACCGTGCCCATCGTGGCACCGGCACCGGCAATGCCGCCGAATAAACCCGACATCAGGTTGCCTAAACCCTGACCAATCAACTCCTTATTAGAATTGTGCTCAGTTCGCGTCAAGCTATCAGCAACGACTGACGTTAGGAGTGCGTCAATACAACCCAACATGCCTAAAACAGCTGCATCCACAAACATGAGCTGCAGTTGATCAGCACTGAAGGTAGGAATCTGAAGGGCCGGGAAACCCGCAGGAATTGCCCCAATTCGACGGATATCAAGCCCTGGAAACAGCATCAAAGACAAAACCGTACCGGCAATAAGCGCAACCAACTGGGGCGGCACAATACGCTTAAACTTGGACGGCATGAACCAGATGATAGCCACCGTAATAGCAGCCAACGCTGTTTCTGCAGGCTGAATATTGCTGAGTAACTCTGGAATCGCTCCCAGTGTTCCAACGACTCCTCCTGGAGGGCTCGCTTGTCCTAAGAATGGAGCTAGCTGCAAAATCACCAAAATGATGCCGATACCGGACATAAAGCCCGAAATCACCGTGTAGGGCATCATTGTGACGTATTTGCCCAGCCGCAATAGCCCGAAAAGAATCTGGAAGACACCGGCCATCATGACCACGGTAAAGGCCATAGCCAAGCCATTTTCAGGATCGGCAGCCGTTAAATTAGCAATGACTGCCGTCATCACTACAGTCATTGGGCCAGTCGGCTCTGAAATGAGTGTGGGTGTGCCCCCAAATAAAGCTGCGAAAAAGCCAACTAAAACAGCTCCCCACAAACCAGCAACTGGACCCGCACCAGAAGCAACACCAAAGGCGAGGGCCATGGGTAAAGCGATAATAGCCGCGGTAACACCCCCAAAGATGTCACCGCGTAAGTTTCGGAAGTGGATTCTATTGGTTACCTGCATCACTGAACCTCCTAACGGAACAAAGCAAATTCAGACTTTGCCAATGGAATGCGAATAATGTTTCGTGACAGCAATTTCCAGCGATCTGAAAAGAATCTAGGCCAAGCTCTACTAAGGCTTAGGGAGAATCTACGTCAGAACAAGGTGATCGCGTTCGATTGAATTAAATCTATTAAAAAAGAATTTGCATTTATTTAATTCTATATTCTTGGTGTAACCAATGCAATCACCGAGTGGGTGATCATTGATGATAAAAAGCAAAACTAAAACTTATAGATCTTGCCTTAACTATAGGCTATGCCTTATGAGGAGGTGAAAATAAGGTGCCTGGGATAAGACGGTGAGGGGTGGAAGGGTAATGGAGTGGAAGGGTAATGGGGTGGAAGGGTGGAAGGGTAATGGAGTGGAAGGGTGGGGTGGGGAATGGGGAATGGGGGATGGGGATGGGGGATGGGGATGGGGGTAGCTCTCTCCGTCCGCTCATTTTTTTAGCGTGTTCGGAATTTATCCTGGCGTTCCGTGTAGCCCACGGTTAAGGCTGAATCTATTTTGCGGGGCAGGGAAATTAGACGTTGGGTATTGGCCTCAATGGGGCAGTGGACTCGCTCAAGTCTCAGCCATGCTCATTAGCCGGATCGCGCCTGCCGCCCGTGCGTAAACTGCGGGCTAAACAATGCAAGTCCTTGCCGGACTGAAGACTGGTGAGCCTGAGTCCGGCAAGGACTTTTTGCAGTTAGCCCGAAATTTCATTCGCGGGTGGAATCGAAACTGGTGATCTCCCTGCAGGGTATTTCGAATTTTGAGAGTCAGTCTACAAGCTGAATAGGATCTCCCGTTTTGACGATGCCTTCAACCAAAACCGCGCCATACACGCCAGCAAAGCCTTCATGAGCTTTGGAAACTTGTTTAATGATCGCTGGATTTGCTTCAGACGTGTCTGGGTCTAAGGTAATCATTTTGCATCGAGGGTCGCGTTCAAGGATGCTGACTTCGACCTTTTCCCCAATCTTCAGACGTTTACCCACCAACTCATGGAGTTTGGACGTATCCTGAGCCAAGTCTACGTAGAAATTAGCTCGAAATCGGCGTTTGTCTACGGGGATGCCTAGCTCCTCTGTCAGCACATCACAGAGTTGCAAAGAAAACAGAGAGAGTGGACGACAATCAAACTGGCTTCTTTGCGTGAAGTGTAGCTTTAGGGTCTGATTGTCCGTGAGTGTCTTGAGGTGAGTTAAAAATGCTTCGTCGTTAACGCTGTAAGTTTCCCCTTGGGGCGTTTCAACCTCAACGGCGAATTGCTCGGTCTCGGGATATAACGGGTTAATGCCGGGGGCCATGCCTTCTGCTGCTGCCAGATTGCCTGGTTTGAGCGTTACATTGGGATCCTTGTAACGAGGCTTATACAGCAACATTGATTCTTGATCACGAGCGGTATGCCAGGGAAAGCCAGGGTTACCCTTGTCGGTGAGGAAGCCATAAACACGATCGCCCATCACGCCAGCAAAGGAGACAAAACTTTCTGCTAGTTCCTCCCCTGCCATACTTTTGACGGGGTAGCGCCAAATACTCTCAACAGTACCAACGGTAGACATGGAAATACCTTGTGGATGACTAGGAGAAGCTGTACAAGATGCTAATGCAGCGCGATCGCTTTCCCCATGCTAGTAAACCAAGCCTGATTCAATATCTTTGTAGCTGCAGATACGTCCCACGTATACCAACTTACGATTTGGGATTTGTGATTACTTGCCTTGCCGGTGGAGAGATTAAGCTTAGCTCAGCCTGCAATATTCGATTTTAAGAATTGACGGTATCGTCAGTTGTAAGGGTATTGGTATCGACATTCACCGCATCGACGATATCCTCAACTTCGGCTGCTTCAGAATTGACCTGACCATAATCAGCTGCTAATTCTGAGTCAACATCATTTTGCTGCACAATATCGACACCATCTTGCAGCACGGCATCAATCTTGTCGGCCACCTTGTCTAGCTGATCATCCAGGGCATCGGCAGCTTTTTCGAATTCGACATCCAAAACCTCAGCGGTTTGCTGATTGACATCTTCAATCCCTTCCTGGATCACTTCTGTCTGTTTCTGAAGTGATTGTCTGAGGTCTTTCGTCGTTTCTTTGATCGCTTGTTCAGCCGCGATAGCTGCCTGGTCAAAAGCATCGGCAGTTGATTCATTAAGATCATCAAACGTATCGATCGCGGATTCTACTGTGGTCATGACTTGTTCTGCGGCTTCTTCAACTTCATCCCCAATGACCTCAAGGGCATCTTCTACCTTGTCTTGAAGGGTTTCAGGTGCGGCTGTAGGGCGATCATTGACCGCGACCTCAGGTATATCATTCGGAACTGATGGGCTAGCGGTCGTCTCTACGACTGGCTGGCTGCAAGCAACTACGCTGAGTAGAAAAGACAGGGCTACTATAGCCGTGAAGAGTTGCCGTCCTACTTTGAGCATCGGTTGAACGTTCATACTGAATGTTAGGAATTAAGGTTCAGATGCGATCCTAAGCAGCCGAAACGAGGAATGGGTTAAGCCAATGCAATCCTTATTAAGGCTTGGGTTAAGGATGGATAATTCCTATCGAAATAGGTTGCCAGCTATACCAATGGGTAATACCCATTGCGCGAGAACAATGCTAATCATTGTCATGGAGGGGGCATAGAGGGTGTCCGCATCACAATGCCATCCTATTTTTCTGCCAGTGACGGGCAATATCATCTCTGCGTGCGACCCACACCTGCTCGTGTTGCTGTAGGTGATTGAGAAACTGTTGGAGAGCCCAAATCCGTCCCGGTCGCCCAATGATGCGGGTATGGAGGCCCACTGTCATCATGCGAGGGTGTGTTGCCCCTTCTTGATACAGCCAGTTGAAACTATCGATTAAATATGTGGCGAAATCACTGGCGAGACGAAAGGTTTCGGCATTGGTGAAGCGCATATCGTTAGTGTCAAAGTTGTAGGGCAAGACGATATGATGCCGTCCTGCTACTTTCACCACATAGGGCAGCTCATCATTATAGGCATCGGAATCGTAGAGGAAGCCACCGTGCTCTAGCAGCAAACGGCGGGTTCTTGGGGTCGAGGGCGATTTGGTGTGCCAGCCCACGGGCGTTATACCACAGGCAGTTTGGATGGCTTGCACTGTTTTCGCGATCGCTGCTTGTTCGGTAGTCTCATCCATATACACAGACGATTCCCAACGATAGCCGTGGCAGCAAATCTCGTGTCCTCGTTTGACTGCTTCTTGGGCTAGCCAAGGTGATCGCTCCACTGCCCGACCACACACATTCATCGTGGCCTTGACACCGTAGGCATCGAACAGATTCAAGATGCGCCAGAAACCGACGCGAGTCCCATACTCAAAATGGGATTCCATGGCGCGATCGGGCACTCCCTGCGTTTCCAGCACAATTTCATAGATGGCCTCGTTACGGTTATCACCAGCTGAAAGGGAGAGTTCTGCTCCTTCCTCAATATTCAACACTAAGGACACTGCAACCCTAGCATCCTGGGGCCAATGAGGATTGGGCGGGTGGGGTCCGTAGCCCCAAAAGTCGCGATCGTAGAGAACCGTCATGGCTCTTTAAAATACCCCGTTAATGTAGGCTTTCTGGGGTTCCTCGATAGCGGTGATGGTCTCTGGAATGACGACCAGTGTCGGACGATGACGGTACTCAGTTGTGCCAAACGTGCCCTGTACTCGCAGCCATTGATCGGCTTCGTAAATGTTGGCAGTTTCGGTTGCGATCGCTAGCCCCAACGGTACCGTATCTGCCAGACAACAGCGAATAATCCGCCGCGCCAACACAAACTGATTGGGTATCGGTGGAAAGGGGCGATGAACAAAGCCAATGATATCCACCGGCTGGCCGGGAAATTCTTCTACGGGCTCCCGTACCGAAGTGATCAACCGTCGCCACTGCAACACATTTCGCTGGAGGGGATTGGGTTCTTCTCCGGCAGGTTCGGCATAGACCCAAATATCAATTGCGGGTTCGTCGGTGCGATCGGGTTGACCAAGAATCCGTTGGGTCAGGTTTTGCAATAGGGGGAATTTGGGGAACATGAACAATGGCAATTTGTGTATTTCGAATCGCATGTAGAGACGCAAAATTTTGCGTCTCTACATGCGGATTTTGCGTCTCTACATGCGGGTATCTAACATTTCGGCTAACTCCTGTTCTTCAAACGCCCGCACCACTTCCGATCGCAAATGTTCGATAAATAGGTTGCGGTGATATTCAAATCCTTTGCTCATCATGTCGCGGGGACGCTCCATATCGATGGGAACCATTTCCAGGACCCGGCCTGGATTAGCCGTGAGAATCAGGACGCGATCAGCCAGGTGAACGGCTTCATCAATATGGTGGGTGACAAATACAACGGTTTTGCCGAACCTGCCGGAGAAGAACCCAATCCCCTCCAGCGAAATGTGT
>JBCBTQ010000037.1:0-33214 GCA_039818605.1 Cyanobacteria bacterium J06639_14 | reverse complement strand
AACAGCTGATGACCTGTCGTGTCCTCGACCCAGAAGCCTTCCGTCAGGGGGCCTGACTGATCGACAAACTTCTGCATCGCTTCACACATGGTTCGGCAGTCTTTGATGGCATGAATCGCCAGTAACGGTACTCCAAACGTCTCAGCCATTCTTGTGATCTTCTCTCCGGTTGCCACGGTAGCAATAGCCCCAGCCATCGTTAGTCTAGGAGACACTTGGACTCCTGGGTCGAGACGGGCGGCCTTGGCCCACTCCTTGTTTCCGAACGCTTCGTCAAAGGTAGCTGAGAAGTCGGTAGCTGGCATCTTAAGTCTAGGAAAGTAGCGAGATAGAAAGGCCAAGACCTTGATGGCAGGTTTGGGCGGCAACATAGCGGGATTGATCGCAAGTGCAGCACCGGTCGTAATGATTCCGGCCAGGTTGATGCCATTTGCTTTTGCCCGATCTGCCGCAAGGCCAGCCGCTAAGACTTGAAGACCACCGAAGGATTCGCCGATGAGGAAGATTGGCACGTTCGTCGAGTATTGAAGCTGCTGCTGAGTCCAAACTGCGGCCGCAAAAACATCTTCCACTAGGTCGTCGAACTTATTGATGTGTATATATCCTTCAGGCGCACCCGGTTCGGCCTCGGAGTATCCCATACAGACCGGATCGTAACTTGAGCAAGTGAAACCTTTCTGGTTTAGGAACAAAGCAAGGGGCTCATAGTAGCCAGAATGCCAGCCTCCTCCTGGAACTATAAGGCAAATGGCACGTGGACTTTTGCCTTTTGTGTTGTGTTTCCAGATTCTGGTTGCCAGCTTGGCACCTCGCGGCGAGTGTAGGGGGGGCACGGCTGGTTCGGGTGGCTGTGGGACAGCCGGTTTCTTAAAACTAAGCATGATATAGGGTTCGCGGTCTTTGTGATAGTCAAAAATGAACAATTATTCATCTTTCGCTATACTATCCTCATCAACATCAAAAATGTCAAGAGAGATTTTTTCTTTACGTGTCAAATAGCGATTCAAATCTTATTAGGAAGCCGCAGCAGCAGCGCAGTCAGGTTAGGGTTGAGCAAATTCTTCAGGCCGCGGCTGAGGTCTTTTGGGAAAAAGGCTATGATGTTGCGACAACTCATGACATCGCTGAGCGAGCTCAAACAGCAGTCGGCACGCTTTATCGCTTTTTCCCAAATAAGCTTGCTATCTTTCACGTACTTGAAAAACGACACAAGCAATATTTGGATAGGACTGTCCCTGAGCTAATGAGTCCGAAAACTTTTCAGCTACCTCTAGCCGTTGTGATTCGGAAAATTGTTGAAACCTATGCTGAATATTTTGAGGATCTCGGTCCCAGGATTGTCTATATTCAGTACTACTTAACCCCTAATATCTTTCTATATTTCGACGAGAGCTTTGATCAAAATATGATTCAAGGTCTGGCAAAGCTTCTACAAGGGCGCAATTTGTCCCTCTCATTAGAAAAATGTGAGCTATTATCTGAGGTTTTCTTAAGAACTTACCAAGCACTACTATTAGTTGCCTTGCGCAGCAATGATACACGCCGCCGTCAATTGCAATGGGAGATTCAAAATGTTCTGATCAACTACCTAGAGCCATACGTGGGCGATCAACTTGATAATGACTCATCCGATGGTGACCTCCCTTCTTCTCAAACAGCCATCCAAGCGCAGGTAGAAGCTCTCACTCAGCAACACGTTCTAAACTCTCGGCAGCAGGCTGCGATCGCACAGGTGCTAACTCATGGCAGCTTGACTATTCAAACTTTTGAGTCCATATGCTTCGGACCATCACGCCGAACCCTTCAGCGCGATCTCAAACAGCTCATTGAAAAGAAAATATTTGAAAGTAGAGGCAGCACTAACCAGCTTATTTACCAAATGGCAAGTTAGGGAGGAAAGTCGCATGCCGGATCCCGTTTCTGTTGGGCGGTTATCAATAGACTTTGCATTTCGCTGCAACCTTCAAATAATCCACTCCAGTATCCAGGGCTGTCGTAGTGAGCCGATAAAGTAGGTTAGGCAAGATTAATAACCCATGCGTGTGTTCGAGCCCTTACACTACGTTATTACACTACTAGTGCTCGCAACCATTGCCTTGTATTTTGCCGGTTAAGGGGCTGTAACTGTGCACACTTCTACGATTCGGCCTTCAATAGCCCAAATCGTATCCTTACCGGTTAGAATTGCGATTACCCAAAAAAAGTGAGATCGCACTAAGCCAGAATGACCACTCATTACTTCATCGAAACTGATTTCGCCTCGACTCAACTCGCTCGGCAAGCCCGGAATGAACTCGCACAACAACTTCGTGCTCAGGGGCTCAACTGCCACGCCCTCACGCTCCTACGTGCTACCGATAACGTTCGTATTTTTACGCTCGAAGCGAACCAACCCGAACTTTCACTGGAAGACAAGTCAACTAAGCCTAAACGCAGAGTCATGAAATCGCGCGATCGCTTAAAGCCCCAAGTGGTCTAATTCATCGACTGGGATCAGCCGACTCGGATCAGCTTCCAGTCATCAAACCGAGCCAGGGTTTCGGATGCTTGGGCACCTCTAATTTCGACATCATGCTAAATCCGGTTTACCCACCCCCTAATTGAGCGACGCGACATGCCCTGTCGCTACAGGTATCCCCTATTTCCCCTACGGGGGGTTAGCCATTCGGATCCGATATAACTCTACTGCTCCAAATCGATCACGCTATTCAGCAACTCATCCAGCAGTGCATTAACACGCTGCATTTTCTTCTTTAACTTGGGATTACCTTCAATTTTTTTCCAAACCTTCTTCTGCCGTACGCTTTGATAGCGTTGATGCAGTTGAGTCCTTAAATCAGCCTGGGCTGACTCCCTAACCGTGGTAGAAGCCAATCTTACCGCTTGCACATGTGCTGCCAGATCTTGCTTAGTCAGCCCTTCCTCAATCACCTTCGCCAGCATCGTCTCTTGAGCCTGGAGGGATAAATCTGCCCTCCGAATGACATCAGCCTTAGAAAGACCGATTTCACCTCTCCGAATTGCCCCCAATAAAGACTCAGGCATCTTCTGTAGGGCTGCCAAACGGTTGGCCACAAAACTCTCTAAGCTAATGCTGAACTCAGCAAGAATAGAATCGATGTCGCCGATCGCGATCGCGGTGAGAATTTCAGAATTCTCAGCAGTAGCTTGCAACGCTTGAGCGATTTCCTCATTACTTCTCTGATAGCGAGTTCGCAGGTTTTTGACCTTAAACAAAACCGACGGAAGATTTTCACGGTTGAGCTTAAGGCGCAACGCAATCAGCGCAATAATACTGTCAGTTTCCTCAACTGGATTGAGATCTTCCCGCATGAGATTAGCAATTAGAGCAATCTCTAGCGCCTGCTCATCATTCAGGTCCTTTTCAATCGCGGGCAACTCAGTAAGTTGTAGTTCTTGCCCACTTCGCCACCGTCGTTCACCCGATACCACTTCTAGGGTATTACCCGCTCCATGTCGAACTAATAAGGGTTCCTGTACACCCACTTTCGCAATTGAGCGTTTGAGCTTTGCCATCCCTTCCGGATCAAAATACTTTCTAGGTTGCGTCAATCCGTCAGGCAACTTTAGAGGCGTAAATCTCTCAATTGGGTACATTTGAAGCGCCCCTGATACTCCAGCCGATTGGCTAAGCACTTCTAACTGCCGCTTCAGTTCTACAATTTCTTCATCGCGCTGATAGAGCTGTGTTTGAAGTTGAGCCGTCTGTGCTCCTCCAAACATGCTGGTGACACTTTTATTGGCCCCTCTTTGAATCATTTTTTAGCCTCCATCAGGGCTTTAACAATTGCTTGGAAGTTCTTATTGGCAGCATGGCCCGGACGATGCGCTTTTAAGGGTAATCCCAAACTGGCGGCATTGCCAATTTCGGCCGAATCCTTAATCATCTTGAAGCAGTGAATCTGCATGGACTGCAGAATTTCAGGCAGGGATGGCGAGTCATTTTCTGTGCGCGCACGGGTAGATAATCCCAAATTGTCACGGTGGGCAGCGCGATCGCTCAGACGCACCCGGTTAGGGACAACGCCTAATATCTGTGGAGCTGGTCTTAGGCGCAATACACTAATCATTTCAAAGATCCAACTCAGGAGCGTCCCAGCTCCCAGCATATCCTTATTATCTGGCTGGACCGGGATCAAAACGAAGTCGGAAGCTGTCAACGCAATCTTGTGGAAAATATCAATTGTGCCTGGACAGTCATAGATCAAATAGTCGTGAGGTAAAGGATAATCCTCCAGGCGATCCATGAGTATTTCTGTCTTTCTGTCGGCGGTGGTTAGCTGCTCAGCCGTTTGGGTCATCACTAACCCCCCGAGACAGGCCTGAACTTTATCTGTGCGGTCAGGCCAGCAGTCAAATAAAGGCCAGTCGCCCTTGAAACCCCTGCTTAGTACATAGTCAAGGGTTTGCTCTGGCGGCGGTTCATCCAGACCGACGAACATGGTCAGACTGGCATTAGGGTCGAACCCAAAGAGGCACACCGAATGTCCCACATGTGCTAACTCATAGGCAAGATTAATTGCTAGTGTCGTCTTCCCTGATCCTCCAGCATTTGACATCAAAGCAATCCGAGTTTGACTGGTCTTCATGTGAGTATTCTGAAATTCTCAACCGTAATTCTGGTCTTTAGTGCTATTTGTACTGGTGTAGTGTTGCCCTTAATACTAGGACAAAATTTTCTGAAAGCATCACTCGGCAAGGCATATTTTCCACTGCCTACAGGAATCCCTTTAGATTTGTACGTGAACAGCGATCGCTATTGACAAGCTCTGTTGCGATCGCTGTTGAAGGAGTTTGGTGTCGTCCACTGTGCTCGCTGCGGGGGGACTGTTTCATCTTGTGCGTGGTCCAACCAAATTGGAAGACAGTGAAGGCACGGCTCGTAAGTTTGGCTATACCTGGACAGATGAACGTCAGCTCACCTTGATTTTGGGCCATCATCTCCTCTTTTGGGGAGTTGGCGCTTTGGCACTCGATATTCTGGTTGAGTGTGTAATCAAGGATGACCAGGGTCAAATCATCGCGCAGTTTAATTTCTTGGAAGGGCTATCAACTTAATGCGGGAAATTTCGGTAACGAGAGAAGTCAGAAGCCAGAAGGGCACTGGCTTCTGACTTCTGACTTCTCTCGTTACACGGATCAATGCCGATTCGTTAGCGGTCGCAGATAGATTGTGGGGCATCACTCACCTTATTTAGAGCTAGAAAGCTTTTAGAGTAACCGATTCAGCCCCGCGATCGTTTTATGGGAGAGGGCGCGGAAGGGCGCAATCTGTAAGGCTTTGGTTTTCAATGATTACACGCCCTAGTTATTAGAACGTTGCCGAAAAAGAGCCAATCACCGTGAAGCCCGTTCCTGGAAAGAGCACAAGCCCCTCACTGACAGAGCCCTCAATATATTCCACATCGAACAGATTACGGAAGTTCAGTGCGGCTCGCCAATTATCTCGTTCGTAGGCGATCGCCGCATTGGTTAAAAAGTAACTATCCAGCGTGATGGTGTTGACCTCATCGGCAAATCGCTCGCTAACAAAATTGCCTCCTAAGCCAATACTCAACCCCTCCAGAGAGCCCGATTGCACCGTGTAGTTGCTCCACAGATTGAAATTGTGCTCAGGGATGTTGCGCTGACGGTTGCCGATCGCCGCAGCGTCATCGCTTTCCGTAATCTCGCTATCCAGATAGGCATAGTTGGCCACCACGTTCCATCCCGGTAAAATTTCCCCAACCACATCTAATTCAATGCCTCGAATGTTTTCGCTACCTTCGCCAACTAAGAAGCCTGGGTTGAGAGCATCGGTAATGGCAACATTGGTGCGGTCAATGTCGAAAAAGGCGAGGTTAGCCACCAGGTTGCCGTCCAAAATCTCGGCCCGCACGCCCACCTCAATCTGCTCACCTTCTTCTGGATCGAGCAAGTCTCCAACAAACGTAACGCCTGTATTGGGAATAAAGGAGGTACTGTAGCTGCTGTAGAGCGAAATCGCCTCAATAGGCTGATAAACTAGGCCAAATCGGGGTGTGAAAGCTTCACTGGTGCTGCTGCTTTCGCTACTAAAGCCAGGGATGATTGGCACCTCAGTCGTTTGCTCCTGATATACCGTGTCAAAGCGCAGCCCCGCTAGTAGAATCAGGTTGTCCAGTAGTTTAATCTGATCCTGTACATAAAATCCCCAATTTTCTGTTTTATCTTCTAAAGTAGTCGTCAAAAGGAAGGTGTCAGGGTCGAAATCTGTCAAGGAATCATAGTCGGGGTCAAAGATATCCAGCGTATCTACAATAGTTGGCACTGGAAAGGTGCCGACTCCTGGAAACGTGATGAGTTGCAGTGCGCTGCTTATTTTAGCGCCGAGGTCGCGCTGCTGGTAAAAGTCGACCCCCGCCAGTAACGTGTGCTCAATCGGACCGGTGGAGAATTCCCCGATGACGTTAGTCTGGATAGCGACTGTGCTGGAAGGCTGCTCAAAGGTGCCTGGAACTAGGGTGATAGTGCCGGTTGTTGGGTCAAAAAAGTTTAAGCCAAACTGCTCAGCATTGTTGATGAAAGTGAATGTGTCAACCCGGTTGTAGTATGACGTATTGCGGATTTTCCAGTTGTCGTTAAAGCGATGCTCAAATTGGTAACCCAGTCGAGTAGACTCGACCGTTGCCTCTAAATCCCGATAGATCAGGGCGCGATCAAAGGGAATGTTGGGCTCGCCACCATCGATCGACGGTATCCCCGTTTCATAGGGACGAGTCTCGTCACGGTATTCTAGTTCTATAAGCAGATCGGTGTTTTCGCTAATTTGCCAGCTCAACATCGGGGCAATAAACGAGCGGGTCACAGGCGTCTCAAAGTCGCGCAAATAATCCTCCCGGCGAACCAGAGCATTGACTCGATAACTTAAGCTGCTGTCAGCGGTGATGGGGCCGGTAAAATCCAAGCTCGGCTCAATTAAGTTGCGATTGCCCACGCGCAAACTCACCTCATAGACTGGTTCACTTAAGGGGCGCTCACTAATCAAATTAATCGCGCCACCAGGCCGCACATTGCCAGCGAGAATTGAGGCGGGACCTTTGAGCACTTCAATGCGTTCAACATTGGCAAGATCGGCCACGTTACTTGAGTCGGAACTGTTGATGGATCGCAGGCCATCCCGCAGTACGGGGGCAAAAGCAAAGCCGCGTACGGCAAAGTTTTGCCCTCTGGGGTCGTTCCCAGTCGTCACCACACCACTGACGTTGCGCAGGGCATCGTTGAGGCCAATTACGCCTTGATCGCTTAATACCTCTTGGGGAATCACCTGAATCGATTGGGGGGTATCTCGCAGGGGGGTATCGGTGCGGGTGGCTGTGCTGGCGTTGGGTTCCACATAGTCGTCTTCTTCCCCGGTGACAACCACCTGAATGGCCTCATCATCAGAAGAATCCTGGACTATCCCTGGCGTCACCCCCAGCACCAGCCCAGTGGCAGTGGCACTAGTCGCCACCGTTGGCGGCCCATCACTGCCAGTAATGACCACTTGTACCGTATCCCCTGCAAGGGCTGATGCCTGCACTAAAGCAATGCCATCAGCGGGTTCAAAGTCTTGAAAGGGTTCTGACAGCGTTGCATTGGGAATCTCTAGCACTAGGGCATTGCCTATCACCGATTGGGTCGGGGTGGTTAACCCACCATCTGCCTCGACCGCAACTTGTAGCCCTGTCTCCGTGGCCTCTACCCGAATGGCCGTAATCGACACTAAAGCTTCTTCAATTTGAGCGCGCCATTCTTCCAGGGTGGTGGCAGGCTGCAACCCTGTGATAGGGACGATTTGAGCCGGGGGATTAGCCGCGACTTCGCCAGCCATGTTTATTTCAGAATCGGTTATTTCGGAATCCTGAACAGGCAATTCTGGACTGAGTTCTAGCGCCCCACTTTCTTTCGGCGGTTGAGCCCGTCCTGCTTGGGCCAAAAGAGTTTGACCGATAATCAGCGTTAGCAGGGCCAACCGATTGATGGTTATCCCTTGACCACATCCAGAACCCCGATTTTGACCGAAGGGATAATCCCAGGCTTGAAATCGGATATTGTTTAGCTGCAATTTTGCCATGAGTCCTCACACACCTTGCCGCTTTAGCCCATAGAAAACTTGTGGCAGCGAGTAGGCCGTTGCCGAATTGGGGGTATGGAGCTAGAAGCGAATTATTTGCAACTAGCTTAGGGATATTAGTGATCGCTTTCTAGGGATTTTGGTACAGAACTGCATTTTTTAACTAGCCAGTCGCTGCAGCCGGAGCTGAAAGGCTTTGGGGTTAAGGCCGATAAACTGGCGAAATGCTTCGGCAAAACGGCTGCGGTTGCTATAACCCACGGCAGTTGCTACCTGACTCACGGATAAATCGGACGTGCAAAACAGTTGATACGCCCAGCTAATGCGATAGGTGCGCAAGTATCCCACTGGCGTCGTACCATACACGGTATGGAAGCCCTGATAGAGTTTGAAGCGGTTCGTATAGACTTGTCGGGCTAACTCCTCGACATCAGGCGGGTCTGTCATGCGTTCTCTTAAGATGGCTGCGGCCTTATAAATACAGGTTAACTCAGCATCAGGGAGTGGTGGTTGACACGTTGCCTCCAGATACAGAGCTACCAGCTTAAGAGCTTTGCGCTTCAAATAATTACGGCGGGTCACCCCCCGATAAGGACAACTAAGGATTTGGGCAATAAGCTGTTTCATGGCCAGCGTAATGTTCTGACGGGTCGCATAGTAAATATCCGTAGCTTGGCCAAAGAGGACATTAGGGAGCGGTCGATGTAGCGCTCCCTGAGTTCCCGTAATGAATGGCTCAGCTAGCAAACGATTGATCAACTCCGCCTTAGTAAAGCGCGGACGTTTTTGTTTACTTTGACCGTAGAGATGTCCCAAAACCTGGCTAATGACAGGCTGAACTGGCTCAGGCAAATGCTCCATTATGGCTCGGAAATATTGTTTTAGGAGGGGTTGCTTCAGCCTAACTTCCACTTCAAAAATTCGTTTTTGTCCAGGTGTGACCCAAAAGTCCTGCCCATTCAAATACGGGTAACAGAAGTTACTGTCGGTATCTAAACTCGCGAGTTGAAACTCAAAAACAAGTTGACGTTCACTCCTCTGCTTTTCAAAAATGACATCGTGCTGAAGGGTGTAATCGACAATACTTAGGGATAGCTCATCCTCCAGCATAATCTCTTGACGATATCCCTGCTCCGCTGGATAGAGCTGAATCTTGTCATCCGGGGACGCATGAAATAAGCGCGGATCGGCTGGACTGCCTAGAGTTAGCCACTCTGCATTAGGGATTGAGATCAGCTGGGGGGATGTCATGGCGATCGCGGCAGATAACGCAAAACTGCAAGGGTTTTAACAAAAAAATTTGCATTATTATGCCATGGTTTTATCCTGAATTCGGTCTACTCGGATAGCTGTAGTGCTACGCATTGGGCTAAGGCGAAACAATATCTATTCAAGGACACAGGAAATAAGGGACAGGGCTTATTTTGCCTACACAATATTTATGTTCACCATTCAGGAGCACTTTATGCTCATATTTACGATGAGCGATCGCGGTTAGACAATTTGGTCAATCGCCAGGCGATTTCTAGATGATTGCTTCATCAAGCGACTCACCTGATATTGCGGCACTGATCGTAGGGGTATGGTTTCACCTGTTTTTGGGTGATTTCCTGTGCTCATGACGTACCCGCTAATTGCGACTTGAGCGGTGTAGGCAAACCTTGGGTGCAGGCTGGTTCGATATGAGCGCGATCGCAGGCAATGCTTCAGTGAATCGCACCCGACGGCGCTTCCCTTCTATTTATTGGAATAGCCTGATTTCGATTTTGGCCGCTAGTGGGTTTGCCACCGGGTTATTGGTGGAGGGCATCATTCATATCCATTCTTGGTATGACCCGCAATATGTGATTCCGTTATTGGGTATGCTGCTGAGCAATGCCTTGACGGGAAACTCTTTGGTCCTAGACCGACTCATGGAAGATGTGGTGAGCGGCGATCGCAGATTGAGCCTCACTTCAATGAACGTGCTTATCAGAATTGCCCCCAAGTGAGGCTCAGAGCCGATAAGGGGCAAACCAGTACTACCGCTGTGGCTACGGCCAGAAACCAGGCTCAGTAGACCAACGGAACATACTGCCAAATCTAGCCATTGACGGCATATTTATCTTGCTCAATTGTTATTTAGGGAACAATCTCCTCCTCAGATACAAGTGATACTACTGGCATCAGTAAAAATACTTATTTCCTTCAGTTTCCTCCTGAAAGGAAATATAGAGAAGCACCTTACTGATAATAGCTATTGATATTGGATCAATTTTTACGAATGTCCCAATTACAAATGTCAGAATTCAAGACATCAGCTCTTCGCATCACTGCTACCGTCATAACAACAGCTGCATTTTCGCCTCTTTTTATTGCCGAGAGAACGTTATCTGCAACATTCACACTCGAAGAAGCAACGATTGACGATATTAATAAGGCGTTCGATTCAGGTGCATTAACGGCTGAGAGTTTAACTCAGCTCTATCTCAATCGGATTGAGACATATGATGATACTTTGAATTCTCTAGTTACAGTGAATCCTAGTGCCTTATCAATTGCAGAAGCATTAGATGTTGAAAGGCAAACCCTTGGCCCACGCAGTCCCCTACATGGAATCCCAGTTATCCTAAAGGACAATTTTGATACCTTTGATATGCCGACCACAGCAGGGTCGATAGTCTTAGAGGGCTCCATTCCACCCTATGACGCATTCATCGTCCAGAAGCTACGGGATGCAGGTGCCATTATTTTGGCGAAAGCGAATATGGATGAGTTGGCCCATGGTGGTTCTCCGGGGGGTGGATATAGCTCTTTGGGCGGTCAGACCCTTAATCCTTATAACTTCAACCGTGGGCCATCTGGATCAAGTGGAGGCTCAGCGGCTGCGATCGCAGCCAACTTGGGCGTCATTGGGTTTGGATCGGATACATTAGGCTCCATTCGGGGGCCATCGATGGACAACAGCTTGGTAGGGCTGAGGCCAACATTGGGTCTGACGAGTCGGGACGGTATCATTCCTTTCAGCTCATCTTTTGACATCGGCGGACCTTTCGCTCGTACGGTTGAAGACTTAGCCATCACATTGAGCTATATCACAGGGGTTGATCCGAATGATCCAGCCACTGCCGATAGTGAAGATCAATTTCCAGCCGACTACACTGCTTTTCTAGAAGAAAATGCCTTTGAAGGGGTCAGAATTGGATTTCTTGGAGGTATACCCACTGGCAACCCTGACCTTGATGCTGGTTTTGCCCAAGCCATTGGCACCATCGAATCACTTGGAGCTACGATTGCGGCTCCCATTATTCCTCCGGTTGCAGAGCTTATTCCCTTCTTTGGGCCAACTGGTGTATTCACAACGGTATCAGAGACGGAACTTAAAGCTGAACTCGCTGACTATTTAGCCACCACTGACCCTGAATATCCCAAGACGCTAGCAGAGGTGATTGCCATCAGCGAATCGCCAGAGGTCTTGAATTCTGAGTTTCCTGTCAATCCAACTGTGCTTGGGCGATGGAAAAGTGCAGAAGCACGCGGTTCACTAAGTGACCCAGAATATGTGGCTGCTATCAGCCTTCTCGCCGAGGTCATTGCGCCAAGTACTGAGGCGATATTGACTGAAAATAGCATTGACGCCTTAGTTTATATAACGTCTTCTTGCACGGCAACGCCTTTACCAGGAGTGGATGATTCAACTTTCATCTGTAGTGAGGATGCGATCGGTTTATCTGCTTTAGCGACCGCTGCTGGATTACCGGATGTTCAAGTGCCTGCTGGCTTTGCTTCCGATGGCCTGCCGTACACATTGTCATTTTTAGGCTTGCCCTACAGTGAACCTGAGCTCCTGGGATTTGCCTATGCATTTGAGCAAGCGACTAAAGCTCGCAAACCTCCAGAATTCTTCGCGGCGCTACCTGGTGAGATCATCGAGCACTCAGCAATCCCCGAATCTACGAGTATTGCTGCCCTAATAGGGGTTGGAGCTGTTTTGACAGGTAGTAAATTTATCAAGCACCGCAGACCCAGTTGAGAACCCAGAAAGGTCTAGCTCGCGGCTTCTAGGCTTTCTCTAGGAAAGAGATTAGCCACCGTTTGTTTGTACAGAGCCCATCGTCATCTTCTCCTAACCAGGCTAGCGATGACGATGGGCATTGATTCAAGGGCTATTCACATCTCCCTCGATTGCCCTCAACCTCAGGGTGGTTTCTTTTATTGAGAGAATAAAAAAGGTCTACTGTTCTGAAGACAGCGTTAGCAAAATCAGGATGTAGACCATGAATCTTATTGAACAATTGAAGCAGATTCCAGACCGACGCGGTACCCGTGGGAAACGCTATCCGCTGTGGCAATTATGGTTACTGGCCTTGTTGGGGAGTCTCTGTGGCTATATTGGCTATCGTCCCCTTGCCGCCTTTTGCCGCGAAAATTGGCGGGAACTCGAAGCGGTGTTAGCCTTGCCCTCAGCGGTGCCAACGCCCTCTTACTCAACCTTCCGGCGATTATTTATGGCCGTCGAATACACCCGTATCGCCCACCTCTTTGATACTTGGTGTCATCACTTTATGCGCCCCACTCCAGGGATGTGGCTGGGTGGTGATGGTAAAAGTATTCGCTGTACCAGTAGCAATAATGGGGGTCATTACCTCAGTAGCGTCAGTCTATATAGTCATACTCCTGGTTGTGTTGTGGCTTTGAAGCTGATGGAAAATGACCAGCGAAGTGAGATTAGCGTCATCCGTGAGTGTATTCAATCTTACGACGACATTCCAGGACTCACTTATACCTTAGATGCCCTCCACTGCCAGCGGGATACCGTTGATTTGATTGTTGCACAGCACCAGTATTATCTGATTACGGTCAAAGGGAACCAGAAAACACTCTTGGAGAGCCTCACCCACTGGGTCTCGATACACCCACCCCTCAGCGTCGCTCAACACACTGACCCCACCCATGGGCGCACGGTGACCCGCACCGTCTCAGTCTTTGCCATGCCGCCTGAACTGACCTCGCAATGGCGGGCCAGTCAACCGGTCATTGCTGTGAAGCGCGAGGGACTTCGGGCGGGCAAATCCTTTGGCTATCAAACCCTTTACATCAGCAATCATCAGTTCAGCGCCGCTGAATATAGCCCACACATCCAAGAACGCTGGGGCATTGAAAATCGGTTGCATTGGGTCCGCGATTGACCTTCAACGAAGACCATCCACCACGCTTAGGAGGCTATGCTCCAGGCAATTGGGCCATCTTTAATTGTTGGTTAATAACGCTGATTCGACAATTGGGCTACCGCACCATTCCCGATGGGATGCGCGGTCTCACCAATCGGGTTGCTCAGGTTTTCCACTTGCTCCTCAACGGCTTCCCACAGCCCCTTATAGGCAATAGCCCAAGCCCAACACCCCTCGTTGCGAGCGCCTAAGGTGAACCCCTCGTCCTGAGGCGCTTAGCCTCAGGACACATGGTGGTGGCAGGGCAGGGTTCAGACCCCTAGTCTCAGACGAAACGGACAGGCCAAATGGATGACTGATGATTATCCCGGTGTCGCCGATACATTATTCTCTGGAAACAAGAAACCACCCTGACCATTCTCAAACTAGACTGGGTTTATGATGAGAGTATTTCTCATTATCATTCCCGTACTTAAGCCCATGACCACCCTGAATATCGCCCTCTCTGCCGACACGATTCCCAGCATGCTTAGAGCCACGCAGCAGCAGACTGGTGGACGCTGGCGGATCGAGGCTGATGAGTTGGCTTGGGATCTGCAGCAGTCCTTCGGGGTGTGGCAAAGTCGCTGCTTACAGGTGAGAGAAGGGCTCGATTTAGTACTAACCCGAGCCAACCTGCAGGAAGAAATTACCTTTGTTGAAACCATTGATAATTTATCCAACTGGGCACTTCGGTTTTGCCTATCGGGCCATGCCGTGCAACGTCTTCAGGGGGATGATGTTGAACTTGCTATCCGGCCAGGCATCAATCTCATCGGTTTTATGTCTGGTAATCTTCAAACCACAACTGACTATAGAGCCAACCAAGCTGTAGAAATATTGACCATTGGTATTCAACCAGGACTTTTTGAAAGCTTAGTATTGTCGGACCAAAAGGGTCTTAACTTTGGTCAGACCGCTTCAGTCAAAACCGCTGAGGCGGAATTGCAAATCACGGCAAATCAAACCACGCCTGCTATGCTGACGACATTACACAAAATTATGACCTGCCCCTACGAAGGGCTTCTCAAACGCCTGTATTTAGAAAGTCAAATTTTGGAACTGATCGTGATGAAACTGGCTCAGATGCAGCAGAATAACGCTCTATTACGGTTTAAGTTGAAGGCCGATGATATTGAGCGCTTGTATCGTGCCCGCGAGATTCTGATGCAAAATCTTGCCTATCCACCCTCTTTAAAGGGCCTGGCCCAGCAGGCGGAAATCAATGATTTCAAGCTTAAATCTGGCTTTCGGCAGATGTTTGGCACCACGGTATTTGGCTATTTGTATCAATGCCGTATGGAAAAAGCGCAGTGGTTATTAGAGCAGGAGGCGACATCCGTTGCTCAAGTGGCTCAAGCGGTAGGGTATGCCAGTCCGAGTCAGTTTTCAGCCGCCTTCAAGCGCAAGTTTGGTATTACCCCTAGGGCTTACAAATCTCTGTAGGGATATCGAAATAGTCTATTACTGACGTCTCAAGTTAATTTACCTTTGGGGCCGTGAATGGGGCAAATTGCCCACTGTTAGCGGCCTTAGTTCCTGCACCTTGCTTACGGCATTGGGCAAATGATCCGTTTGAGGACGAAACAAATCCGTTTGGGGACGATTTGCCCCTGTGCTGTTGTGTATAGTTCTCAACTACAAGATCTATGCGATCAGTCAGTGTGAGGGAGTTGAGGATGAGTCGGTATCGAGTCAGCCTACTAATTAGTGGCGTTATGGCAGGGGTCACGAGTGGCCTGGGCGTAACGGTAGCCCAAGCTGCCGTTGTTCAAGTTGTTGCGATCCGCCTAGAGCAAACTTTGGAAGGGCTGACGCTTTATTTGGACACGACAGATCATCAGCCCCCCCAAGCCTTTATTGCTGAATATGGTCAAACCTGGCAAGCGGATATTACTAATGCACAGCTTGCCTCAGGAGCGATGTTTGAGCAGGTGAATCCGATAGCTGGCATTGAATTGATTACGGTCACAGCGCTGGATGCCAATAGCATTCGAGTCCGGGTGACGGGCCAGGATGCGCCGCCTACCGTAGCGGTTACAGGAACTGGGGAGGGGGCGCTCAGCTTGGCGATCGCGGCACCACAAGATAGCCCTGCAACAGCAGCGGCGTCTGAGCCCAGCCAAAACGAGCCGCTAATTTCCCAGGCTTCAGAGGACGCTGAACCGGCAGACGCGTCGGCAACGGATGGGAATCCGGATGCGCTGCGCATTACTGTCACTGGCGAATCAGCGGGCAGCGACTATTTTGTCCCCAATACTGGCACCGGGACCCGCACCGATACCCCGCTGCTGGATATTCCGGCCTCGGTGCAGGTGATTCCTCAAGAGGTGCTAGAAGATCAGCAGGTGATCCGCTTGGATGATGCCCTGCGTAATGTCAGTGGGGTTGTTGCCGATAATACAGAGGGAGCGGGGCTGCAGTTTGGTCTGCGAGGGTTTGCTGGGGCCAGTATTTTGCGCGATGGGCTCAGCCTCTCTGGGTCTAACACCAACCGTGGCATTATTGCGGTGCCAGAGCTTGCCAATATTGAACAGATTGAGGTGCTGAAAGGGCCGGCCTCAATTCTCTATGGAGAGATTCAACCGGGAGGCGTGATTAACCTGGTGACGGAACGGCCCACGGCGGATCCCCTCTATGAGCTGACGCTGCAGGCCGGTCGAGATGGCCTGTTTCGCCCGCAGATTGATATGTCTGATCGCCTCAATGCCGATGGCAGCGTGCGCTATCGCTTGAACGCACTAGTGCAGCGACAAGACGGGTTTAGAGCGTTTGATCAGAAAATTGAGCGCGAGTTTATCGCGCCGGTAATTACTTGGGACATTAGCGATCGCACCAGCTTCACTGTCGATTTTGAATATTTTCAAGATGAGCGCCCCAGCGACTCGGGGCTGTTGGCCTTTGGCAACGGCATCATTGATCTTCCCCGCAATCGTATTACCGGTGAGCCTGATGATGTGATTGAGCGAGACTTTTTTAGCGTTGGGTATGAACTAACCCACGCGTTCAATGAAAATTGGCGTCTTCGCAACGCCTTTCGATATAGTAACCAAAACTACAGCAGCAACTTTTTCACTCCCCCCACATCGGCCTTTTTTAATGAAGCCGCGGGACTCTTAGGGCGTCTCGGCTCAGCCACAGAATGGGACCAAGCTACCTATGGCGTCCAAACCGATGTGGTTGGCACTTTTGAGACGGGCTCGATTGGTCATACCCTATTGGCTGGGGTGGATCTAGCTTGGAGCCACAGTGATATCCGGGCTCGAGTAAGCGATTTGGGTGCCCCCTTCTTTTTGGATGTGTTCAACCCCACCTACGGTCTGGCTACACGGCTTCCCTTCGAACAGTTGCCCATTGACGCTCGCTTCGAGGAAATTAGCACCAGTCGCTGGGGCATTTTTCTGCAAGATCAGATCGATGTCTCAGACAGTCTGATTTTGGTGGCTGGGGTGCGCTACGACTCGGTGAGTCAGGATGCCTCCACATCAACATTTATCACCGGAAACACCACCTCCAGCCAAACCGTTGATGCCTTTACGCCAAGATTTGGCATCGTTTATCAGCCCATTCCCCAACTGTCCCTTTACGGCAGCTATTCTCGTTCCTTTACCCCCAGTGCTTCCACCGATGTGGCGGGTCGTTTACTTGAACCGGAGGAAGGTGAGGGCTTTGAAGTGGGCATCAAGACAGAGCTGTTTGATCAACGGCTGGTGGCGACCTTGGCCTATTTTGATATTACCCGCCAAAACGTTGCTACTGCTGACCCCACCGCTCCCTTGGGCATTAGTGCTTTCTTAGCGACAGGAGAACAGCGTAGCCAGGGGATTGAGCTAGATATCGCGGGGGAAATCTTGCCGGGTTGGAACATCATTGCCAACTACGCCTATACCGATGCCCGTATCACTCAAGACAACACCTTTCCTGCGGGTAATGGCCTGACGGGGATTCCCGAAAATAGTGCCAGCCTATGGACCACCTATACCTTGCAAACCGGGGGCTGGGCCGGTTTAGGCTTTGGGGTTGGGGTTAACTATGTGGGCGATCGCCCTGGCGACTTAGACAACAGCTTCCAAATGGGGGACTACTGGGTGACCAACGCTGCCATTTTTTATGAACAAGACGATTTCGGGCTGAGCCTCTACTTCAACAATTTGTTTGACATTAATTATGTCCAGGGGATTCCGATCAGTCGCGTGCGGGGCATTGAGCCTGGAGAGCCGTTTACGGTGACCGGTTCCCTTACCTTTCGCTTTTAAACTCCTGATCGGCGATCGGCTTCGTCCATATTGGCCTTAACATCACCTGCAAATAACCGTGGTTTCAATCTCCACTCTGAAAAAGTTTGTCTTGCTGGGCAGCTTATATCTGTCGCAATTCCTGCCATTTTGGTTTCTCTATGAAGCCCTGCCGGTGCTGTTGCGTCAGCAAGGTTTGTCTTTGAAGGCCATTGGGTTGCTGCCATTAGTGGCGATCGCTATGACCTTCAAATTTCTCTGGGCACCGCTGATTGATCGCTATAGTCTGGCCCGTTGGGGTCACTATCGTTTTTGGATTATTGTCTTTCAGCTCTGGGTTGTGGGTATTACCCTGCTGTGCAGTTATCTGAATTTGTCGGAACAGTTACCGGTAGTACTGGTGGGATTGGTCTTGATGGGTACGGGCTGCGCCAGTCAAGATATTGCCACGGACGCCTTGGCCTTGCGGCTGCTGGCCCCCCAAGAGCGGGGTATGGGCAATGCCATCCAGGGGGTGGGCGGCTCTCTGGGCAAGATGTTGGGCGGTGGCGGCATGTTGATTTTGCTGAGCCGATGGGACTGGCAACCCAGTCTATGGATGCTGGCGGGAATTATGCTGCTGGCGTTGCTGCCGGTACTGCTCTACAAGGAGCCCGAACGCAAGATAACGGCACTGGCCTTAAAGATACCCCTCACCCCAGGCAACTATCTCAAGATATTTTGGCGATTTGGTCGGCGGCCGGGAATGGGTCTATGGCTATTGATCCTGGGGCTTTTCGCCGCAGCCCATAGCCTCTCATTCACCATGTTTCGCCCTCTGTTAGTGGATCAGGGGTTTACCCTGGCAGCGATTGGTTCGTTGCTAGGGGTTGCCGGTACTGCCATGACTATGGTGGGAGCATTGATAGCCGGAGTGTTTGTTGCTCGTTGGGGACGGCAGCGAGCGCTGCTAATTGCTGCGGGTATGGCCTGTCTCGGCACCTGTAGCTATTTTTTGCCCACCTTTGGGTTGACCCAATCGCCAGTACTATACGGCATTGTTGCCATTGTCTTTTGTGCCTTGGGTATGGTGGGCACCACCAGCTTTACCATCATGATGGATAAGAGCCGCCCTGATATGGCGGGCACTGACTACACGCTTCAAACTTCATTTATCGGCATTGGCAGCATCTTAGCCGCGGCCCTCAGCGGGGTACTGGCTCAGGCGATCGGCTATCGCGGCGTGTTTACCCTCAGTGGGCTATTACTGCTAATCTGTATGGTTTTGATTACGACGGCTTTGCCGTCTAGCCATCCCCAACCATCGCAAGTCGCTACCGAAATGATTGCGCCTCAACACCGTGAACGCTGATCACTAGCAAAAAGGCGCAGGTGCATTTATTCGTGCCTATCGCAAGTTGGGCGACGTATCTGTTCCCATGATTCATCTTTACACTGCAATTTTCCAGCCGTGCGATCGCGCTTTCACTTCCCACAATCGCGCATAGAGCCCCCCCTGTTCAATCAGGGTCGGGTGCTGTCCCTGCTGCACAACACGACCCTGATCGAGCACCAGAATTTGGTCGGCAGCGGCAATGGTGGTGAGTCGGTGGGCAATGACAATCAGCGTTTTCTGAGCACTCAGCGCCTGAATCGCCTGCTGAATCAGGCGTTCATTTTCAGGGTCAATGGATGCGGTGGCTTCGTCGAGTAGCACAATCGGCGCATCTTTGAGAATGGCGCGAGCAATGGAGATACGCTGCTTTTCACCTCCTGAGAGGGTTGCGCCGCCTTCGCCCACCATTGTCTGGTAGCCCTCTGGCAGGCGAGTAATGAACTCGTGGCACTGAGCGGCTTGAGCGGCTGCTATCACCTGCGCCTCAGTCGCATCGGGGTTGCCAAATCGAATGTTTGCAAAAATCGTATCGTTGAACAGATACACATCCTGAAAGACCATCGTCATCTGAGAGAGCAGGGTGTTCGTGGGAATCTGCCGCACGTCAATACCGCCCAAAGTGACGGCCCCAGCATTGACATCCCAAAAACGAGCAATCAGGTTGGTAATGGTGGTTTTGCCCGAGCCACTTGGCCCGACTAACGCCGTCATCGAACCGGTGGGAATTTTGAAACTAACCCGGTCAAGCACTGTTTCATCGCTATAGCTAAAGCTGACGTTTTGGAATTCAATGGTCTTATCGCCAAGCGGTTGCGGTCTGGAGGCCGTCGGCAGTAAATCGGACTGCAAAAACTCACCCAGGTTGCGCACACTGTTTTGCATAATCCGATAGAACTCCATCATGTCGGACATTGCCATCAGCGGGATATAAAATGCGAGCCCCAGCACCATAAAAAAGAGAAAGCGATCGCCGGTAAGACTACCGTTGACAAAAAAGGCTGCTCCAACCACCAGAAGTAGCGCAAAGCCCAATTCCAAAACGGATGCAAAGAGGATGATCGCTGGGACGATCTCAGTTACCGTGCCGAGACTGGCGTTGCGAAACTCCCGCAGCCCGTTGCGAAACTGCTGTAGCCGATCCCCTGACAGGTTAAATGCCCGAATCACCGAAATGCCCTGGATATACTCCACCATGCGAGCATTGGCCTGCACTCGGGCAGTTGCCTGCCGCCGCCATACCCGTGCCAGGATCTTCTCCCCGTAGCGCAGCGCCAACATTGCAAAGGGCACGCTGGCGGCCAGCGTCAGCGCCAGCCGCCAGTCGTATATCGCCATCACCAGAAAGATAATCGTTGGGGTCACCACCGCGTTAACGAAGCTTTCTAGAACGTGATGGGGTTCTAAATACATGACGTTGGTCGTGAAGAGAGCATCAATTGTGCCCGTATCTCGCTGGGTAAAAAAGCCTAAGGGCAACCGTCGCAGGTAGTCCGCCAAAAACAGCCGCAACCTTGTTTGGACGGCAATGGTCATAGCATGAGCCTGGGTATTGGCCTGATAGCCCAACCCAATTTGGGCCAGACACAGTATCACAATCGCGGCCACATAGCCCCACAACTGACTATCGGTGGAAAACTGAAACAGCGCCACCAACACGAGATAAACGATATAGCTGGTGGCCCCGATCGCCATGCCTTCCACCATGCGCCAGCGGATTGCCCGCCAGAAGTAATGCTTCGCGTCGGCCGGAATCAGCTTCCGCATCATTGTCCACATCGTATCGGTTTCGTCTAGAGCCCGATAGGGATTCTCTAAGGGCTGATCAATCTCCGAGCTATTTTGGGGTAGAGACGGTATTAGCTGGGCTACTGCTCCCTGCGTTGCCTCTTTTCCTGGGCCACTGGCCGACCCAAATTGCCAATCCCGGGCCGTCATATGGGCCTGCCACTGAGCCCGATACAGTTCACAGGTTTCTAACAGAGACTCATGGGTGCCTTCAGCCACGATTTGCCCCTGGTTAATCACCAAGACTTGATCAACTTCGGTAATCGTGGAGAGTCGGTGTGCCACCACAATCAGGGTTTTATCCCCACCAGCCAATAGCCCCGCCAGGGCCGTCTGTACCAGTGATTCATTTTCCGGATCAACGTAGGCGGTGGCTTCGTCGAGCACCACAATGGGGGCATCTTTGAGAATGGCACGCGCGATGGATAGCCGCTGTCGTTGTCCGCCGCTAAGACTCACACCGTTTTCACCAGTGGGCGTCTCGTAGCCTTGGGGCAATGCCTCGATAAACTCATGGCAGCAGGCCGCTTTAGCCGCAGCGATAATCGCGTGGCGGCTAGCGGTAGGGTTGCCAATCCGAATGTTTTCCAGAATAGTGTCGTTAAACAAGAAGACATCCTGGAAAACAAACGAGACTCGGTTCATTAGCTGTTCGACGGCGATGTCTTTGACATTGACACCGCCAATGCTGATCGCACCATCGCTGACATCCCAAAAGCGCGGAATAAGTTTGGCGATTGTACTTTTACCTGCTCCCGATGGTCCCACTAAAGCTGTGACGCTGCCAGCTGGAGCAGTAAAGCTGATATTTTTGAGGACTGCTGTATCGCCATAGTTGAAGGAAACGTTGTGGAAGGCGATCGCATTTCCGTGGGGCTGCTGGGGCTGCTCAGGGTCAGCCAAATCCGGCTGGTTAAACACCGCTGCAATGCGCTGGGAGGCTGAATTCACCTGGTAGAAACCGGTCATGCCGTGAAAGATAACGGCCATGATGGGCCGGTTAAAGCCAATGCCCATCACTACAAACAGTACAAAGGTGGGGATGCTCAGGGAGCCCATGAGATAGAGAGCAATCCCAACAGGTACCACGGTCACTGCGGCCGATCGCATCAACGTCAACATGACAGCCATGGGCAGAGCCACCAGCCGCGTGGTGCGCACATACACCAGCCGCATTTCCTCCACCACATCCTGTAGCTGAGCAAAGGAAACGTCCGTGCGGGTAAAGGCTTTTACCACCTTCATGCCGTTGATGTACTGGATCACAACGCCGTTCATTTTGGCCAGCAGGGCGTTGTAGGCTTTCATATCAAAGCGCGACATCATAAAGCCGAAGAGGCTGAGAGCAATCGCTGCACTGGCCAGGGTTGCCAGGGTCATGCGCCAATCGACCAACACCAGCAAAATGCCCGCTACCAGGGGTACCGTCACTCCAGCCACCACCTCTGGAATAATGTGGGCTAACCCCTGCTCCAACTGCTCCACATCTTCATGGATGATCTTTTTAACCTCACCCGTGGTGCGTTGGGTAAAGTAGCCCAAGGGCAATCGGCCTAGCTTGCGAGCCAGCTCAATGCGCAGATCGTAGAGAATCGTGTAGGCCGCAATGTGGGATAGTCGGGTGGAGAGTCCGTTGCAAATTCCTTTGCCCACCACTGCACCAACGGCCCACCAAGCTAACTGCCCGATGGATTGAGTATCTAGCGTCGATGCATCAGGGCCAAACAACCGCAAGCTAACTAAATAGATCAGATAATAGGGCACCAGTCCTAGCGCTGCCCCGATCGCGGCCAAAAGCCCTGATAAAGCTAGGGGTAAGCGCTGTTGCAGCACCACACGCCGGAAGGACATGGGCACTGCTGTTGTGGTTGCCTTCGTGTCTATCAGCCCCAACTGCTCCGCTGCCCAACCCTTCGCTTCCTCCAGTGAACCAAAGACTTTGCCGGGACAGCCATACATATTCTGCGTGACCTTCGCTACCATCGGTCCCCAGAGGGCAATTAATTTGGTGGAGTCGGGCACCATGGCTACCCCAGCGCAGTACTGGGTGATCGCAGGCTTGTGCGCCTTAGTCCAGGCGATGCCTTCTTTGCGCATTTGCTTAACGACCGGCGATCGCTTTCCCTGTTCCTCGGCTGCCTCAGCATCGTCTCGCTGCAGCACCAGTGCAAATCGTTCTTGTTTTGCTAGCCACGCTTCAAATCGTGTGTAAAAGCGAGTCATTTCGGCTGGGGTACCGACTCCTTGAAACCGAACGGCCACCAATGGCCAACGACTGTCATCAATGGTTACCATGAAGAGCCTACTCCACGACAGTGAACAAGGATTTCAAATAAATAAACTTTCATGAGTGATGAGCGAATTCCTCTGTGGAATTCAGCAGTGAACTAAGGAAGAATCAACTTAAACTAGGCAATTTTGCTTGGGTCAAAAGACAGATGGCAGAAGGCAAAGAAGATAGGAAAGAATACAGAACACATGCCAACCTGTTGATGGGAAGTACTTGCAATAGTTGCATCCTATTTTAGCTGCATTGAATGCCCCAGGTTTTCGTGAAACGGATCTTTTCTTCTTCCAAACGGATCCCAGTTCAAATTTTGTCTCTGATACCATGATTGACAATCAAAAATATTTTGCTATCGATGTAAAGTTGGAGCTCCTCCTTTTAATTTGAATGTCAACTTCGATAACCTTTTCAGCCGTCTGGTGATATGATTGGCAGACAAATTTCTAAAGTTTGGACTGATTTTCATGCATCAAGCTTGAGTTTATCTTGATACAAGAATCTTCATTTTGGTGGCTCAAAATCGGCTTCTTACTTGGACGCCAACAGTTGCTGGTGAACCGGGTGTTACGAGCGAACCCAAAGGTTCGAATTCGAATGCTTGGGCAAAGTACTCAGTATCAAAAATGTTATTGGCAAACAGATAAATTCCGGTGTTGTCAAACTCGTAGCCCAGTCGCGCATTTACAATCGCATAGGCACCTTGTTCAAGCGTGTTGCCTTCGTTAAAAAAGGTCTTGCCGATACCTTGTAACTCAGCGCGCGCAAAGAATCCGTTTAAAGTGCGATACTGAAGAGCGAGATTGTAATTGAGTCGTGGAGCAAAGGGCACCTGATTGCCATCAAACTCACTGGAGCCCGTAAAGTTTGCGTCGGCGATCCCCACTCCAGCAATCACATCGAGGCCGCGTATGGGGGTTGCTCTTAATTCTAGTTCCCCGCCCGTAATACTGACATCCTCATTTTCAATTCGACCAATCCCTAAACTATCGTTTACAAGCAACTGATAGTCATCTACGTCGGTATGAAATACCGCTAAATTCACGCCCAACCGATCATCAAGCCACAGTGACTTGAGCCCGATTTCATAGTTCCAAGCCCGTTCTGCCTCAAAGAGTAAGGTTGTTTCATCGCCTCGAAAGTTTACCCCACCGGGTCTGTATCCTCTGGCGATGCTGCCATAGACCATCAGATTAGGATTCGGTTGATACTCCACAACAAATCGTGGTAACCAGATGTCTGTATCCTGCTCAACATCATTGACAGCGAAGGTCGTAAATGAGGGACCGCCTGGTGGAGTAAATGTACTTTCAAGGTTTTCTAATGTACTATTAAATGACTCAAATCGTACCCCCGCTGTTAATGTCAATGGTGTTATCGGACGGTAGCTGACTTGAGCAAATCCAGCCCAGATGTTTTCGTTCAATTCGCCATCGTTTAAATTGGCCCCGACAGGAAATCCGATGGATGCGGCATCGGCTCCAAAGGTAAAGCCATCATTTTCATTGAGGAATTTATTGGATTCAAAATAGCCGCCTACAATCCATTCAAACTGCTCTGCATCTTCCGGCGACTGAAAACGAAATTCTTGACTCCAAACCGTTCCTGTAAAGTCATTGGTATTCACGATAATATCGCGGGGACTGCCATCCGCATCCGATCGCTGCTCGCTGCTAGAAAATCGACGAGCCGTAATGGAAGTTGCTCGAAAATATGGATGGGTGTAATCAATCCTTAACGATTGTGTATTCGAATTTCGCTCAAATGCGTTGTCCACATCGAACTCTACATCGAATGCTTCTGACGGCTCAAACTCGCTGACAACAATCAGGTTTGTATTGCTGTCCAAGTCTTCAAAGAAGGCATTAAAGGCGATCTCCCATGCCTCGGATGGCGTCCACACAATCTGGGCTCTGCCGTTGAAACTCTCTCGTTCGTCGACATCATCATCGAGAAATGAGTTATTAATAAAGCCATCGCGCGTGAAAACTTGGCCTGACAAACGAAAGAATAGATTTTCGTCGGCCAGAGGACCGCTCACGCTTGCCCGCAGATCAACGGCATCAAAACTGCCGTAGCTTACAGCCCCATCCAATTCAAACTCACTTGTCGGTCGGCGCGTGGTGATGTTAACCACCCCCGACAGCGCATTGCGGCCATAGAGTGTACTCTGCGGCCCTCGCAACACTTCCACTTGAGCAATATCCGGTAAATCGGTGGTGACAAAGCCGATGCGATCGTAGGGAACGCCATCCACGTAAAATGCGGCGGCTTCCCGCGAGAGAAAATTGAAGTTGCCGATGCCTCGAATTGAGTAGAAAGGACTGGAGGCAGCGTCGCCACTAAAGATGACAAAGTTAGGAACATTGCCCGCAACATCTTCAAAGGATGTGATGTCGGCATCTTCAACATCTGGTGTCGTTAATGTGGTCAAGCTAATAGGGACATCTTGGGCTAACTCGGGTGTTTTTTCAGCCGTCACAATTACCTGGAGCGTATCGTTTGCGATCGCGGCTGCATCCACTTCAGAATCAGGCGTGATACCTAGAATCCAACCTGGAGCCGCTGTATTGATATCGACTAGCGGCAAAGCTTCTGTGCCTGTAATCACCAACTGCATGCGATTGTCTGGTAAGTTTGTCGCTGCAATCAAAGCAATACCGACGGCAGGTTCGAACTGCTGAAACATATCCCCCTCCGGCAAACTCAGCACCGCATTGGGAATTTCTATAATCAAGGCATTGCCTGACGCCATCGTGGTTGGCGTCGCCAACTCACGAGCTGTCGTTGCCAATACAACCTGAAGACCCGCCTCAGTGGTCTGTATTTGCACATCGGTGATTTGTACGGGGGATGTTACCCCTTGTGCAATCCACGTTGTCGTGGGTTGACTTGACTTCAGCTCCTGGGTTTTCGAGTTGGGGGCAGCGATGGCAGTGCGATCACCCGGCATCGCCGCTGTTGCTTCGGATAATAAAGGGAGCCCTCCCCCTGCAAGACTTATAACTCCAGCCCACGGCAATGCTGTCAAAACCCTAATTGTGACCATCTCTATCCTCACACCAGTCCAATCATCCTTCAGTTGAGAGGGATTCTTATTTAAGTGGACTCAGTGTAAGCAAACCGAATTTTGGGCATCCACCCCGAAAGCGTATCGTCAACCCGAAAGCGCATTTCTAGCCGATTTTTTTGCCCTGCAAACACTCGCTAGGTGTCTTGCCAAAGTAGCGCTTAAACGCCGCTGCAAACTGAGCCGGATTGGCATAACCCACGATGTTGGCTACTTCCGCCACGGTGTAGTTTGGTTGCCGCAATAGCTGTTCGGCCTGGTGCATACGCTGTTGAGTTAAGTAGGCGAATGGCGTCAGGCCAAATATCGCCTTAAATCCTTTTTGCAAGGTACGTGTGCCCAACCCCACCTGCTGAGCCAAGTCAGTTTGGCCTGGAGGATATTCTAACTGCGATCGCAAAATCTCTGCTGCATAGTAAATCCGCTCTACGGTATCTGGTTTAAACTTGGCAAGCGGTGAGTCAGTTGCCTGCTCATTTATAGCTTCTACCTGCAGCGCCATCAGTTCAAACACTTTACCTTGCAGATAGAGGTGCTTAGCGGCTCCTTTAAAGGGACATTTGAAAATCTGTTGTGCTATAGCACCCATGGCTTCAGTTGTCTTGGGTGAAAACATCTGTTGCCAGTCATAATGACTGCCTACTAGTGGTTGCAGTTCAGCCGGTAATTCTTCGGTCGATACCCCAAAAAGCTGGGCCAATATATGGGGCTGGACCTGAACATTGATCCCTATCTGCGGCTGTTTGCCAGAGAAAAAAGACGTCCAGGGTCGCTGCATGCCGCTACCGCTGACCAGTCCTAAATTAGCGTTGATACAAGGCCCTTCAATACCCTCCACAATGCCTGACAAAAGAACCGTAAACTGTACTGGATGCAGGTTTTCTGGCATTCGCAGTGTGACATCGTGGAAAGTACAGCCAAAAATGCTTAACTCTATCCCCGGCTGTAATTCGATGATGCGGTTATGGCCGCTACCCACCTGTGTTGGTAAGGATTCGATGGTCTCCAAGCCGTCGCTTGAGGTGGTGAAAGGTGACTGTTGTGCAGCTTCTGCCCAAAGTGCATTCGCTTCTTGCCAGGTCAGGTCAAGGCCCATAGGAATAGGGATAGGAATAGTATTCTGACAATATTAATAGGAGTCAATATCAATAGCCAGATTTTTCCCTTGACCCGATAGGATTGGCCTGATGGTCCTGGCTCAAGAACTCACTCTATTCGGGCTGTGCTTGAACCGATGTTGTCTGGTGACGAATTGGGTGATGGGCCTGAAGATGATCGGCAACGACTCCTTGACTAATGGGCACGGGCAAAGCCCTTTGCCCATCCTTCGGTCTGTATTATCGCAGCGTAACGCACCAAAGCATGGGTATTTTTATTTCTGGAAGTCTCCTTAGGTCTAGCCAGACGTGATCCCAACGGAGGACTGGCGATTACTAACCCGATTTACCAGGAAATCATTCCTCGTGTGTTGGCTAGTGGTCCCCAAGATAGGCAACCACCAGCCTGTCTCCTGATTCCCCTAATTATGTTGTGCCGCCTAAAAATTAGCTCGGACCTGTAACCCTATCGTTCTAGGAGCTCCGAAGATGCCAGCTGTGCCGGTATTCAACTCAAAAGCTTGAGTAATGTACTCAGTGTCAAACAAGTTATTGGCAGACAGATAGATGCCATAATTGTCAGCTTCATACCCCAAACGCAGATTCACTAAGGCAAAAGCCTCCTGTTCAATAGTGTTCAAGTCATCAAAAAAGGTATTGCCGAATCCAATGACTTCTAAGCGCCCTAAGAGTCCCATTTCACTGCGATATTGGGCCGCTATGTTGTAAGTCAGGCTGGGTGTAAAGGGTGTCCGCTTGCCTTCCAAGGGAAGACCGGTAAATAAATCGTTGCCATCACGAAATTCGGCATTGAGGAGGCCCACTCCAGCAATCAACTCTAGCCCCGATACCGGGCGAGCAATCAACTCTAGCTCACCCCCAATAATACGAATGTCGGCATTGCCAATCAAAA
Source organism: Cyanobacteria bacterium J06639_14 (assembly GCA_039818605.1). Taxonomy (GTDB): domain Bacteria; phylum Cyanobacteriota; class Cyanobacteriia; order Phormidesmidales; family Phormidesmidaceae; genus SIO1E4. The sequence goes on along the minus strand of JBCBTQ010000037.1, from coordinate 5,171 downwards.
GATTGCCGTCTTGAAAACTGGGAAATTGGAAATTAGCAACGTCACTGTAGAAGCCCGCCACATTCACGCTCAGTCGATCTTCCAACCAGGAAGATTTCAAGCCCAACTCGTAGTTCCAGGCGGTTTCAGCCTCAAACACAGCGGTGTCTTCGCTAATCGGCTCAAAACTAGCACCCGGCGGACGATAACCACGGGTTATGCTGCCATAGAGCAAGACATTCGGGCTCAGACGATAATCAATGGCAAATCGTGGCAGCAGTTCTGAGCCATCGGTTTCGACGTCATCCAGTTCAAGAAAAGGAATGACCAATGTGCCATCGCTAGAGGTCAGGATGCCTTCATAGTCAAGCTTGGTGTGAGTATTTTCGTACCGTAAGCCTCCCGTGAGCGTCAGCGCCTCGGTAACGCCATAGCTCACTTGACCAAACGCGGCTAGGGTGCGGCTATGGATATCGCCATCGCTACGCCGCTCGGCTGGTAGTGGCGCATCCAAACCATCGATGAAAACGCGATCGTTCTCAAAGGTTGAGGTTTCAAAATAGCCGCCTGCAATCCACTGCAGGCGATCGCTCGCTTCCGGCGACTGCACCCGCAGCTCTTGCGTGAAAACCCGCGACGTAAAATCTGGGGCATTGATTTCCAGGTCTGCAGCGGTGGCATCCTGGTCAAAAGCTCCTTCCTGATGCGAAAAGCGATGGGCTGTGATCGACGTGACCCGAATATTCGGTGTACTGTAGGCCACTCGCAGGGATTGGGCATTCGTCACTAAATCATTGAACCCGTTGAAGTCCAATTCGGTTTCAAACGGATCGTCAGAGCCCAGCAGCACAAATGGCTCTGCCCCCTCGCGATAATCGCCAAACGAGGCATTGAACAAGATTTCCCAGGCGTCTGAGGGCGTCCACAATAATTGAGCCCGTCCAGTGCCACCGGCACTATCATCGATATCGGTGTCTAGCAACGTGTTGGTGACGAAGCCATCCTGTCGACCATAGTTGCCCGACACTCGATAAAACAATTCATCTTCAATAATGGGACCACTCACACTCGCCTGTGCATCAAAGGCTTCATAGCTTCCCAGACTCAGCGCTGTGTTGACCTCAAACTCATTAGTCGGGCGGCGCGTAATGATATTAACCACGCCCCCCAGTGAACTGCGGCCATACAGGATATTTTGCGGCCCTCGCAACACTTCTACCCGTTCTAAATCAGTCAGGTCTTGATCGATGAAACCGGCAAAGTCATAGGGTACATCATCGACAAAAAAGCCTACGGCATCCCGACTAAAAAGGTTAAAGCTGGTCACTCCGCGGAGGCTGTAGAAGGGAGCCGTGCGGTTAGCGCCACTGGAGAAAAAGGTGAAATTCGGTGTTCTACCGGCAACGCCGTCTAATGACGTAACATTGGCATCTTCGAGCTGCTGTTCCGTCAGTACTGTAATACTCAGAGGCACGTCTTGCGCATCTTCAGGCGTACGTTCAGCCGTGACCACTACGCGCACGGTAGCGTCGGCGTTGGCGGGTTCAGGACTCGCTGCATCAGGGGCGATCGCCCCCAGAGCCACGCCCAATACCAGCGATCCGGCTTCGACTCTAAAGTCGGTGCTAGGAGGCGCATCTACCCCTGTAATAGCCACTTGCACCTGGTTGTCAGGCAGGCTGGAAACCGCTACCAAAGCAACCCCCTCGATCGGATTCGCGGCCTGAAACTCACCACTATCTGGTAATGCCAGCACCGCATTAGGAATCGCCGCAATCTGCGCATTGCCTACCACCGAGAACGCGGGAGCGGCCACGTTTCCCTCCGCTGTTGTCAAGATGATCTCCAAGCCATCCTCGGAGGGAATTACCTGAATATCGGTAATCTGCACCACTGCTGCCGTTTGGGCAAACTCCGCTTTCCAGAGCACCTCTGGCAGTCCCTTGACGACTTCCTTAGCTTCAACCGGTAGCCCCAACGCACCCATCAATCCACCCAACAGTGCTAACCGCAAACCCCACTGTACCGAATTCGAACATTGCCACACACGCATCACATATCCTCACACCGTATTGCAAGTACTATTGACAACTACTTGCAAATAGATTTGAGAGGTATGGTAAGGGACAAGAAGGGATCTTGTCTTTCGTTAAACGGATTTTATTTTGTAGTTAAACGGATCGAGTGGTTCGTGGTTCATGGCAGATGAAGCCTTAATTTTTAACAGCTGACCATCAAAGATTAACCATCAACCAATAACCAATAACCAATAACCAATAACCAATAACCAATAACCAATAACCAATAACCAATAACCATTATTTGAAAGGAAACCTCAATGATGAATACCTCCATCAATTCGTCGCCGATCTTTAATTTAGAAGGCACTCTTTTAGGATTTCTAGGAGGTGATTTTGGCAAGCCAAAATCCATTATCCTCGAAGTAGAAGAAGAACAAATAGTCATCAAGTTACCCAAAGAGTTACGCCCTTCGATCCAACGCTGGGTCAAAGTGGGCGATCGCCTCCAATGTGTGGGTCGTAGTCGGATCGATTTCAAAGCCGGTGTAATTAAACTCAAAGCCTATCAAGTCTTTTATCCGCCTCAATCAGAAGCAGCGTCGCCAGTAACCGCTCCTGCAGTTGCAACTCATCCGTCTGTGAAACGCGATGCCTGTGCAAAAGCTTGCAACACTGATCGCCTACCTACAAGCGGGCAAAAGCCAGCCAAGATTTTGATTTGCCAAAAGTCTGGTTGTCAAAAGCGAGGAGGACGGCAAATCGTCGCAGCGCTACAACAGGTGTTGCAAGACTATCAGCTTCAAGACCAAGTAGAGATTCGCTATACCGGTTGCCAAAAGCGCTGTTCTAAGTCACCGACACTCACGATTATGCCTGGGAAGCATAGCTACGACCGTCTGAATCCCAAAGATTTATCGGCTCTCATTACCGAACATTTCTGTCCGCCTGATTCGCTTGCCAAACCCTAGCCATGTTGACCCTGGATACTCCTTCTAAGCCCCCTTTTGCTGCAACTGCCACCCATAAAACTGAGGTAACAGAACCCAGTTTTTACTACTTCGCCTATGGTTCTTGTATGTGTCCGGTGGATTTGAAGCGATCGCTAGCAGAAAACACGCATCCCTATGTTGTCGGGACCGCAACGCTGAAGGGCTATCGGTTGGGCTTTCACTTTTACTCTACGAAACGTCAGTGTGGAGCCCTCGATATCTTGCCTGATCCCAATCGTGAAGTGCAGGGTGTGCTGTATCGGCTACCGTGGCGGTTGAGCGATCGCTTGGATCACCGCGAGGGGGTGCAGCAGGGCAGTTATCGTCATGAGGCGATCGCGGTTGAGAGTGCCGGGCAACTTTATGTCGGTGTCCGAACCTATGTGGTGGTACAAAAAACACCGCTTGAGGTGCCGCCGAATGACTGGTATTTCAGTGTTGTGATGCGAGGAGCGATTACCTGTAGGTTGCCAGAACATTATTGCTGGCAGCTTTTCAATTACATGCGCGGTCTTCAGCTCAACTGTGCCTGAGTCTGCGCGTAAGGATGAAACCCATGCAAGTCAAATTCCGCCGACTCATCATTAATCTCTGCTTCTGGCTCACGACCGAAATTCTTTTGGGATTTTTGGGCCTCGATAATTTGGCCGACTACAGCGAGTATTTGAAGGAACAAGAAACGATTTTGCTCCTGACAGTGCTGTAATGCCGATTCTGCAAAAAAGGAGACCCATCGTAGCGTGGGTCGCCCCCTCACCGTGCCCTCAAAACTCCCAACCAGGCAAGTGACACGACCCACGTTCCTAATGGGTCACTGCCGTTAGCGACGGTGGCTTGATCCCCCCAAACCCCTTGAGCAAAGGGGACATTCCAATCCCGGGTTGGCATAGCCCCTTTTTCAAGCTGTCCATTAGGCACAAGTTGCTGAATCTCCAGTACAGCCACGTTTTCCATCCTCCCCTTACCAAGGGGAGGTGCCGTAGGCGGAGGGGTTCCAACCGCTACGCTCGCGATCGCCCCCCCGATATTCCCCCTTGCCAAGAGGGACAGGAGCAAAGGCATCAACCTGAAAAAAAGTATCCCTATCAGGCAAAACGGAGGAAGCCAAGCAGGGCAGCTAAACACGCATCACGAATGGGTTAGTAGCGTGGCAGATGCTCCATTACGATCACTCCCTTTTGCAGGCATTCGCACCTTCTTACGCGAGAGCTAAAGGGTGTATTTTATCAGTGCTCAGAATACTGTTTAAGAGCCTCTTCTTTATTTAATCGATATTGACAAGATTCCCAATCGCGAGCTTTGCAATTGACTTCTCGGCAGTCAAACTCACAAGCTGCAAGATTAGCAGGAACTTCAGTCGACACACAGTTCTTAAATCTTGCTAGAAGTGAATGAATCATAGTTTCACCTGTGCCTTTAAATTCTTGAGGAGAATAAGTTTAAGATGCACTTTGTAGATGACTAATCTGGGAGAAACATGGAAATGCTAAGCATACTTCTATCATAGGCTATACTCCGAATCCATTCTCAGAGTGTATCAGCCTCTTAACAGGAATTCTTCAATACACTTAGCATTCCCTATGGCTAATCACAAGCAATTTTTCCTCGGGTATTCAATCTTCATCTAACGCGGGAAAAGACTCTTCAATCTCCCAGAGAATGCTTTTGTGAGCCATAAACCAACTGCGCGTTTCGGGAGTTAGTTCATGCCAAATCAGATCAATATCGACATGAGGTGATTCATACTGATATTTTTGCCCGACTGCGTATAGATTTGCGACCACCGGGCTCGGAATTCCAAAATCGAGCCAATTAACGTGAACAAATCGACTGGCCACTCCACCGCTAGGGTCATGGATTAGTTGAGCCACACGCACTAAGTCAGCAAAATGGGTGGGTCTTAAGCCGGTTATTTGTTGGATTTCTTGAACGCGTGCTTTATTGGTTGGGATCGTCATTGTTGGTTCCTGTTGATGGGGAAGGGGGATGGGGAATAGGGAATGGGGAATGGGGAATGGGGAATGGGGAAGGGGTTTAAATACATGTTGTGGTTGAGTTCAGACACCTTCACCAACGGCTTTGTAGTTTTTCACTCGTTGCTCTCTGCCAATCCCGAGGATTTTGGCAAGCCAAGGAGGCGGAGAGGTCGCGATCGCCTGCTGGAGATCGGCCAGTATTTCGC
>JBCBTQ010000036.1:0-33805 GCA_039818605.1 Cyanobacteria bacterium J06639_14 | reverse complement strand
CGGCAGTTGCCGCTGGCAGACATGGCGGCAGAGCTTATAGAATTGATCGAAACGATCGTTGTTTATACGTTTCCTCGTTGTTCGCGGCAGGAGATTGCAGCCATGTTGGGCCTGATTGATATGAAAGAGACGCGGTTTTATCAGGAAACCCTGGAGGAAGGCCGCGAGGAAGGTCGGGTGGAAGAGGCAAAGTCTCTAATTCTGCGGCTGCTTGTACATAAGTTGGGAGAACTCTCAGAGGATTTGCGGGAGCAGGTGGGGCAGCTTGATGTGGATGTTTTGGAGGAATTGGGCGAGGCGGTGTTTGATTTGGAGAGCGTCGAGGATTTAGGGCGATGGTTGGAGGGGGCATCGGACGAGAAATAGCGATCGCACTCCCAATTTTGAATTTTAAGAAAGTATATTTTCACCTCAATTAGGTTTCGTCAGTAAAGAAGCGGTAGAACAGATAAGCATCCTTGAAGGGATGTTCATCGGCAACGTGATGAATAATGCCCCGCTGCACCAGAATTTGACCCAATCTAACCGCTTCTTCGCGGGATGCTAGCTGATTTTTCATGAACCATTGAACGACCTCGCTACCGACAAAACAATGACTATAGACGTGTAGTCCAAATCGGCGATCGCGAATATCAACGCCGTGAGGCCCCCGCATTTGCACGACCAACTCCTTGATTTCATCAAGGGTTGGTTCATCAGCTAGCTCCAGGATGTCTGACCAGTCCATCACATCAGCGATATCAGGAGGTGGGGATGATATCGCTGCGGATATTGGTATAGCTTCTTGGTCGAGTTTACCTGGAGTTGAGGCAAGTGACTTTATTAGAGCGGTGTCGTTGCCAGTGCGCACACGAAGTTCTCGTTGCGGAAAGGGAATCTCAATTTGATATCGTCGGAGGTTGGCTTCCAGCAGGTAATACAAATCGCTTTTGATACGCGCTTGCAAACGCGGTTCACGAATCCAAACAAGTAGATTGAAGTCGAGAGAACTGTCGCCAAATCCTTCGAACCAAAGTTGAGGTTTGGGATAGCGTAGTACTTGGGGATGACGTTTAGCAGCTTCTAAAACAGCTTGACGGACCTGTTTGATCGGCGATTCATAGGCAACGCCTAGGGGAATGTGCAGTCGCGAGACCGGGTAGCCATGGCTCCAGTTAATGACTTTGCTGTCAATGAATTCTGAATTAGGCACGATGATAGTGATGCGATCCAACGTGCTAATTTCGGTGCTGCGGATGCCAATACGCTCAACCGTGCCAGTGAGATCGCCAAGCTTCACAAAGTCCCCAACCTGGATGGGACGCTCAAATAAAATAATCAGACCGCTGATGAAGTTGTTGGCGATATTCTGTAAGCCAAATCCCACACCCACACCGATGACGCTGGCTAAAATCGCTAAAGAACTGATATCGACACCGACGGCCTGCAGCAACACCAACAGTCCTAAAACGGTCAAGGTGATCTGAATTAGGAGGGCGATCGCATCTTGCAGTTCACGTCCAGTCCCCATGGCTTGTAAAACGCGCGATCGAATCAGGCTGGTTAAGGCTCGGACAGCCAGCCACAGTCCTAAAACTAAGGCCAGAATTTTCCCTAAATCCAGTACTGAATATCCCTGCCCTCCCAAGGTGACAATGGGGGCTGTAAAGGTATCCTGCAAAAAATCCAGAACTTGGTAACGGCCACTACGAATCTGAGGAAACAACCCTGTGGTCCAGAGTGCGAACCCGATCCAAGCTGCCCACTGCAGCACCAGCAGAGCTGTTTCAACCCAGAGCAATCGCCAGTCCGTGTTTTGTGTGCGACGGCGACGCAAGTACCGCCGTAACCACCGCAGCAAGAGGTGCAGGCTCCCTACGCCCAGGCCCCCCCAAAATATCCACCCAATCACTTTTTGACGATAGACTGGAGTGCGTTCGTTCTGAGCACGATCCAAGGCTTCCTGAAGCTTGGTGGCCCACAGGTCAGCTTGTTCTGTAGCTTCAATGCCCCCCATTAAATCCTTTTCTGTCAGGGTTAAGAGGTGACGACCCGCAACTCTGAGCGTAATCAGGGACCGCCGCTGCGATCGCCGGACTCGAATCGGCACCTCCGGAGAGGTGCGCTGCAACTGATCTTGCAAAACCTGATTGACAAATTCAGCCCGCTCGATCGCGGTAAATCCTTCCAACTCCTGAATATAGAATAGTTCTCGCCCATCTAATACAATCGGTGCTTTGCGAGGCACGATCACCATTTCAGGGTTATCTTGGGCCCAAGCGGCAGGCAGGCAGAGCAACAAAATAGTACTCACCATCACCATCATGAGCATAACGGTGCGTTTTAGGGCCACCCTTCTCCCCCTTCCATCGCCATATACGAGTACCTTCTTTTCACGCCAATTCCTTGGGGTCGGGACTACGCCTATAGCCTATACCTCGAATAACAGGGGAGCATATCCCATAATGGCGTCTAACTCAGGGCACCAAATCAACACTGAAAGATATTGGGAAATGTTGACGGAAGCTGGAATAGAGTAGCTTTGCTTGCCTGCTGTGGACTGCAACTCGCCTACGATGTAGTGGCGATCGCTCACCATAAAATCAGGTTGAGGCGTGGCAGTGTTGGGAATTGCGGTGGTAGCCAAGACCAACATCAGGTCGGGAGCTTGTGCTGCCTGGCTAAATGGATGATAAAACTCCAGCGAGAATTGACCATCCTGCTCCATAATATGGGCCTGAGGCCGCATGACTAAGTTCTCTGGTTTCAGGGCGAAATGTCCAAATTCGACAGCTGTCAATTCTTCCAACCATGAGATTGACTGCAATGGCTTGACTGCAATCGGTGAAGCGAAAACCGTTGTACCTTGCAAGCTGTTAAGTAGCACGAATGCAGGGGTTATCCCAGAAACTATGATATAGGCAATCATTTGAGCTTTCGACATGGTGTAGGCTCCTACCAGGATCAATCATCTTGAGCCCCATATTCGCCAGCGCGCCTGATGCTGCCCTGATGCCAAGTTAAGAGTTGAGTTCTGAAATTCTCACCGAAAGCCGATGGCTGCTCTCAGCCTATCTTCAGATACGGATTCAATTCAGGATGTAATACATGGCTTTGAGGAGCTGTGATTGAATGATTTCGTTTTGCCAGGTGTAAGGTTAATGACGACTATTGATGAGAACGCGGTGTTCTTACGCCCAGTGAACACACTCCCAAAGCATCGATAACGCCAATAGCAAATTTGAAGTCTTAGTCATAGCTTTGTATTTCATCAAATTTTTCTGTGTGGCTTAACTGAAGACGCCTTGAGCTGCATTGATCACGCTAGGCTTGATAAGGTGAGTCTTTTAAGTGTTGATATAAGAGCATCTGAAATCATTGACTCACTTGTAAACCCCTTTCTTAAGTCTGTGATTTGCACAGGATGTGTGATACTCTCGCCTGACCAACTATTTCTCTGTGTTCAAGTTACTGTATTAAGTTGTGAATAATATTGTGGATTGCTGGAACTGACCAGTCAAAAGTTCACGGACCTTCACTGCTTGCTTTACTATCTTTTTTCCAGAAAGCCTCAAAATTTGACCAGAAACTGTTTCCATAAGAATAAGAACACTTTTATGAAAATAAAAAATCTTCACAATCACTTTATTCATCCACTCATTAACTCTCTAAGCTTGTTGCTAGGAATTGGTGCTGGCTTAATAGCCATTCATCTGACGCTAACCTGGAAAACTGATAATGCAAATCTCTTTTGCCTCAGTCTTGTTTTTTGGTTTGCGGTTGTTTCGTTGGTTTACGATAAGCGTGAGTATCTTAAGCAATGGCACTCGAAGAATAGTATTCTATTCGGCTTCCTGGGGTCAGCTATTCTACTCTTAGTTCTTTTGAAAAGCCGTTTTCTTACCGGCGGTAATGCTTTTTTATCAGTCTATCCCTTTGTTAGTGCAATTGGTATTTCTCTGATAGGTTTTGGCCTCCCTGGTTTCAGGTATTTCTGGAAAGAAATCACCCTTTTATTCTTCCTGGGCATTCCTAAAATAATCCTCATCCCACTCCTGGATATCTCACCATTAACGGCTAAGTTTGGGCATTCAGTTCTCTGGTCTGCCGGAATACCAGTTTCTCGTGAGGGTGTTTTAATTCATCTATCCCACGGCAGTGTTGAAGTTTATGTCGGGTGTAATGGTATGCAAATCATTACCTACCTGCTTGGTACAGCCATGCTGCTTCTACTCTATTTACCTGTTCAGGGTTTCAAGCGATTCATCGTTCCGATTTTTGCGGTTGCGATCGCGTTTATTGTTAATGGTTTTCGAGTTGCGCTGATGGCTTTACTCGTTAATGCCGGTGATAGGCAAGGATTTGACTACTGGCATGAAGGGCAGGGGAGTCTTATTTTTTCTTTGGGTGCCACTATCCTGCTAGGTCTATTTTATTGGTTTCTCCTAAATCAAGAAACGCGTAAGTCTGACGCTGTCAAGGAGGTTTAGGTCGATGCGTTTCACCCGATTGCTTTACCAGGCGCTTTTAATTTCTACATTTGGTGGGGTCTTATTTGTCCTTACAAGTGTGCTTCTCTTTCCCTTAAGAAAAGCTCCTAGTTTTGCCGCCACCTTTACATTTCCGAATGAAGCACTTACTTTAGAAAACTGGACTCCTCAGAATAATCAAATACCCGCAGCCTCTGTATCTGAAAATTCAAGCTTGGTTGCGGCTAAACAGTATCGATATCAAGGTCAAGACCGTTACAATCTTGACCTTGATATTCGCTATCTCATTAATACCAGCGCTAACCTACCCAAACTCCTTCAAAGACAGATTGGCATTAAGCCCTCGCTGATTACTCAGCACCATGAAAAAGGGGTTGGCTTCTATGGTCTATTTACTACTGAGGAAAAGACTTACCTTAGTGCTTGTATTAACCCTCGCGGTGCTAGCTCTTTAACCAAGGAGCAATTTGCCCAAAATCGCTTGATTCATGACCTGCACCCCAGTTGGTCGATCCCCTGGTTACTAGGCCAAAATCCGCTAACCGATAGACGCTGTCTGTGGACGACGTTATCGATTCCACTGGAGGACCTCTCTCCGGAAGAAGCCTACCCACTCCTAGAAAGTGCTTGGGTTCAAATCTATGACTGGTGGGCACCTCGTTTTCCTGAGTCTTGAATCTTTGTGAGGCGTATCCATGGCCTGTGTAGGGGGAGCCGTTTGATTGACGAAAGGTTGTTTGGGGCAGTAGCCAGGAACCAGAAGCCAGCTTACCGATTGATATCAGTCCAGCATAGATACTCGGCTCTGTTGTCAATCCGCCTGCGAGTCAACTGTAGGCTAATCGATAAAACTCATTGAAATGAGTTGGGACTTTTGCCAGATAGTCTCTAATCCTACTGAAAATTGCCCCCCATTAGCCCGCAATTGACCTGTGGGTGAGGGATAAACTTAATTAGGCAATTGGCCCAAATCTTTCCGTAATCTTTTGCAATCTCACCAAGATTTCATGACTTAACCCAGGGTTATTTAATTACAGGTATCGATAGCTACAAAGTTAATGGGATAGGCCCGATTTACTAGCCACAAGAAAGTAACAGAGGTACCCGTTTAAACCGGGAAATTCTGGTTGGGTAAGGAGCTAGGAGCCAAAGCCCAGCGCTCTCCTGAATTCTGACTTGGGGATACCTCCCTACTGTAAGTCGGTTGCCCAAGTGCCTTCCCAACGCTGATACCGTAATTCGGAGAGATTCTTGTGACTGCAGTTATTTCTAAGCCAGAAACGCTGACCAACCTGGAAGCTTATGTAGCTCAATCAGAGCGGGCTGAACTAGTTAAGCAGGTACGGGCCAAAATTGACGAGCTAGGCATTCAATACATCTACTATCAGTTTGTTTCGGTGACGGGACGGATTACGGGTAAAGGTGTCCCTGCAGCTCACTGGGAGAGCATTGCCGATCGCGGCATTCAGTTGGTGTACGGAGCCATGGCGAATCTATTTTTAGATCGCTACGGCAACTATATCGGTTATGGTCCTGAAGCGTCAGAACTGGTAGCGATTCCCGACCCCGACACCTTCTGTCAACTGCCCTGGGATAAGCGGGTCGCGCGCGTCTTTTGCACCTGCTTCCGCAACCGCGAAGAGCCTGAAGATCCAGGAGCGTATCTGACGGCTGATTGTCGGGGCAATCTGCGTCGCATCCATGCGCAGTTTCAGGCCGACCACAACGGATTACATTTACGCCACGGCACTGAGCCGGAAATGATGTGGCTGAAAAAAGGCCCGGATGGGAAGCCCGATGGCGGAGCGACCCACCCCTATTGCTATCACATCGATCAGTTTGAGCAACTGCGCCCGGTTGTATTGAAGGTGATTGAATACTGCAACGCCATGGGGCTGGACATGATCCAGGGGGACCATGAAGATGCTCCCGGTCAGTTAGAACTGAACTTTATGTTTGACGATGCGCTGCGGACAAGCGATCGCCTCACGACCTATCGTCAAATTTGTTCGCAAGTGGCTCGTGAGTTTGGGTTGATTGCCTGCTTTATGTCCAAGCCATTTATGGGACTCTCGGCCAATGGCTGTCACCATAACCTTTCACTTTGGTACGGTGGTGACGATCAGGTGAATACACTGGGACTCGAAACGTTGCCAGGTTCTGAAGGCGTTTTCAATTATCGTAAAGGCGGTGAAAACACCTTCTTGCCGGATCCGGAACTGAGCAAGACGAAGCCGGGACCAATTGGCTTACAGTCAATTGGGGGCGTCATTGAACACTTAGGAGCACTGACCGCGATTGGCTGTTCTACCGTGAATTCTTATCGCCGTCTGTGGGATACAGGGCTGTGGGCTCCCGTCTATGCGGACTGGGGCTTCCAAAACCGGACCTGTGGTTTACGTGTCTCGGCTCCGGGCCGATTTGAGTACCGGGCAGTGGATTCGATGGTGAATCCCTACTTGATGGCTTCCGCCATTATCAAAGCCTTTGATGATGGCATCAAGCGTAACCTTGATCCGGGTGAACCCGAAGAGCGCAATCTCTATGAAGCGATGGAAGCGGGCAAGCAGGTGAAGAAGCTGCCCATGACCCTAGGCGATGCCCTGCAGCGTTTGGATGAAGATGAGGTCATTAAGTCGGCCATGCCAGGAGATATGTATCGGATTTACACCTGGTACAAACGGGATGAGTGGGAGAAGTTTCTATCAACCGCAACGGATTGGGATACAGATATGTATTTGGATTGTTTGCCTTAAAGATGGTGGTTGGGGGGAGCCATTAGGTGCGTCACGATTGTCTTAATCACGCAACGCTTTACCCCAACCTCTCGCCCGTAATAATTGATGCTTTTCATAGGTAAATCATGGCTTGGATTATTGGGCTACGATCCTGGTTTGTAGCCGTTTGTCTGTCTGCGCTTATCCTGCTCGGAATGGCTTGTCCGGCTATGGCTGACTCGGTGCAGCATCCCATGGATGCCCTCACAACTGCCGAGTATGAAACTGCCCTAGCCATTTTGCAGGACCAAGGGTTGGTGGATCAGAACAGTCGCTATCCCTTTATGCGCCTCCAGCCACTGCCGAAAGACACGGTGCTGGCATGGGCACCGGGTCAGCCGTTTGAGCGATCTGCCTTTGCGATGGTCAAACAGGGGCCGGACGTTTACGAGGCGGTGGTTAACCTGACACAGCAGACGGTAACCCGTTGGGAGGCGATCGCTGACGTTCAAGCAGGTATCTTGCTGGATGAATGGCTGCAAGCGGGTGACATTGCTCGGGCGGATGCTCAGTGGCAGGCAGCGGTCAAAAAACGTGGAATTATGCCTGCTGACTATCAGGATGTGGTGTGTGCGCCGCTCTCGGCTGGCTACTATGCCCTACCAGAGGAAATGGGGCGACGTCTGTTTAAGGTCGATTGTTTTTATGGCGGTGATACCGAAAACTTTTGGGGTCGCCCCATTGAGGGCATCACGGCAGTTGTGGACATTGATGCTGAAAAAGTCATTAAGCTGATTGACACCGGTGTGATGCCGATGCCTGACAGCCCCGCAGGCTATACCGAGGCCGAAGTTACGCAACAACCTGCACCGAAGCCCCTCACCTGGATGGAGCCCAAGGGGCATGACTACACGATGAACGGTCAGCTGATGAATTGGCATAACTGGCAGTTCCATGTCCGGCTGGACTCTCGCGTGGGGCCAATTTTTTCCCTGGTGAAGTACAACGATCACGGTCGCTGGCGACCTGTCATGTATGAAGGATCGCTGTCGGAATTGTTTGTGCCCTATCAAAGTACCAACCCTAATTGGTATTTCCGTACCTATATGGATGCGGGCGAATATGGTGCTGGGAAATTGGCGGTGCCACTGGAGCGCGATCGTGACTGTCCTTCCACCGCAACGTACCTGGATGCGGTATTCGTAGATGATGGGGGAACGCCCTACACGCAGACGGATGCAGCCTGCGTGTTTGAACGCTACGTGGGCGATCCGGTGTGGCGACACTATGATGCCTTAGGGGACAAATCAGCTAGTCGCCGCGATCGCGAGTTAGTCGTGCGCTTTGTGACCGCGATCGGCAACTATGACTATCTGTTCGATTGGTCTTTTGGGGAGAACGGCACCCTTAAAGTCCGCTTTGGAGCCAGCGGCATGGAAGAGGTGCAGGCAATTCCCGCCACACGTGTGGATGCCGGAGATACAACGGGTATGGACTTTGGCCGCATGATTGCCCCCCATACCTTAGCCGTCAACCACGACCATTTCTTTAGTTTCCGTTTGGATATGGATGTGGATGGACCTGTGAACAGTTTTGTGTGTGATGACCTGAAGACGTTAGCTGTCGAGGAAAGTCCGCGCACCAGTCTGTGGGCAATTGATTCCCGTACCGTCAAAACTGAAGCAGATGCGAAGATGACCCTGAACATTCGTGAGCCAGCCCTCTGGCGGGTGATTAATCCCAACGAGGAAAACTTTGTGGGTTACCCCACCAGCTATGAGTTCAAGTCTCATGGCAATGCCATGGCCCTGATGCAGCCCGATGATTATCCTCAGCAGCGGGCAGGTTTCACCAATTACCACCTGTGGGTGACGCCTTATCAGCCTAATGAACTCTATGCGGCTGGTGATTATCCCAACCAAAGCCACGGCGGCGATGGTCTCCCCACCTGGACCCGTCAGGATCGGTCGATTGAAAATACCGATATCGTAGTGTGGTACACCCTGGGGCTACACCATGTCGTGCGGGCTGAGGATTGGCCAGTTCTACCAACGGAATGGCACGAGTTCGAGGTTCGTCCGTTTGATTTCTTCGATCGCAATCCGGCATTGGAGATTGCTTCTGGGGCTTAGTAAGAGAGCTGTGTGAAAATATAAAGTACCAGGACAAGACAGTGGAAGGGTAGGCGGGTGGGAGGGTGAATGGGAAGCTATTTTCGCGCAACTCCTTAAACTAACTTCAAGGGGAAGAAACGCCATGGCGCATGAAAATCCCCCCTACGATTTGGTTGTCTTTGGCGCAACCGGTTTTGTGGGGCATCTCATTTGTCGTTACCTGCTCGAACATGCAGGTACGCAGGGCGATTTACGGTGGGCTGTCGCTGGGCGATCGCGAGCCAAACTAGAACAGCTCGTGATGGCTTTGGGACCAAAAGCTGAGCATCTGCCGTTACTGACTGCGGATGTAACGGATGTATCGACGCTGCAAGCTCTCTGTGCTCAAACGCGCGTTGTGGTTTCTACGGTTGGACCCTACGCTTTGTACGGTGAACCTCTAGTCAAGGTTTGCGCGGCAACAGGCACCGACTATTGCGACTTAACGGGAGAAGTCCAGTGGATTCGTCGCATGGTGCAAACCTATGAAGCCCAGGCCCAGCAGTCGGGGGCGCGAATCGTTCACTGTTGCGGGTTTGATTCTATTCCCTCCGACCTTGGGGTGTATTACCTGCAGCAGCAGGCTCAAGCGCAATGGGGTGAACCCTGTATGCGCGTCAAGATGCGGGTAAAAGCGGCTCGGGGAGGGGTTTCTGGCGGCACGATCGCTAGTGGCATCAATTTAGTGGAAGAATCAGCGGTCAACCCGGCCTTACGTCAGGAACTCGCGAATCCCTATCTTCTCTGTCCTGATGGCAATGACACCGCTGACCACCCGCCCGCCTTGATTCCTGTACAATACGATGAAGCCTTTCAAGAGTGGATTACGCCATTTGTGATGGCCCAGGTTAATACACCAATTGTGCTGCGATCGCAGGCGCTGCTAGCTCCTACCTACGGCAAGGACTTCCACTATGACGAGGCGATCCTAACCGGTACAGGTGCGTTGGGTTGGCTAGTGGCTCAAGGGGTCAACGTGGGGTTAAGTGGCTTTGTCGTAGCGGCAGCGGTGCCACCCACCCGCTGGGTCTTGAAGCAATGGGTGGTACCGGCACCGGGTGAGGGGCCAAGTGCAGAGGCGCAAGAACAGGGGTTTTATGATCTACGTTTTTGGGGCCAAACGACTACAGGCCAAACCATACAGGTCAAAGTAACGGGCGATCGTGACCCTGGTTATGGCTCGACGGCAAAGATTTTGGGGCAAGCGGGCATTTGTCTGGCCCAGGATTTCCCCAAATCGGCTAAGCCTGGAGGCTTTTGGACACCTGCAGCGATGTTTGGCGATCGGCTGATCGAGCGATTGGTGAGCTACGCCGGATTAACCTTTCAAAAATCATCCTGAGAAGAGGTGGGTTACAGCATCTCCTATACCCTCTCTAGCCTCTACCCTCTACTCTTTACCCTCTATCCCCCACTCTCCCTACTCTTTGACTGGTTAATCAGGTCCGTAACCCATTGCTGGTTTTTCTCGTTTAGGGCTGGTTTGACCGGTTGTTGATAATCGAAACGAAAGCTATAGCCAGCGCGATCGTAAATCGCATCTAAAATGGTTTTGAGATTGATTTCAGGTTCTACATCACCTGATTTAAGGGGCATCGGAAATGCGGGAATCGGTTGCTGAAGGTTAAAGCCATAGAGTTCAGCTTGGGGGCGCGTGTTGCTGCGGCTCACTAGAATGCGATAGTCAGTTTTAGTTTGAGTTCCCAGAGGCATTGAGGTTTGTCCGCGCAAGAGGTCAATTTCCACCAGGTGGGTTTGAGTCATCAAAACCTGTTGACGTTTCCGTAGATAGGTGGTTCTACCTTGGCCAGATCGTTTGTTTTTAGGCGATAGGATTTCAATGGCTGTAATGACTGCTGAGGTTTGGGTATCGCGTATTTCCAGATATCGTTCAGTCACCTCTTCGGGGAGCGGTAGGGTAACGATTTCAGCCTGAGGCAGCGTAGTTGCCGTTCTGCTCGGGATCTTACGTTCTGGCGTACGACTGGTGATGGAAATGTCAGGGATGCCAATTAAGATGCTGTCTTCTGGTGTATCCAGATAGGTGCGCTTTTCGATGGCGGCATAGTATTGAGGATGCAGGCTGGGGGCGAGGTTATCGGCGATGGCCACAATTAAGCGACTATGCACTTCCGGCCAGATTTCAGGATTTTCTAGGTAGGGGTCCATTCCTGGAAATGGGGAAGGCATGGACTGTTATCCTCGCAGTATTGCCATAGTTCTAGAATAATCCAGTTAACCAGGAGGACTCTGCATTATTACCTAGCGATCGCCGGTCAGAATTTGCTCGACTGTGAGTTGCAAGGATGGTGAGAGACTGGAAGCGATCGGGTCATGACCTGTAAAGGTTTGCTCTTGGTAAGTTGCTCCCTTTAGGATTAAAACCGTCAGCTTCTGAGCCGCCGGATCGAGAATCCAGTACTCAGGTAGTCGGCGCTGTTCGTACTGTCGTCGCTTGTTAATATAGTCACGCTGGTAGTTCTCATCTTGGGGGCCAGCGTATGGACTAACGACCTCAACAACCAGGGCTGGATTGGGCATGGTGAGTCTGACGGCGCTGCTTTTCCCTTTCAACTGTTCGGCCAGTTCAGGGGTAAGTATCATCAGATCGGGATAGCGATTGCTTTGGGGAATTCCAGGCAAAGGCGTGACTTCAATAGTACTGGCATGGGTGCGAATAAGCTGCCAGCCAAAAACGGGCTTGAGCAATTCCGCCAGCCAATTTGCCAAAAGGATATTGTCGTCAGTCTCCGGTGCCACCTCGACAAGTTCTTCGTTGGTTAGCTCGTAGCGATTATCTGTTCCGTCGTCATACTTGAGGAACTCTTCAAAGGTAAGTTTGGGACGGGTAATGGATTGAGTCATGGGCGATCGCGCTCCTACAGCTTTGTTTGTGTATTAACTGAAGGTTCCTTTCCAGGCTACTTTATGTTTTGCTCAATCGCTCCCCAGAACTCTTCAGTAGACTAAGGCTAGGAATCTAAACCACATCTGATTTGGACGCTGGAGCTTTTCCCTTAGGCAAAACCAGGGATCTGGATGTGGCCAGAGTATATCTGTTCAGCTTGTCTGATACGAAGACAATATACAAACTCATCTTGAGAATCTGTGCAGTGCGAAGTTCCCCAATGCTATATAGCCTTTTAAGCATATTGAAAAATATTTCCACTGTGCCTTTGATACTAGGAACAGCTTTTGACGCCAAAGGCCAAAACGTCACCCACTGGGAAACTGAAATCGACCAAGTCGTTGCCTGCCTCTATGGCCTCACCACCGATGACCTCGCCCTCATCACCGGGAGGACACTCTAATCATGCCAGCCAAAGACATTTTCCATAACTGTGTCAAAAAGGCCCTGATTAAAGCAGGCTGGACAATTACCCATGATCCGTTTCGGATTCGTCTGACCCGCAAAAATCTATTTGTTGATTTGGGAGCAGAGCGCTTAATTGCAGCGGATCGGGGCACTGAAAAAATTGCGGTGGAAATTAAAAGCTTTACCCATCCATCAGACATCAAAGCTTTGGAAGATGCCTTAGGGCAATTTATCCTGTATGAAAGGTTACTAGCACGATATGCGCCTGAAAGAGTCCTTTACTTAGCAATTTCTCAGGCTGTTTATGGAAATGTCTTCGAAGAAGAGGCTGGACAAATCCTACTGGAAGATAAGTTAATTCGACTATTCACGTTTGATCCTAATCAGGAGGTCATTAATCAATGGGTTCCGCCACAGTAAATTATCAGGCAGCTATTCAACAGCTGTTTGAAAGCTACATTGAGTTTTTGGGTGAAACGGAAGATCTAAAGCTAGAAATGGTTTTTGATCGCGATCGCGATCGCTATCTACTGGTTGAAGTGGGTTGGCAAAATGGCCGTCGTCTGTATGGAACCCTACTCCATATCGATATCATTGATGGGAAATTGTGGATTCAACAGGATGGCACTGAAGAAGGTATTGCCTATGAACTCGTTGAATCCGGCATTCCTAAAAACAAGATTGTCCTGGGTTATCAGTCTAGCGAACGTCGTCAACTGAGTGAATTTGCCATTCATTGATTGTTTACAGCATCTTGCTTTTGCTAATGAGAACCACCCTCGAAGAATTTCGACAGTTCACCAATGACTCAACTTGATACTCCCTAGGTAGAGTTCACCTCACCCTCATCACCGGGAGGATACCATGAACCGATTTTCCATCCTTACTCCACTTAACTTCTACGTCCGCACCTCTGACGAATATTGGCAAAAAATAATCGTCAAGTACCCCGATATTGCCGACTTAGAAGACATAATCAAAAACACTCTCGCTAATCCTGACGAAATTCGTCGCAGCAGTCGCGATCCAAACGTACTGCTCTTTTACCAGAACATTAAAACCAGTCGCTGGGTCGTCGCAGTCACCCGACGCCTCAACGGTGATGGCTTCTTGATTACCGCTTACCAAACCGACGCTATCAAAGAAGGAGATCCCCTATGGCCCAAGTAAAAATTTACTACGAACCCGATTTAGAGTTGCTTACCGTTTTTTGGCAACCCCCGCGCAAAAACCAAATAGCCACCGAACTCGGAGACGGTGTGATTTTAATCAAAGATGACGCCACAGGCGAACCCATTGGCATGGAACTATTGTCCTATCGCCCTAATGACAACCGTTTTGATACCGTCAGCGTTGAAATGGGGCGTTCTACAGAAAGTCCCATCACTAACCCAGCAGCGTAATCGATGCCACGATACTTGAACAGTGGAATTTATGAAGCAAACCGAAATCAGAACAACCGGCTATAGAGCCCTGGTAGATGCCCTGGGCGTTGTTGGCATGTTGCGCTTTTTACAGCAACTCGATGTTGGTACTGGCAACTACACCCAAGAGCGACATCAAGCCAGCGAACCTACCCTCGAAGAATTTCGACAGTTTACGACGACCCCAATTGAGCTGTCATAGGTAAGGCCGTTTGAGGAGGTCATTAATCAATGGGTTCCATCACGGTAAATAAATTATCAGGCAGCTATTCAACAGTTGTTCGAAAGATGCATCGAGTTTTTAGGCGAAACGATAGATGCTCCATAAGGGGGATAACCGATCGCGACAATGATTTTCTGCCCCCTTTAAGTCGTACGCCCCAAAATCACGATGACATCCTGAGCTTAACTGAGCTTTTTGATATGGCCGTGTTTTTCAGAGATAAGCCATCATCGAAGCATCCCTTAAACTCGCGTGTGCTTAGCAACCATCATCTGAATGGGCTCTGATCAACGAACGGCCTATTTTTCTGAATTTATGAGTTTGGCTGTTGTAGTTCAGAGCGTACCTTCAACAGGATAAATTCCGCACCCTCCTGTTTCCTAACTCCTGATACTCAATCCGGTTTGCTCACTCCCTAATTGAAAGACGCGACATGTCGCATTGCTACTGGAATCACCTGTTTCCATGACGGGGATTCACCATTCGGATTTGGTATGACTCCTGACTCCCGGCTCTTAAATACTCAATCCGGTTTACCCACTCCCTAATTGAAAGACGCGACATGTCGCGTCTCTACTGGAATCACCTATTTCCATGACGGGGATTCACCATTCAAATTCGGTATAACTCCCGGTTTCTGGTTTCTTACGTCATCGAAATTTCTCACCTTATCCCTTCTAAATCCCGGCAGGAATCGTGAACTGACGTTCCACCCGTGCGATCGCACCCACAGCGGTGTCTTAGAAGCGCGATCGCATTTTCGTAATCGGTTTCGTAACTCTGCGGTACCGACGACAGCATCAGCACATACACATCAGGCAAGTATTGAGCTCTACCAAACTTATGCATCCCAAATCGCTTACCCCCTGGCAGTCACTGCGACACAGCATTCGCATGGTGGCCCAAGCGGCTCCCACCGAACTACGTCGCTTAGCCTATTTGAACCTATTAACGGGCGTCGGCCCTTCAGTCTCGCTATTTTTAGGCAAGATCATTATTGATGAAGTCTCCACTATTTTTGAGGCTGGCGGCGTGGATGACCCCCTGGCGGTCATGCTGGGCAATTCACGCCTACTGTGGAGCGTAGCGATCGCCTTAGGCTTAAACCTCATCGTGGACTCAGTGGATGCCATTGGCAGCAGTTTGTTTGCCTCACTGCGCGATCGCGTCGAAGGATATGTTCGCGGTAAAGTCCTCGATAAAGTTGCTAACTTTGACGACATCGCCCTGTTTGAAACCCCAGAACTGTTGAATTTGCTGGAGCTGACAGAAAAAGGGTTAGGCCGTATTCAAAGACTCTCTTTCATCATTGCCGCAACCTTTGTGGGGATTTTTACATTTATTCCATCGGTGGTGGTATCGGCCTCCATTGGCTGGTGGGTGCCTTTGGCACTCATGGCTTCAGCCATTCCCTCAATCTATGTGGAAATGCACCACCATCGCAAAAGCTGGCGCGTTGAAGAAACGCAAGCTGGGGTGAGTCGCAAAATGGGCATCTACAGCCGCTCCATCACGCGTCCTGACTACGCTAAAGAAATTCGTCTGTTTTCGTTGCAAGACATTATGCTGGGGCGCTGGCAAGATCTGTTCCAGACCCTATTCAGCAATATGGAACAGGTACGCCGTGAAGGGGCTGTCATGGTCATGCTCTGGGCACTTGTTGGTGGGTTGGGCATTGCCGTGCCCTATGTCTACGTGGTGCTGGGTGTCCTTGAACGCACCTTTACCTTAGGTGATTTAGCCCTCTATACCGGCATTATTCTGCAACTCCGGCGCAGTCTGTATATCTTGATTGCTCACACAGGCGATCTCTACGATGTCTCCCTGGCAACAGCCCCCATCTTTCAACTGCTGAACCTCAAACCGCAAATCTATTCTGGGGCTCAGCGTATGGTGCCGGTTACTACTTGCGATCGCACCCTGCAGGGAATTCGGGTCGAGAATTTATCTTTCCAGTATCCAGGAGCTGATCAACAACCCGTTCTGAAAAATCTCAACTTTCATATTCAGCCCACGGAGATGGTTGCGTTAGTGGGAGAAAACGGTGCTGGTAAAACGACTCTGGCAAAGCTACTCTGCCGTCTATATGACCCCACAGCGGGCCGCATCCTGTGGAACGGTCAGGACTTGACAACCCTTGACTTGGCTGAGGTGCGATCGCGGGTGGCTGTTGTTATGCAAGACTATGCTCGTTTTCCCGCGACCCTGCAAGAAAACATTGGTTGGGGCTATTTGCCGATGCTTGAGGATGATGCCGCCATTGATGCTGTGCTCCACAAAGCAGGGATTGAGTACTTGCCTAATACTTTAAAACATGGGCTAGAAACCCCTCTAGGACGTGAGCTAGAGGATGGCCTTGATCTTTCTGGTGGGCAGTGGCAACGAGTGGCCATCGCTCGCGCCCTGATGCGATTGGGCAAAGCCGATCTGCTAGTGTTTGATGAGCCCACAGCAGCCCTTGACCCGAAAAATGAGCACGAGATTTACCGCATCTTTCGCTCGATTGCTCAAGGACGGATGGCTGTGGTGGTTAGTCATCGTCTAGCCCTGGCAAAATTGTGCGATCGCATCATTGTGCTAGAGCATGGGCAAATCCTTGAGTCAGGAACACACCAAGAACTCATGGACTTGGGCGGACGTTACTGCAGCATGTTTACCCGCCAAGCTAGCAGCTACAGCGACCACACTGCAGACTATGCGTTGTATCCTCACTAGCTAGCGCCGATAGAATTGAAAGCGATGTCCGTAACTTGCAACACGCAATAACCCCGTGGAAATGTGCCAATGTCTTGCAGTTGTACTATCTGAAGCTGTCTTTAAGAGAGCCTTGCGCTAAAGTGACTGACAAGGCGGCTTAATTGCAGCATTTTGATTTTGGCAGTCACTTTGTTTTATCTACAGAGCCATGTTTTTTGATCCCATGTATTTTGTGTTTATGGTTCCGGGCATCGTCTTGACGATGTGGGCCCAGAGCAAAGTTAAAGGAACCTACCGTCGCTATGCCCAGGTACGATCCACAATGGGTATGACGGGCTCGCAGGTTGCGCAAACAATTCTCAATAAAAAGGGGATTTACGACGTCAAGGTAGAGCCTGTGGCTGGCGAGTTGACTGATCACTATGATCCACGAGCCAAAGCGGTACGTCTTTCCCAAGGCATTTACAACTCCAATTCGCTGGCTGCTGCTGCGGTTGCGGCTCATGAATGTGGCCACGTTTTACAGGATGTGAATGACTATAAATTCATGAATATTCGGGCCGCCTTGGTTCCTGCCGTCAACTTAGGCTCGAATCTAGGACCAATCCTGATTGTGGCGGGTGTGCTCCTAAATTTCCTGGGCTTGGCTTGGCTTGGCATCCTCTTTTTTGCCGCTGTGTTTCTTTTCCATATCGTGACGTTGCCCGTAGAATTTGATGCTTCGCGACGGGCGCTCAGGTTAATTGATGAACTGGGGATTTTGCAGGGAGAAGAAAATCAGGGGGCTAAGGCGGTTCTTCAAGCGGCTGCGTTTACCTATGTCGCAACGGCTCTCTATGCGCTATTGAATTTACTGTATTACGTCTTTTTGATTCTGGGACGTCGTGACTAGGCAGATTATGTCTCAATAACATTGCACCCCGTCTTTTGCAAATGAGGTTTCAATTCGTTTTTTTGAGAATCTGACCCACTTGGGTGTGGGAGATGTGCTCACAGTAGTTGAGTTCGACTGCTTTCGCGGCTAGTAGTCGCAGTGTCCAGCGTTCATGCCCGGTGGGAGCCTCACTGCAGGCTAGGGCCGTTACCTTTGCCCGTAGCCCATCATCCATGTCAACCGGGCGACCGGGACGGGGCTTATCTTTCAATAAGGCTAGGCCCTCTTGTTGATAGCGTTGATGCCATGTACGCACCGTAGCACGGGATACCCCCAAGGTTTCGCAGACGGCCTGAATAGTCTTACCTCGGTCCAATTCCAGCAGCCCTGTGGCACGCTTAAATTCCCGGGCTTTCAGCTGACCTTTCCGCAGCAAAGCTTCGAGTTCTTGGCGATCGGTAGGACTCAATTCAACATGGCGTTTAGGCATATCAGACAAGGCCAAAAAGGGGACTGAAGCCAGCCTATCGAAAGCTCTTGTACCATGGCAAGAAATTTGGTTTAAAGGGTCGTGAGTGGCCCCCCAAGATTCACCGTCCTCTAAACATCTGTATCGCGCTTTCAATGATTCAGAACGAGGCTTATTTATGGCTCCTACTGATCATCCTCTGTTTCTAAAAAGGCTTGCAGTTCTTGGGTGAGTTCAGGGGAATCCGTATAAGTTGGTGTTGCCTGTGCTAATTGCTGCTGTCGCTGTTCTAACGTCTGTATTGATAGATAAAAACTGCCAAATACAACAACTGCTAGCAAGCCAAAAATAAGGGAGCCATCACCAGTGTGCCAGTAGTCAAAGGCTGCCCGGTTTCCAGACGACACCAAAATAGCCATTAGCGATACCCGTATGCCGTTAACGACAAAGCCGATTATCATGCCGACCAAAGGAATGAAATATCGTTTCCAGCCCGATAAAGGAAACATAATGAGGCATAAGACAGACAGTCCTAAAATATAAGTAACTGACTCCATACCAGAGCAACCGTAGTAAACTTCAACGCCGCCCCCTTCGAGAAAGATTTTGAGACCGTCACGGACAACATCAAATCCGCCATACCACAGTAATGCAGTGCTAAAGCGTGCTGTTAGCGGTGAAATGTCGGCAATAAAGGCCGATAGTGTACCTGGGAGTCCCAGTGCCAGGAGAATCACTAGTTCCCGCCAAAACTGGCGTAGCCCATTCCAACCAGAGGCTAACAGCACCAGTGCAAAGCCACCAAAGACAGGAAACATCCTGATCAGGGCATTGATTCCTGGCTGCCCTTGCAAGTTCAGAGTCTGGCCACCCTGACTAGCCCCCTGAGATAACAAGAAACCGCCCCAGCTTAAGGTGAACACAAGACCTATTAGCCCCAGATAAAACTCGCTACGACTTCTTGCTAAATGTAGTGAGGTGCGCCGCTCCCACAAAAGGAGGCCACAGGATAAAACAAACAGTAAACTCATCCCCAGATGAGCTGTCTGGTTATAATCCGACAAAACCTTGATATAGATTGCCGAAATAATTCCGATTAGAATGAGCAACATTATGTAGTGGCTCTTTTCCTGAGGAGCTGAGGCTTTTTGAAAAGTCATAAACTTGAGGCAAGTTAATAAAGGCGGCTGAAGCAACCAGTTATACCGATTCTGTAAGTAACCGCTACACATTTTGGCCAGGGCGCATAGCCGTGCATCCCTACAGAGTTCGTGGCG
Source organism: Cyanobacteria bacterium J06639_14 (assembly GCA_039818605.1). Classification (GTDB taxonomy): domain Bacteria; phylum Cyanobacteriota; class Cyanobacteriia; order Phormidesmidales; family Phormidesmidaceae; genus SIO1E4. Next base: position 14,186 of record JBCBTQ010000036.1, on the reverse strand, counting down.
TGTAGCCATAACTTGGGGAAAGGGTATTACCTAATCCCGATCACTATAGCGCTTGTATCGGTGCTAAGAATATGGCTTTAGCTATCACTCTACAATTACTTGATGTAAGTAAAGGGCTATTCTATGAATGGCATATGCTAAAGGGTCTTATCATTTTTCTCCTATTAGGTTTAGTCATTATAAAGGGGCTGCAAAGGCGCGCGGATCCCTTTAAATAGGCCTAGGTGGCCATGGCTCAGCCGGTCCGACGCCCTACCAGTTCCTGGAACCAATCATCATTCCATAGGTGGTCGAATGCCTGCTCTGTTTGGGCATCCGCGCGCAGATTGGGGTCTAATCGTACGGCTAGCTGCAGATTTTCCAGCGCAACGTCATCTTCTCGCTGGAATGCATAGCAGATAGCCTTGTTATATAGGGCTTTGGCATAGTCAGGATCTACTTCTAATGCCTTATCAAAGCTTTTGAGTGCCTCAGCATCGCGCCCCAGCTTCATGAGCACATAACCGCGATTGTCCCAAGCTTTAGGAGCTTTAGGGTTAAATCGAGTGGCTCGGTCAAGGGAGGCAAGTGCTTCTTCATAGCGTTCCAACTCGATCGCGGCCAGTCCTCGATTGAGCCAGGCAACAGCATCATTCGCTTGCAGTTCAACCGCCTTATCAAAAGACTCGAAAGCATTACTGTGCTGCTGCAGCACACCATAGGATACGCCACGATTGACCCAGGCTTCGTGGTAATCAGGCTTGATTGACAGTGCTTTATCGAAAGCTGCGATGGCCTCTTCTCGTCGTCGTAGGCGGCCCAATACCATACCCTGATTGACCCAAGCTTTGGCATCTTCAGGGGCTAGTTCGACTACACGCTCAAACGCCGTGAGGGACTCTTCGTAGCGCTTGAGTTCACGGAGCACTTGTCCCCTTTGGTAGTGGGCGGCGGTCCTTTCAGGTGCTAATTCAATGACTTTGTTTAAGGCGATTAACGCTTCCTCGGAGCGTTCAAGGCCGATTAATGCTTGGGCTTGATTGAGCCATACATCCACATTGTCAGGCTTAATTTCGAGGGCTTGAGTGTACTCTTCCAGGGCAGCGGCATAGTTTTCCTCGACCAAGAATTTATTGGCCGCCTCAATCCGCTCATCTGCCGACATAAAGAGTGTCGGGCGATTATCGCGGAGGCGATCAAGCAATCCGGTAAGGGCTTCTAACTGTTGTTGAGTCGCGCTTACGAAACTGTCAGCGACATATTCTGGTGCAACTTCACCCAAGCGCCGCATGATGGATTCTTTTTCGCCTTGGGCTTCAGCTTGAAGGGTGATAAGGCGTTCCTGTACCGTTCGCTTGACCGCTTCTAAGTCTGCCAGTACATCGCTACGACCTGATGCGATGTCCCGTTGGAGGTCTGCCAGTTGATTATCAAAGTCAACTTCAATTTGGTTCAAGCGTTGGCTGGCTTGCTGCTGTCGTTCCGAAGCTTCCCCTTCCAGGGAAGTAACATGCTCAGTTAGGCGTTCATCGAAACCATCCAATTTTTCCAATACGCGATCGCGACGGTTAAACACGACATCACGCATTTCATTTAACTGGCGGCCAAACTCATCTTCTAACCGTCCTAACGTCTCTAGGGTGACGGTGGCGCGATCGCGACTTTCCCCTTGCAGTTGGGCGATGGCCTCATCGAAGTCACGAGCACTGCGTTGAATGTCTTCCCAGGTGTTTGTTTTATTAGCTTCAAACGCCTCGGTCATCTGCAAAATCTGGCCGCGAAATGCCTCCGCATTCTCTTGCAATTGACTGAAAACAACAGCTTGGCGATCGTCCACTTCGCTTTGAAGCTGTTCAAACTGAGCCAGAAAATCATCGGCAATCTGCTGCATGTTAGTCAGCACTGCCATCTTGCCAGCATCCACCTCTCCTTGATATCCCTGGAACTGGGCCAGAAAATCATCGAGAGAGCGCCTGAGGTCAGCCAGAACGTTGGCCTTTTGGGCCAGGACTTCATCTCTCACCTGACTAAACTGCAGCTCAAAATCGTTTGTGGCCCGTTCCATTGTCTGTAGAGCCAGGTCACGACGTCCCATTGCGCTAATTTGGACTTCATCTAACTGCTCGTCCAGCACCCGCTGGCGGTTGCTCATGGCATCCATGACACGCTGCTGATGCTGCTCTAGCTGCGCTTCGAGATTATCCCGCAAAGTTTCAAAGTAAGGCGCAAAGCCTTCCTTTAGCGTCTCCAACTCAGCCAGGGTGCGATCGCGCGTGGCTTCAACGGCAGTCGTTACTTCTTGTAAGCGATCGGTAAAATCGGTAGAGGACACCTGAATACCGTCAATCGTCCGTTTCTGGGTATCGTTGACCTGAGCCTCCATCGCGACCAATTGCTGCTGAAATGCCTGCGTTGCCTCACGAACAGAGGCTAAAACTTCGGCGGTCTGAGTGGCTGCATCGGACTCAAAAGTAGAAGCCTGTTCCTGCATGTGTCCCTTCAAGGCATCAACTTTCTTGCCAAAGCTTTCTTCCACCTCACCTAGCGTCTTTTGCAATGCTGTGATTTGTTCTTGCCAGTCCTTCAGCGTACGACTTTTGGAGTCGCCAATCTCTTCCATCGCATGCGTTAAGGCTCGACGTTTTGCCGCCAGTTCATCTTTGAAGCCTTCAGCATCCTGCTCAATATCGCTAGCCAGATCCTCTGCATCTTTCAAGACATTATTCAATTCGCGGGTAGCTGTTCGGATTTTATGTTCCAAATCCGTCATTTGGTTTAGCTGACCTCGCACAACTGTAGCCACCTCCTGCACGACAGAGCGCCGTAAGAACCACAGCAGAGCAACGCCTAACGCTATTAGCAGCACCAGAGCTGTTAGCAGTACGTAAAAAAGTGTGGTGGCACGGGCAAAGGCTAAATCTGCTTCCTGCTGACGGCGTTCTAAGTCAGCATTGGCTTCCGATGAGTTGACCTGAGCAACTAGGAGCGGCATTGTGCTTGCTTCAATATGGGCTAGTGCCGCACCCCCACTAAGTAACCACATGGTCAACAGCAAAGCACTGTGGGGTAGTTGAGGTCGAAAGAGGAGGCTGCTACGCCGCATTGGCATGGCGATCACGTTCGTAATTATGGAGGACATCTTGAGATGGGGGAGTGCCCCATAAACTCTCAAACGATTATGCCTAGCATACCTTGAAGCTTTAGCAGGTAAGATTTACCCTGTCTTCCGGTGTTGATCGCTCAGACATTGAGAGGATGCCTCTAATAGTAGTGACCATCGGGCAGAATGGTGGTGCGATCGCAAATTACACGTTCCAGGTTCGCGCCAGTGGCTCGAAAGAGGTTAGCTCCCTTCAGACAAACCTGATCGAGGTTGGCCTGATGCAAATTTGCCCTAGACAACATAGCCCCTGCTAAATCAGCCCCAGTCAGGTCTGCACCTCTTAAATCAGCTCCAGTTAGATCGGCAGTCTGCAAATTGGCACCTTTGAGACATACATAGCGCAGATCAGCCCGCGACAAATTAGTGCCCACAAGCGTTGCATTGCTGAGATCTGCTGAAAACAGCTTCGCATCCCCCAAATGCCCTTCCTTGATAGTCAAACTTTGCAAACAACCTTGACTTAAGTTGCTGTAAGGCAAATAAGCTTTAACAAAAGTACTTCCACTAAGATTGATGCCTTGAAGATTACATTCAAAGCCATCAACCGAACGGATGAAAAGATTTTCAAATTGACGCTCGCCTAGCTTGTAACGATCAAGTAGAGCATTAAAGTCTAAATCTGTCATAGGTTTAGATATCAAGCCGAACCCTACACTAAGGGCACCTTAAGGCCACGAATTCAGACCTAAAGTCGACAACCGAAGCCTGTGAAACCTGATTTGTTACGCCTTAGAGTAAACGCATTTGTTCCAGGAATCACAATTAATCTAAGGTGCCTAAACACTCACAATTAAAATCTGACTTAGAACCATCAAAACAGGCCTGTCAAAACATCTGAAGACCCAGAAATGCCTAATCCAAACTTCCAAACTTCCACTTCATCTCAGTAAAGAAACAAAACTTAATTAACTTTTCTTAATTTACCGTTTAAGAGGCCGTTTGTGAGTGAACTTAAGCATGTTTTTGGATTTAGTCGGTGATCACATCGCCGGATATTGTCCTAAATCGACGACATTGAATACAAAATCTAGGAAATAGCGTTTACAGTAGGCCCAGCTATTTAATCGCTATAAATCCTTGGCTATATTCGATGAATCTTTATAAGGGGTTTGTATGGAACTTGTAAGTAGCGGTTATCTATCCAGCTCGAAACCGGCAAAATGTTTCTATCCGGGCTACGATAACAGCTACAACTTGCTTGCGTGATCAAGGTTCTGAATCTTTCCTGGTTCAGATCTAGCGTTTTCAGTTCCAGGCAATCTCACTGTGTATGGCACCCTCCATTTTGGGCAAGGCCTATTCGGAGGGTGCAGGGACGATACTTTTCAGGTTGGACATGGGTTATCAGAGTTCTATTGCTGAACACTTTCACGATCGTACGAAATACCATCCAGAGACTCTGTCGAATGCTGCCGGTGCGATGCAAGGCTTGCCGCCCGAAACGTTCAAAACTTACCGCTTGGGAAATGAGATTGATCTCAAGCCTTATCTCGATGAAATGAAAGTAACTGCCCAGGCATCCCCCACGGATCGCGCTTGGGCTCGCCTATCACACTTTTTGATTAATGTGTATGGCCTCACTGCCAAGATGCAAACGTTTTCGGGGCAAGCTTTTTTCCTCCGATCATCACCTTCTGCAGGTGGACTTTATCCGACTGAGTTATATCTTGTTTCACGGGGTAATGCCCTATTGCCAGCTGGACTTTATAACTACCAGGTGCGCACCCACAGCCTCTGGCGATTCTGGGATGATCATGTTTGGCAACCTTTGCAGGAGGCGTGTTTTTGGCATCCGGCCTTAGAGCAGACGCAGCTGGCGCTTGTGGCTACAACCATTTTCTACCGTTCAGCTTGGCGCTATAAAGACCGTGCCTATCGTCGTATTTGTTTGGATGCTGGGCATTTGCTAGGCAATTTGGAACTCGCGGGGGCTCTGATAGACTACCGCCCCCATCTTATTGGTGGGTTTGCTGATCATGCCCTTAATCAGCTAATGTACCTCGATGAAACTGCGGAAAGTGCTCTCGCCGTGGTGGCTTTGGCCGACCTATTGCAGGTTGAGCAGAACCTTCCTCACACTACGACCGCTCAACCAGCTCAGCTTCGGGTTGAGTTTCCTAAGATTGCCGATGGGGAATTGTTGAGCTACATGCACCAGGCTACCTGTATCGATAAGGATGCCGACATGCGCTGGCAAACGCGCTCTGCCCAAACAGCCGATGCCGTGCCCGAGCCGCAAAAGCCAACACTCGATGACAAATATAATTTCCCCTTTTGCCTCAAAGTGTCTACCCAAACCTCTCCCGTTGATTGGGATGATCAGCTACAGGGGCTGGAAAGGACAATTTTAAGGCGGCGCTCGACGCGACAATTTAGCGGTGAGAATCTAACGCTAGATGAGCTCAACACTTTACTGGATTTTACCTATCAGCCTCACCATTATGTTGAACAAGGATTTGATGGTGATCCAGACTACTTTGATCTGAGTTTGATTCAGTCTTTTGTGGCCGTCTCTGGTGTCGATGGTCTCGACGCTGGCTGTTATTACTATGCGCCGAATGCGCAAGAGCTGCGCCAGATTCGCTTCAAGAACTTCCGTCAAGAACTTCACTACCTCTGCTTGGGGCAAAATTTAGGTCGTGATGCGGGGGCCGTAATTTTTCAAACTGCTGATCTGAAGCAAGCGATCGCCCAATACGGCGATCGGGTTTATCGCTATCTGCATTTAGATGCTGGCCATCTGGGGCAGCGCTTGAATTTAGCCGCTATTCGACTTGGTTTGGGCGTTAGTGGCATTGGCGGTTTCTTTGACGATCAGGTCAACGAAGTTCTGGGGATCCCGGAAGATGAAGCGGTTCTCTACATCACGACTTTAGGACGACCCGACAGGTCTTGATCAGGCGATCGGGGATTTTCTATTTGGGGGTGGGAAATCCTGGTTAGCTTAGGAATCAAGAGTCAGAAGTCATGAATCATGATTCAAACCTCCATCACCCTCCACCCCCTACCCTCTATCCTCTACCTTCTACTCCACCACCCACCACTCCTCTACCCTCTACTCCTCTACCCTCCACCACGGGGACTTCACTCTCACGCCGATCCCCGAACTCTTCCCCCAGTTCCCGCTTAGCGATACCATTTGAGACACCGTCGTCTCTCGGTTGGCACTGGTGGAAACAGATACGAACACACAAAGCCTGATAAAAATTATTGATACAGCTTGGGAAGGCCGCAGCGGCATCAGCCCTGAAACATCGGGTGAAACACGTGACGCCATTGAACATGCAATTAGTGGTCTCGATAGTGGTAAGTACCGCGTTGCCGAGAAATCTGGTGATGACTGGGTAGTGCATCAGTGGCTCAAAAAGGCTGTACTGTTGTCTTTCCGACTAGCAGATTCCACTCCGCTTCCCAGCGGTCTCCAAGACCCCAAGCTGGGCGATGCCCCCTGGTTCGATAAGGTCCCTTCCAAGTTTGCGGGTTGGACGCAGGAGACCTTTGCCACTGCAGGATTTCGAGCCGTACCAAACTGTGTGGTACGGCGTGGCTCTTATGTCGCTAACAACGTTGTCCTGATGCCCAGCTTTGTAAATATTGGGGCTCATATCGCTAGCGGCAGTATGATTGACAGCTACGTAACAGTTGGCTCCTGTGCCCAAATTGGGCAGGGATGTCATATCTCGGCTGGGGTAGTGATTGGGGGAGTGCTGGAACCCCTGCAGGCAAACCCGGTCATCATTGAAGACAATGTCTTTGTGGGTGGGCAGAGTGAGGTGTCCGAGGGCGTGATTGTGCGCGAGGGAGCCGTGCTTGCAATTGGTGTTTACCTGAGTCAGTCAACAAAGATTGTTGATCGCGCTACGGGCGAAATTTTCTATGGGGAGATTCCTCCCTACTCTGTAGTGGTTCCGGGTTCCTTGCCGGGTAAACCTCTACCGGATGGGTCGCCGGGGCCGAGCCTTTATTGCAATGTTATTGTGAAAACGGTTGACGACAAAACTCGCTCCAAGACATCGATCAATGAGCTGTTACGGGACTAGTACCGCTGTGCGGAATGCAAAATTCAAAATTCGGAATGCAAAATGCCAATTCATCTAAGAGTGAGCTTTCCAAGCGTTCTGAATAATGCTCATACTTCTGCTGTCAAGTACTAGGGTGGTTTCTCGCGATGAATCTACCACCTTAGGTTGGTAAAGTCCCTCTTGTCGATTGAGTGGAACTCAACGCCAGAACTAGTTCTATTGGGTTCCACTAATGTTGATACTTCGCACAACCTAAGGCTAGTTTATTGCCTTTTTTCTAGTAATTGTTTGCTTAGAAATTTCCTAGAGCCCAGTCGTTTTTATGTCCTTAGTACCATTCGATCAAAGAGAAGGGTTTTTGTGGCTAAATGACGAAATCGTCATTTGGAAAGAGGCCCAGATTCATCCCTTAACCCATGGGCTGCACTACGCCAGCAGCGTTTTTGAAGGAGTCCGCATTTACAACGGTAAACCGTTTTTGCTGACCGAGCACCTTGAGCGCTTGTATCGTTCTGCCAGTATCCTGGGCTTCACTATCCCCTACTCCATAGAAGCCCTCACAAAGGCCACCTACGATTTGCTGGCCAAAGAGGCGATTGAGGTAGGCTACATTCGTCACGTAGCTTGGCGGGGTAGCGAAAAACTTCGGGTCTATGCGCCCGATACTTCGATTTGCGTAGCGATCGCGGCCTGGTCATTCCCTACAACCCTGTTTACGATCCCGACCAAAAAGCCTCTGAAACTGACCTGTCATGTTACCTGGCGCAAGCCTGATCCCATCACAGCACCTACGGTGAGTAAAGCAGCCTGTCTTTATCCCATTTGCACCATGAGTAAAGACGAAGCCGTTAAGCAGGGATTTGATGATGCCCTCATGTTGGACTATCGCGGCTTAGTTGCCGAATCCACCACATCGAATGTGTTTCTGGTAACGGATGGCACCTTGTTGACACCTGTGCCGGATTGTTTTCTCGATGGCATTACCCGGCAAACTATTATCAAGCTCGCAAAACAACTGGAAATTCCGGTAGTTGAACGCCAGATTCAACCCCAAGAATTAGCCCACGCCCAAGAAGTTTTTCTGACTGGGACAACCTGTGAAATCGAATCTGTGAGTCAGGTTGATGACTATACCTTCGAGCCGTTTGGTCCGATCACAATGCGCCTAATTGACGCCTACAAACAACTCGTCGCCCAACAGACTACCGTAACTCAAGCTGCTTAGGGTCGATGGGAAATGAAAGTACTCGTGAGAGGGGCGTAGGAGGGTGACAGGGTGGATGGGATATTATTTTTGCGCAACTCCCTTATGCAAAACTCCATCACTCCATTACTCTGCTATTTACCCAATCCTCAGTCTCTAATTCCTCATTCCTAATCCCCAATTCTCACAGTCCATTCGAGAGCACCTATGTCTACCCAAATTTCTGTACTCGACCCAGTTCTGTTGACACAAGAGCTGATCCAAAGACCCAGCGTCACCCCTGATCGAGAGGGGGGGTTAGATGTGGTTCAGCGTCATTTGGAACAACTCGGGTTTACCTGCCATCGCATGACCTTTCATAATGAACCGGGCAGCTATGAAGTCGATAATCTCTATGCTCGTCTGGGCTCAGAGGGACCCAATCTAGCCTTTGCGGGGCATACCGATGTAGTTCCCGAGGGCGATCGCCAGCGCTGGGGCGATATTGATCCTTACAAAGCTGAAATTCGCGATGGCATCTTGTGGGGACGAGGTACTGTCGATATGAAAGCTGGGATTGGCTGTTTCATTGCGGCGGTTTCATCATGGCTGGCTCAAAAGAAGAATGGCTTCCATGGATCGATTAGCTTCATCATTACCGGTGATGAAGAACATGAAGCCATCAATGGCACTAAACCGGTAATGGAATGGTTACAGCAGCGTGGGGAGAAAATCGATGCTTGCATTGTGGGGGAGCCGACCAATCCCTCGGCAATGGGCGATTGTGTTCACATTGGTCGGCGCGGTAGTATCAACACTTTTATCACGATCAAGGGCAAGCAAGGCCACGTGGCCTATCAGCGTAATGTTCTGAATCCTGTCCCTGCTGCCGTGGCTATGGCAACCGCACTGCAGGCGCTACCGCTGGATGAAGGGAACGACTGGTTTGAACCGTCCAATTTGGAAATCACGCAATTCGAAACAGCTCAGTGCGCCGAAAACGTGATTCCTGCCAGCGTTAAACTGCGTTTCAACATTCGCTTTAATGATGAACAAACTGGCCAAGGGTTGCAACAACTGATTCGAAAAACGATTGAACCTATTGCCCGCACTCACGGAGTGGAGTATGACATGCGCTTTCGGGTTAGCGGGGAAGCATTTCGTACTGATCCCGAAGATCCATTCGTCGCCCTAGTTCAAGACGCTGTAGAAGAAATTTCTGGTCGTCGTCCTCGTCTCAGTACCGACGGCGGTATTACTGATGCCCGTTTTATCGTACCCCACTGCGTCACCGTCGAGTATGGTCCCCTGGACAATACTATGCACCAAGTGGGCGAACACATTCCGATCAAACACATACACGAGCTTTGCACTGTTTACCAAAGAATCATTGAAAAATTTTGGGGAGATGCTTGATGTAATCAACGTGTCGAAGGTAACAGTTGCGGAACAAAAGATTTGATAATCATTTGTCTATGGTTGTTGACAAAATATGTTGAACAGCTCAGGGTTGGCCACCTTTGGAGTAACCTGATGCCTCATATGCCTTTACAAAGATGACCATTTTCAATGTCGATATCTGATATCAAAACTTCTGATATCAAAACTTGTCGCAAGTTCTTTGAAAAGCTGTTCTTTATCTAGAGATCGCGGTAACTATGCTGGAACAAACCCCCAAATTCTTCAGGCGTCGGCTTCCTTGGCTGACGATCGCGCTGACAAGTTTATTTCTCCTGGTTGTTGCTCAGCCTGGTTTAGCCCAAGATGATTCTGTGACGGGTGCTGATGTCATCTTTCAGCCCATCGTGAATATTATGGCTACCCTGCTGTTCTTCAAGATTGGTGGGGAAAACGGCTTTCCATTCATCGTGTTGTGGCTATTCGTAGCCGCTATTTTCTTCACCCTACGGATGGGATTCATTAACTTACGTGGCTTTAAACACGCCATTGATGTGGTTCAAGGAAAATTTGATGACCCTCACGATGAAGGTGAAGTCTCCCACTTTCAGGCATTAGCAACGGCTGTTTCCGGGACCGTAGGTCTTGGCAACATTGCCGGGGTTGCTGTGGCAATCCAGCTCGGTGGACCGGGGGCGATGTTCTGGCTTACCCTGGCAGGGTTTTGCGGCATGGTGACCAAGTTCACCGAGTGCTCCTTAGCGGTAAAGTATCGTCGTGTCCTGGATGATGGCACGGTCCTGGGTGGCCCGATGTATTACCTCACTAGAGGATTAGCACCCAAAGGGATGCGTCCTTTAGGACAAGGTTTGGCAGTCCTCTTTTGCATCTTGTGCCTGGGCGGTAGCTTGGGTGGGGCCAACATGTTCCAGTCAAACCAAGCTTATGCAGCCATTGCTGGTCTCTTTCCTGGATTGCCCGCTTGGATATTTGGACTCATCCTGGCAGGACTCGCTGCCTTTGTGATCATCGGTGGTATTCAACGCATTGGGGCCGTGGCTGAAAAGCTTGTACCCGCAATGGCCGCTATTTACGCGATCGCGTGCCTTTTCGTCATCATAGTAAACATCACTGAGGTACCGGCAGCTATCGGCACCATTATCAGCCAAGCCTTTGCACCGACAGCAGTAGGCGGTGGGATTGTCGGTGTCATGGTACAAGGGATTCGTCGGAGTTCGTTTTCCAACGAAGCTGGTGTTGGCTCTGCTGCTATTGCTCACTCTGCAGCGCGTACTGATGAGCACATCCGCGAAGGCATTGTGGCCCTCCTTGAACCTTTCATTGACACAATCGTTATCTGTAATATGACAGCGATCGCGATTGTGCTCACCGGAGCTTATCAAGATACGGGTGAGGGCTTAAGCGGAGTCGCTATGACCTCAAGCGCATTTGCATCGGTAATTGGTTGGTTCCCGGTTATCTTAAGCATCGCAGTGTGCTTATTTGCCTTTTCGACCATCATTTCCTGGAGCTATTATGGGATCCAGGCATGGACTTACTTGTTTGGTGAACGCACCACGCTGCTGTTCAAACTCATTTACGTCACCTGCACTTTCCTCGGAACCCTCACAAGTCTGGGGTTAATTATCGACTTCAGTGACTTAATGTTGCTGGGGATGGCCTTCCCCAACCTCATCGGTTGCTATATCTTGTCTAACGAGTTAGCTGGAGACCTAAAGGAATATTGGCAGCGCCTGACCTCAGGGCAAATGCCAACCTATGCCGAACTGGCGGCAGCTAGCGTTTCTGAAGAAGGCTAATGAGATGTTCTTGAGTCTTGTTTGAGTTACTACAGACAAGACTCAGGGATAACGTTTGCGGGTTGCTTGCTTTGCTCCATGTCAATCAGAAATTGGCGACGACGGCTGGGTGGCAGGGAGTGATATTCACCGTAAGTTTGGCTGAACTGCCAAAATTTCTTCAAGGTTGCCCAGGGACGGGTGTGTGCTGCGATCGCATTGAGTTCGGAAGAACAGCTTGATATTGAAAGCCAAAACATGATAAGCTCCCTAAATGCTTTTTATTGGTATGTCTTGATCTTAGGAAACCCAGATAAAGACAACAAACGCTAGTATCGATGGCATCTATGCAGAGGGTAGATACTCTTTTAATGGATAGATGCACTTCACTGTTCTATCTGTGCGGTCGTTCTTCAGGACTTTCCTGAAAGCGGTAAGTCTCAGATAGTTCTGATTCGTCGGTATATATTTAGATACAAAGAGTGGTTTGGGCGAATTCGCAACAATTCGATCTTCTTCAATAAGTCTTTAATTGAACAGAGGCAATTGAGGGGAGTTGTCTGGGTCACAGTTCTGTTTCTGCAACTGTTCTGGTAAGAATTTCCTATAACTGTTCAGGCGATAGAGGGTGTTAAGGATATTCCTGTGAAAGGAAGCATTGCTCAGGTTGTTGAGTCTAGTGCTTCAATACTGGCATACGGGAGGTATCTGTTTTGGGAAATTACCTAGGCGACAGGGTGTTAGCTTCGAGAACTGACTAACTTGCGAAATGCCAGCAAAGCCTATGCTCCGAAGTGGATTGTTATTGACCATCTACCAAAGTATCTAATACGGGGCGTCCAATTATCGAATTTGGTAAGGTTTCACAGTGTGCTCTACATCTTGCCTGCCATACCTTGAGACTTGCACAAGGGTGCCCTACGTTTTGGCTTGATCTACCGGCTCAGATGGACCCAAAGTGTGTCGTGAGTCCTCCTTTTTGATTCACGAGCCGTTATCGATACCGATATAGGGTTCCCTCAGATTTCATCGACCAGTTGTTTCAGCCTTGTATCCAAATTGATAGTGCTTTGAACGTCGATATGTCAGCCTGATGGAACTGGCTTCGCTCTAGATGTCAAACATTGTGCAGAATTTCACGGTAGCCAGGTAAGGGTTACGTATTAAGTAAGCGTTGGCAGTTGCCCCCTGAACAAATGACTTCAAAGCTAACGGAATTGGTCACGACCATGCCACAGATGTTAAGTGGCACCTAGGACAAGAACGTTTTTAACCACCGAGGTTAAATTCGAACACATTGATATAATTAAACAACTTAGTATGTAAAGCCATCAAGAGAAAGGGAACTCGTCACAATCTCAGGGGTCTATCAAACTTCACTCGGCTATAGCCACGGCCACAAATATGTCGCAACCCTCTATCCTCGTTGTTGATGATGAGGTGGGTAACTTCGACGTCATTGAAACGATGTTATCCCACAAAAACTATCAGCTGCATTATGTCGATAGCGGTCAAGAAGCTATCAACTCGCTGGATCTATTTCAACCTGATCTGATTCTGTTAGACGCCACTATGCCTGGTATGGACGGCTTAGAAGTCTGCAGGCAAATTAAGGCTATGCCTCAACGCCAGTCCATCCCCATCGTGATGGTTACAGCTCTGTCTGAGAAAAAAGACCTCGCTCGTTGCCTCAATGCTGGAGCCGATGACTTCATTAGCAAGCCTGTTAACCGCCTTGAACTTGGGGCTAGAGTCAAATCTATGTTGCGTATTAAACAGCAACACGATAATCTGCAAGCCCTGCTGAGATTTCGCGAAGATATTGTACACATGCTAGTCCATGACCTTCGCAATCGTTTGACTGAGGTTTTACTCGGATTAGAATTTCTCAAGAGTGAACATATAGATGAAGGGGAACTCAACCAAATTCACTCATCCGCACAAACCTTAGAGATTTTAGTGGATGATCTTTTAAAGGTTGCCCTGCTGGAATCAAACAAAATTCGTTTGACGTGTACAGAAGCTGAGGTTTCTAGTCTCATAAAGTCAGTGACTTTAAACTTTAAAGCAATTGCAGCGCAAAAAAAACAAACCCTGATCTGTCAAGTACCCGAGTACCCTGTTAGAAAAGCTGCTCTAGACATCACGATGATGCATCGTGTCCTAGACAATCTACTCTCAAATGCTATTAAATTTTCGCCACATAGTAGTCAGATATTGACAACTCTAATGCTGACTGAATCTAACAAACTGAAGATCCAAGTGATTGATTCTGGCCCAGGGGTTCCCTGCAACTTTAAGGAAAAAATTTTTGAGAAATATGAAATTGGCCCCCCGGTTCCAAACGTATCTCAAACAGGTTTAGGATTAGCTTTCTCTAAAATGATTGTTGAAGCCCATGGAGGGAAAATTTGCGTTAGAAACAATCAGCCTCAGGGAGCTATCTTTGAAATCACACTCCCACTATAGATGTTAATCTGTAAAGGCGTCTAACTTTATTCCTCTCAGGCTCCAGAAAGGCACACATATGTCGGATCCTTCTATCTTGATTGTTGATGATGAAGTCAGCAACTTTGATGTAATTGAAACGATTCTAATTCATACAAACTATCAACATAGTTCAATTGATAGTTTGTATGAAT
>JBCBTQ010000035.1:0-33823 GCA_039818605.1 Cyanobacteria bacterium J06639_14 | reverse complement strand
GCGGCAGTTCTTGCATGGCAAAAGTCTACCATCCTCGCCTGCACCAACACCCAGGTCAACCCAGTTGAGCAATTACGTTTTAGCAACATCCACCACCGTCGTAGTACCAAGTTGAGCCCGTCGTTACAATTTCCTGGGGAAACTTTTGGGCTAACTTGTGCGCTGTCTTATCACACACTGCCAGTGGAATCCCTTTTTGCATGATGTGCCCAACACCATCATCCAAGTAATCTTCGGACCCGCCATAAATGGCTGTTTTGCCAGTGAAAATGCAGGCTCCATCTTCAGGGATTGGTACCTTGAAGGAGACTGAATCGAGGCTTTCTAGCAGCAGAGGGGTGTCCAGGTTATAAGTTGCTGTATCCAGCAAGCGGTAGGGACGCCGTGCCCGAATTTCAACCTGACCAAAGCCTGTGTCAATGAGGGCCTGGGTGTACTCTTCATAGGTCAATGCTCCAGACAAACACATAGCCCTTAGGCGTTCATCTGCTTGCAGATGGGCTGGAACTGGCCGAGTTGCGATGGGATCGCTCATGATCAGGCGGCCACCCGGTTTGAGTACCCGGTAGGCTTCGGTCAGAGCCTTTGCCAGATCTTGTTTCTCAAAAATATTGAACAAGCAATTCTGGGCCATCACATCGACTGAGCTGTCAGGGATCGGTAAGTTAAAGGCATCCCCAGCGCGAATGTCTACGAAACTCGACTTAAACCAGTCATTCTCCTCCGCTGCGGTTAGCAAGTTACGCTGGGCGGCTTCGCGCATAGAAGAGACTGGATCGACAGCGATAATGGCTCCGGGACGTCTTGAGAAGTAGGCAAACTGTAGGGCTTCTAACCCACCGCCAACACCGACATACAGCACCGTTGGCTCACCTGACAGTTCAGCCGGATGGACCGTTGTCCCGCACCCATAATTCATCTCGTGCATCAGTACAGGCACATTGAGTCCCGGTAGTTGTAGAGGTGTACTTTGCACACAGCAGAGTCCCACCATGGGATCTTCGGCAACTTCACCGTAGAACTGCGCTGTCGTTTCGAGATAACTCATTCACATCTCCTAAAAGTTAACTGATCTTGGGTTATTCAGGCGTTTATACTCCTGTAGAACATTAATGCTAAGAAATCTGAATTTGGCCTGATAACTTGATTAAATTTGAAATTTTCTCTCAGGTGCGATGAAATCTCTTGTCTGCATAGAAGCTTTCATGACGTTGGCAACTCAACAGTTGGAAATCTCTATGGCCTTTTACCAAGCATTGCTAAATAGGGCTCCCCAAGTCTATATCCCTGATATCTATGCTGAATTTTTGCTGCCTGGGCTGAAGCTGGGTATTTTTCAGCCGAAGTTAGAAAATTATGGAGAGTTTGCCAGTCCGGACAAGAGTAGTATTAGCCTCTGTCTTGAAGTGGAGGATTTAGAGGCTGCGATCGCCCACTTGACAGCCCTGGGTTATCCTCCTGCCGGTTCACCAATACCGACATTTCATGGGCGAGAGGTTTATGCCTATGATCCCGATGGCAACCGATTAATATTGCACCAATCTTGATAAAGCTAATTGTTCAACGATTTCTCTTGTCGTAACCGCACTACAGCTTGGCGAAATCCCAAAACCACCAAAATATTGGAAAGCGACAAGAAAAGTTCAGCAGAGCCATGGAGCCAGTCAACATTGGCTAATTCAGAACCATAGACTTTTTGGGCATAGATGCCAGCCGGAATTGTGATGGCAACGAATACTAATAAGGCATAAAACCCAATGAGGGCGAGTCGAGGTGTTTGGCGCGATCGCGTCAGGAAGTAGAGAAAACCGAGGTAAGGAAACAGCGATAAGGCGAATAGGGTTTCTTTACTGAGCATGGCTGAAGGGAAGAGAAAGGCAGAACCGTAACTAATGGCAGATTCGCGTTTTTAGTGCTGTCGGAATAGAACATCGAATCCTTCATTGCAGTGAGGGGGGGCTCCTGCTAGTTGCCTTGCCATGGCGCAAATCACTTCGGCAGGAACTTGCCGCGATCGCTGAGCGTTGCGATGAAGGCAACACACTAATGGTGTATCTAACCATACTGCAAGCAGTCGAGTAAAGCCTACTGTTCGCGCTGCTTGGATAACCTCCCGTCGTGATTTACGTCGAGTGTTTGTGGCATCGTAGAGGACACCTGCGAAATCACCTTTCTGGGTGGCCCAACTACCTCTGCGAAAGTTCTGCTTTACTTCGGACCAGATTTGCAACCATTCTCCTTGAATAATCGCGTCACCATAGAGTTGAGCACGAATCTGATCGGTAGAAACCAACATGAGAGGCTGATTGATGTTGACAAATTGCTGAGCCCACGTAGATTTTCCACTACCTGGTAAACCAATCAATATCCATAATGAGACTTCACTCACAAGTGAGCCTCCAGAGATCCAGCAAGACTAGCAAGCTCGAAATTCTCAATTCAAAGTTCTTTAAGTGCCGATCCCTTATTTCGAGATATTTGGAGAAAGTTCCTTGGCTGAGGGTTTGCAAGCTTAGCTAAGGTTTCGAAAATGAGTATGCCAGGTCTTCAGTAAATACCCGCCGAAGACCTGACGTACTTACTAAATCACCATACCGTCAGGGATCACAGCATTTTTCAAAATGACTACGATGCCACTGCGAATATAGAAACCGAGATCTTCACGCTCTGCTTCTTCGATGTTCTCTTGGTTGACGATCTGAACATTGCGACCAATGCGAGCATTTTTGTCGACAATGGCTTTACGGATGGTTGTACCTTCGCCAATCCCAATAGGAACCCTGCCACGAGTTAGGTGACGGCTACTTTCAGAGAGTGGCTCATAGTAGTCAGCACCCATAAGCATCGAATCCTCAATGACACAATCGGCATGGATGCGTTGACGTAGGCCGATAACAGAATGGTTGACACGACAGTTTTTAAGGATAGAGCCATCGCCAATGATGGATCGGGTGATTTGGCAATCGAGGAACTTACTCGGTGGCAAATAGCGCGATCGCGTATAAATTGGAGCATCTTCGTGATAAAAGCTGAAAGCGGGCTGCGGTTGAGCTGTCAGAGCCAGGTTCGCATTGTAAAAAGCTTCGATGGTTCCGATATCTTCCCAGTAACCATCAAATAAATAGGCTTGAACGTTGTGATTTTTGGCCGAACCCGGAATAATCTCCTTGCCGAAATCGGTTTGCTCTAAGTTTTTCCGAAGCAGATCGATGAGAACTTGCTTCTTGAAAACGTAAATACCCATAGACGCAATATAAGGCTTTTCTTGAGCTTGCTCAGGAGTCAGCCCCAGCGTCGTGGTATCGACCTGCATTTGCTTAAGAGCGTCGCCTTTAGGCTTTTCATAAAAGTCGACAATGCGACCGCCAGTGTCAATTTTCATCAGGCCAAAGCTGGGCGCGACCTTTTCAGTTACAGGGACAACTGACAGGGTAATGTCGGCATCGGTGCTGCGGTGGCGCTCGACAAACAAGGTGTAGTCCATGCGGTAGAGATGATCGCCAGACAGAATCAGATACTCATCCACATCCCAAGCTTCTAACATCCACAGGTATTTCCGTACAGCGTCCGCTGTCCCCTGGAACCAGCTAGGACTTTCTGGTGTTTGCTGAGCCGCTAAAACTTCGACAAACCCCTCAGTGAACTGAGAAAACTGGTAGGTCCGAGCAATATGACGGTTTAGAGAGGCAGAGTTGAATTGTGTTAGGACGTAGATCTTGTGGATCTCAGAATTGATGCAGTTACTAACAGGAATATCGATAAGACGATACTTACCTGCTAACGATACGGCTGGTTTTGCCCGAAACTTTGTAAGTGGATAAAGACGGGTACCGGCGCCCCCTCCCAAGATAATTGCTAAAACTCTTTTCACCGAGAACCTCGCAACTGCCAGTGACATCCCTTGATTTACACTTTCAGTGTGAGGTGACAAGTCCCCATTGACAAGGGGGGATCATCAAATTTTGAGTTGAATGTGTTCTAGATCACGGCATTTAGAGACGAGAAAGCTCGCGAAATCCTGGATTTACCCTGGTCTAGCCGCGCTAGAGGGATGAGGCAATTGAACCATCGAAGAATGCTAGCAATGCCAGCTTACTGAGCCTTAAAATCTGTAGCCGCCAAAAAGTGAAACGGGATGGCGAGTAATTGTTCATATTCATTGAAATCGCTGTGTCTGCGGTGACCAGATAAGCAAGTCGTAACGGCCGCTCCGATTGGCTACTAGGGCTGGTGTGCCGGCCTCTGCCGTTAGCCACCCCATCATAGTTCCCCCGTTCCAAAGATCGCTGTAGAGAAGATCGCCATCAGAACTCAAGACTAGGTGGACGGTTTCTTGATTCGATAAGGTTATCGCTTCATCGGCCCCAGCTTGAGGTTTAACAGAAAGCAAGGCATCCATTTGTTGATCGCCTGTGAAATCAACCCATCGCAGCATAATGGCACCTTCTGCGCCCGCTTTCTCCTGTTGCAAGAGCGATGCTGCAAGCGTCGGGTCCAACCCGAGATGTTCGCTGAGAGTCGTGAGCCAGCGATCGCCTAACTGTGGTTGCTCTTGATAAACCTGCGCTAGTGAATGAGCCCTGATTTGAGGCGGCGTTACCCACTGATTGGGGTGTGTTGCGATCCAGGATTCAGGCGTTTGAGTCGCTGCGCCACTGGCTAAAAGCTTGGCCGTTCCGGCTTCCAGGTTGATGGCCTTGACCTGAACCGTTTGGCTTTGTCCTGGAAGTGACCCCGTTAGATGCAAGGCAGCATTAGCCCTCAACCCTAACGAGCGCCAAAAAGCCGCGATTGCCTCCGAAGAAGAGGCGTCTGGAACCTCAAGACGCTGCCACTGTTCATTAATGCTGCCAGCCTCCAGCGTAATTTCGTACCATTGCTGGCCTGTCGATAAGGTCAACTCAGACGTCCCAGAAGGTCGCCGCCACTCAGTTGGGTTTAGCGAAGTCAGGGGGCGGGCGGTCCCAAACAGACCCGCGACCACAGGGCGAGTATTCGCAGGTTGTATCGAACTCGTTTCGGCTTGAGTCGTACTAGGGATGGATGGCTGCTCTTCAACTGCCGTGATTTCTGTTTCTGTTGCGGTTGCTTCAGGCGGATCAGGCTGGACCTTATCGACCAGTGCTTTAAATTCTTGCTGGGCTACAGAGCCCTGATTTTCAGTTAGCCATTTAAAGGCTGCTTCCTTGTCTTCTTTCGCTAACAAAAGCAAGGCTCCCCAAATTTGGGCTGCTTTTTCAGTGGGGTTAACTTGAAGGGAGGCCGTTAACCTCTGCCAGAGACGTGAGGAGTCTTGTCTAAGGAGTGGCAAAACAGATGTTTCGAAGAAACTTTGTGAGGTTCCCATCATGTCTAGAGCCGTTTCCCACTGGCCATCAAGGAGTAGTGCGAGTAGTTTTTGGCCAGGACGTGACCATATTCTCTCTGCCTGACTTTGACTAATACGAGCGTGAAGGGTTACTAACTGCAGTTGCTGTTCGAGCTCTTGGGACCATTGTTGGGCTAGTTGAGTCTTTAGCTGAGTAAGTTGCTCTTGAGCATCAGACCATAATCCTTGCTGGGCCAAAAAAAGTGCATTGTGATACTGCGTTGTCTGAGTTGTTTGGGGGAAAGACAGTTTGTTGAGAGAAATTTCCTTAAGTCGAATCGCGACAGCAGCTGTCGTATTGGCGATGGTATACAAGCTGAAACGGGGTTCGATCCCGATGCTTTGACTAATGATCAGCTCGGGTAATCCTTGATTATCCAGGTTTTGCCAAATAGGTAGGCGTCCCGGTGGACTAGACCAGTTTAAAAGTGAGTTGATTCGCCTTGTTTGCAAATCAACATGCAATACTTGGCCATACAGAATCGGGCTTCCTTGGTGTTGCCAGCGTCCTGTCAGAGTTAACCAGACGCCTGGTAGTCCCTGCTTATGGAGTGATTTGACATCGAGCAGAGGGAGGGGATGCGTCGAACCGCCCATTCTGGCATTAGCCTGCCAAACGGGATCGACTACTTGTTCCTCAGGCGGACCTTGAATCGCTAATTTATCCAGTAATTGTAGCGATAGCTCCTGATCCTCCTGCCGAGCTATCTCGTAAAGTCTAAGCTCGACGATCGCCTGACAATTGCGCGTGCAAGCTGATCGTTGTCCTAATACAGGTAACAGCCGGAGATTGTCTAGCTGTGGGTCTTGGCTTAAGTTGGCCAGGTTTGTGAGGTCACCGGCCAAGCGTCCTTGTAACTGGAGCTCAGCTTCAATGCTTTCCCAGGATTGTATAGGGTGATCGCTCCAGTTCTTGGCTAAGTAGGGCAAGGCCTGTGCTAACCAGCGAGGCGGATAGGGACTCAAGATAAAGACCGCGCTTATCCACAAACATAGACTGACAAAGCTTCCTGCCCCGAACAGTCCCATTGTGATGCCCCCCAGGCGTAACCAACGCCCCGCGAAAGTGAGCGACGGTAAGGAGAAATACCGCTGCCGCTGCACTAAAACCTGTACCGCACCGGGTGAACGTCGTGCGAGAGCGGAGGACTGTTTACGCATAGAACTGCGAGGTGGGAGCGAATTAGGCATGGGCCATTTGCCCACAATCTAAGGGGCTATCAACGAGACAATATGCTGGAATAAACCTTTCCCGCACTTTCCCAGGTATAATCCGCTTCAATCATAGTGCGTGCATTCTGAGATAGTGCCTGTCGCAGCCCTGAATTTGCGAAAAGTTGACTAATTGCAGTGACATACTCTTGGGGGGTGTTGGCTCGTAATGCTCGCTGAGGAACATTTGGCCCCTCTACTTGGAGCCCTTCTAAGCCGCGATCGCTAGCCACAACCGGGATGCCTGCTGCCATGGCTTCCAATGTTTTATTCTTAATCCCGTAGCCACTGCGTAGGGGCACCACACACACGGTCGCTTTATGCAAATAGTCTGTTGTCGAGGGAACTTTACCGGTTACGACGACTCCAGGAATATCTCCGAGTGCCAGAACCGAGGGTTTGGGTCGAGTTCCTACTAAATAGAGTGTTGCATCAGGATACTGAGCCCGAATCAATGGAAAGACTTCGCGACTGAAATAGATTGCGGCATCGATATTGGGTGGTGTATCCATGGCCCCGACAAACACTAAGTCGTAACCGCTTGGATCGTGCGATCGCAGAGAGAATTCTGCCAAGTCAACACCATTTGTAACCACATGCACTGGACGATCGGGACGAAGTGTGTGGATTTGGTCAGCATCTTCTGGTGTGGTGACAACGAGATCTGTAAACTTGCCACAGTAACGGGTTTCATAGCGCTTCAGAAACGCTAAGCTGATCCTCTCGCGCAGTGGATTGGCGGCGGTGCCGGTGGCGAGTTGTTGCTTGCACGTACCGTAAACGGAGCTATGAATGTCGACAATCCGGCGAGGAATATGCGCCTGAACGGTCGGACTCACAAAAACCTCATTGGCGCTGTGTTCACAGGTGATGGCGTCAAATTGCTGACTTTGAGCCTGGTGGTCAATCCATGCCTGGATTTCTGCGGTCTGGCGGTGACGGGTGCTGGCAGGCGTGCCATCCAGCAGAAACCGACCAAACCGGCTGGCTTTACCCAACAGGCTGCGATCGTACTCATTCGAGGGCACGGGAAAAACCTGGAGTTCCGTAACCCATTCCTTAAGTTCCTGAATATCTGTTTCTGGAAGACCACCGTAGCGCAGTGCAAATAACGTTACGTCGTGTTCTTGCTGCAGTGCCTTTAACAAATTGAAGGTTCTTACCTCAGTGCCACCTCGAGAAGGCGGATAGGGAAAGGTAACCGATAGCATCAGAATTTTCATCCAGCGCCCTCCGTCTGTTCTAAAGATGACCCCGCCGAGTCAACGGCAGCATTGCTGTCAGCGAATGCTTCGATATAGTCAGCTTTTGACGGCAATTGAGCCTGCTTTTGCCCAGTGGATCGTGCCACTTGGCAGTAGAGCGTTATTGGCGGTTCGATGAGGGTGATCAGGGACGATTTATGGGTCATAACTTGATAGGTCGCCCTAGGCAATTCCTTAAGGGCCCAACGAGCCAAGCGATAGCGAATCTCACGATTGGAAATCGAGCGCATCAGGGGGATACCATGTAATTCATGAAGATATCGGTTCGATTTGCCATAGCGTCGCCACTGACTCCGTAATTCAGCCAAAGTTTGTCGATGGCGATGGCGAACAATTGCCCGTTCGGCGAAGCGCAGTTCCCATCCACCTTCTCGCTGTAGTCGCCAGCAGAGATCTGCGTCGCCACCGGTCGTCAGATAAGGGCGAAAGAGGCCAATTTTTTCAAATACCGAACGTCGGACTGCCAGGTTAGCTGTTTGGCCATAGGCGCAAAAAGAGTGAGCCAGGGTATGGGTTTGGCTTAAGGTTTTTATTTTTTCTGCGTATTGTTCGAGCCAACCATGGCCTGGTACTGCCTCAATCTCACCTGCGACCGCACCCACTGTAGGGTCCGCGAAGGGCTTAACCAAATCCTCAAGCCAATGAGACTGAGGTTGGCAGTCAGCGTCTGTGAAGACTAGAATTTCTCCCTGTGCCGCGTGAATGCCACGGTTACGTGCCGCATAGGAGCTTTGGATAGCTGTTTCACTGAGGTAGGTTGCCGTTAGCCCTTGCGCATTGGCTTGGGCGATCGCGGCTTGCAGCAAAACGGGAGTCTGATCGTCACTGCCATTGTCCACCAGCAAATACTCTACCTGTACGGCTGGGTAGGTTTGCGCAAATAACGTTTTACTCAGACCTGGGATGTCAGTTTCACCATTGTAAATCGGCACAATAACTGACACAGGTGGTTGATAAGTGGGGGATTCCGTGACGTCCATAAAGGGATGAGCCGTTGCGTGGTCAAGCATTTTTGTCGTGCGCGATCGCCAGCATTATGACTTACTCAAAACCGATTGCACCTCATCCAAGCCGGATATTTGACCAAAAATACGTTCTGTGTACGTCATTAAGAGTTTATTGTTAAGTAGGCTTTGATAAAGGTCATCGCTGAGGTAATGCCGCCAGCGCCCAGTCAGATCCATTTTGGAGGGATCCCCATCATGGGAAGTTCCGTCAAACGAGCTCCCTCCTGCACGACGAGCCACGTGGTTGAACCCGGCATCAGTAAATGTCAGTCCTAGTTGCTCGGCAATATCCCGACGATAGTCGACATCTTGAATCCAGCGGTTATAGCTGACACACACTTTCTGGTGTGGTAGGAGATTGGTTTCCCCTAAAAATTCTTTCGCGTAAGCCACCCACAGATCCGTAAAGTTGACACGGGTGGACTTCACACTCACAAAGCCTTTCTTTAAACGACTTGCCAGCAAGTTGAACGGATCGCGCATGATCAGTAAATCAATGCGTTTAGCACTTTTCCCTAAATACCAATCATGCTTGCGTTCAAACCCTGGATTGAGAATCTCGGGTAGCGAATAGTCTTCATAGTTATAGATTAAATACTCTTTTGTCTCGAAGTCTCCTTGTGATTGGCGGTGCAGGTTTTCAATTATCTTGGGATATTCAGGGTAGTGATCAAGAAAGTATTCGTATTCATAGCGAAAGGGATTTTCGCCAATAGGAACATCATTAATATGCTTGCATTTACCTGTTTTTTGCTTTTTTATCCAGTCGATCAAAGCATGATTGCCGCTACGACGAAGACCGGCCATACGAATTTCAGTCTGATTCACAACGCCCCAAGTTTCAGGATCTTGCGTCGTTAACCTGACGTTATCTTGAAAAATGTGTTTAAACTTCCGGGATAACTTTTTGCTAGCGTAACCCGGCTTACGTAAAGCTTTTTTCCATAACGGGTCATCATAAATCTTTGATTTGTGGTTGCTCTTTGTCATGGATTTACTTTTCCTTATCGGTATCTGTTGGTCAAAATTTTGAGAATATCGCAAGGTGAGAATACTCTGAGATGTAACCTCAGAAGTTAAAACAGGTAAACATCTCCTCCTAGAGTATTCAACTTGGATTACACCAAATCCTCACGAACCTTCAGACCATTTCGCCGCACAATGTAGGCCGGTATGCCCACGACAACGCAGTGATCAGGAATATCTTTGACGACCACTGCATTCGCTCCAACCGTCACATCATTGCCAATCTTGACGCCGCCGATCACCTTAGCCCCGGCAGTAATGCGGACATTGTCACCAATGAGAGGACGACTATCACGATCGCGATAACCAATGGTTACTTGTTGATTAATCCAACAATTTTCTCCTACGTCCGCCATGATGATGGTGCTGAAGGCATGCTGTAGAAATAACCCTGGTCCAATGGTGCAGGAATGTTCGATAAATAGCGTAGGGCACCCTGGATAGAATCGCTTGAGTATCCACACCGGTACCCGCGCTAAGAGATTGCCCTTACTCAAACGAAAGTAATACAAACTGCGAAACTCGGGCAGTTGGCTAAGTAGCCGTAAACGGCGAGTCAACAGACCATCCACGGGATATCTTAAGAGTTCTGTCCATCGCTCAACATCGGCAAGGATGACTTCTTTTTCGGTCGTTAGGATGAATGGTAGTTCCAAGGGCATGTACAGAAATCGTACCCAGGCCATCCATAATGAGCGCAAAGCGGTTTTCATAGCCACACGTCTTATATCGGTTATAGGTTGCCCATTTAATTACGCGGCGATGGTGATGAGGTTGCGATTGTTTTCCTGAATGTGTTCGGAATCTGGGTGCTTGGGGAAATTAATCGAATTTCATATTAATCTCGGATGATAACTGTACGAGTTTAGTTTTATGCAGCAGTCTCAACA
Organism: Cyanobacteria bacterium J06639_14; assembly: GCA_039818605.1. Taxonomy (GTDB): domain Bacteria; phylum Cyanobacteriota; class Cyanobacteriia; order Phormidesmidales; family Phormidesmidaceae; genus SIO1E4. Next base: position 23,055 of record JBCBTQ010000035.1, on the reverse strand, counting down.
GCAGGGTCATGATGGGCGAATTGCTTACCGCTGTTGTGTTGGCGTTCTAAGAAGTTTTAGTCTTGTGGTACTGGGAATCATAGGCTGCAGTCGGGCGATTACTCCTTCATCGACGATATTCTCCAACACCCAGGTTGACTTAGCCACACCTCCGGCACCCGTAACCCAACCGACTTTGAATTATGCTACCCATGATTTGCCTGGTAGCATCGTGCATACGGTCACGATTCCACCGGAAACTGACTATCGCGTTCATGTCGCTCTGGCGGAAACGTTGTCCCCCTTGTCTGTGCTGGCTGAGGAAGCAGGCGCGATTGCGGCCATTAATGCCGGATTTTTCGATCCACAAAATGGGCTCACGACTTCCTACGTCACGATTCAAAATCAGCTTGTGGCGGATCCTACACAAAACCTGCGACTCATCGAGAATCCTGATTTAACACCATACCTGGATGCAATTTTAGACCGCTCAGAATTTCGTATCTATGACTGTGTCGATGGTGTGCAATATGACATCACTCGCCATAGTACTCCCATCCCTAGTAACTGTGTCTTAGCCGGATCTGTTGGTGCAGGCCCCCAGTTGTTGCCTCAAGTAACAGGCTACGAGGAAGGTTTCCTCGCGAATAACAGCCAGGGAGAAGTCGTTCGCGATGCGGTCGGAAGTCGGTATCCCAATGCGCGATCGGCTGTGGGGCTTAAGGCTGATGGCTCAGTTGTATTGGTAATGGTGAGCCAGCGTTCTGATGTAGCTGCTCCTACCGGTTTGAGTTTTGATGATCTGGCAGGTTTTTTACAAGAATTGGACGTCATCTCAGCTCTGAATCTAGATGGTGGTAGCTCTAGCGGTTTGTTTTTCCAGGGCGAGGCCTTCTATGGTCGCCTAGATGCAGAAAATCGTCCGGTTGAGCGATCGATTAAATCAATTCTGTTAGTGCGCTAAAGCGATCGGCTTAATCATAAAATTCCTTGAACGATGGGTGGAGAGAGCCAGGAAGTAAGGGGGATTGGGTGGCAAATCACAACGCTCAAGTGATTTCAGACAATGAGCTAAGTAACGAGAAACACACTTTCTGACGCGGGATTCGCTCGGGAGCGGTTGTGGTTATAGTCAGCACTAAGCAATTTGGAGCTTTTGCCTCCTTCAAGACTGCCTATCGCAGCCCACTCAACTCCTCTCTCCTCTTCTTTTTCCTCCTTAGACAACAGACAACGTAACCCGCAGCCTCTGCTCTAGCCAAGCAGGGGCTTTTTTATCGAGGACGCTGTGCCAACCGGTTGGATATCTCAAAGCTGCTGGATATACCAAGGGACACGACATGTCGCGTCTCTACCGGTATCGCCTATTTTCCATAATCGGGGTTAGCCATGCAGATTCGGTCTCAGCCCTTTATTCCTGGCGCTCGCGCAATGCTTGCACATGTCGATTTACTAATGTTTCTAACTCTTGAGCCGAATAGGGTTGAGGTGCTGCCAACATATTCACCCCAATGCCATCCATCACGGCGATCCAAGCCGCTGCCTCAAACTCTAAATCTAATCCGGGTGTGATCGCCCCTGCTTTAGCTAAAGCCATCAATTCAGTTTTCATAAATTCTTTGAACTGCTGATAAAGCATCTGGTGTGCCCGCATTAGTCCTTCATGCCCTGGCATATATCCCACAAAAGCCAACCAAACGCGCCAAATTTGACTAAGCTCATCGGTGGTTGGTAGCACTGACAGCATCATTACTTTCAAGCGATCAATGCCTTCAATTGCCTGAGCAGCGGCCACCATTTTTTCACCGAGGCGCTCCATTACCACTTCCAACAGAAAAAGCAGCAATTCATCCTTGTTGCAGAAGTAGTGGGTCAATACGCCTGTGGTACAGCCCAATTCATGGGCGATCGCTCTCAAACTTGCTCCCTGCAATCCCTGCTGCGCGATCAGCTTGATCGCCGCCGAGGCCACCTGCGATCGCCGATCGGCTTGCTTTTCCGCTATCGTGAACTCAGCCATATCGCCTTTATCAGCAAACACAAACTTCAGGCCGCCTCATTTTATAACATCTGTTGTGATTGCTTTTGAATGACATCTGTTATTAATTTTTGCCTCTATTGATGGAATGAGTAAAGCACGGTTGTCCACGGCTTTACCTGACTTTCCGCCAGCAGAGATTCTGTATGAGTCTTCTAAGAAACCTCAAGAGCAGGATGATTGTGTGTCAAACGGCAACGGTTCCTTAAGTTCCTTGTGCATTGCCTGACACGGATTCCCACGCGATTCAGGATTGAATTGGTATCTCTTGATACAGAACGTGCTGTTGACCAGCGGCCCTCACGGGCTGTCGGGGATCGCTCCATTTTCCGCCTGGTCGATGGGTTTTGCATCGCCACACAACCCCAGCTAGGAGGGGCACATATGTCAAATTCAATGCTTTCTGATGCCAACCGCAGGCTTGAGCGGGCACTCAAACATGTTCACATTTCTGAAGATGCTAGTGAGCGACTGAAATTTCCCAAGGCTAGTCTCAAGGTTTCGATTCCCGTGCGGATGGATGATGGGTCACTGCGGGTCTTCGAAGGCTATCGGGTGCGCTACGACGACACTCGTGGTCCCACCAAAGGAGGGATTCGCTTTCACCCCAGTGTGACCATGGACGAGGTCCAATCCCTGGCGTTTTGGATGACCTTTAAGTGTGCGGCTCTGAATCTGCCCTTTGGCGGTGCTAAGGGAGGCATTACCCTCAACCCCAAGGACCTGTCTAAATTTGAGCTGGAACGCCTGAGTCGGGGCTACATTGACGCGATCGCGGATTTCATTGGTCCTGACACGGATATCCCCGCCCCTGATGTCTACACTAATCCGATGATTATGGGCTGGATGATGGACCAGTACAGTATCATCCGACGCAAGCTCTGCCCGGCGGTGATTACGGGCAAACCGGTCGGTATGGGAGGCAGTCAGGGACGTAATACGGCAACGGGCACTGGGGCTTTCCACGTCCTGGCAGCCATGATGCGGAAGTTTTCGCAAGCACCGCAAGCAACTACGGTAGCGGTTCAGGGCTTTGGGAATGCCGGTAGTGTGGTAGCCCGCCATTTATTTGATGCTGGCTATAAAGTGGTCGCTGTTAGCGATTCCCACGGTGGAGTTTACAGCGAGGAGGGATTAGATATTCCCAGTATTCAACAGTTCAAAGCCTCGACTCGCAGTGTGCAGGCGGTGTATTGCGAGGGGACGGTATGCAATCTGATGGATAATCACACGACGCTGACGAATGAGGAACTGTTGGCGCTAGATGTTGATATTTTGGTGCCTGCAGCCTTAGAGAATCAGATTACTGCAACGAATGCAGCAGCCGTGAAAGCCAAGTACATCTTTGAGGTGGCCAACGGACCGATTAGCTCTGAGGGCGATCGCATTCTGGAGGCGAAGGGTGTGTACGTTTTCCCTGACATTCTGGTGAACGCAGGTGGTGTCACTGTCAGTTACTTCGAGTGGGTGCAAAATCGCAGCGGTCTGTATTGGTCGGAGGCTGAAGTCCATCAGCGCTTAAAGACCAGCATTGTGGAAGCGGCTGAGACTATCTGGCAGATTTCCCAAGAATTTGCGATTCCTGTGCGGACTGCTGCCTATGTCCATGCTCTGGAGCGCTTGGAAGATGCCCATAGTGCCCGTGGGACAAGAGATTTTTACGTCAGCTAGGGTGGTCCCCAGGGACCGGGTTGCTTGGCACCACCCAAGAAACTCGGTTGCTAAGTCTAAAGAAACCCGGTCCCTGTTGTCGGGAGCCCGGTCCCTGGGGGGTAAACCCTTACAATCAAGAGCGATCGCACTCAATCAGACTCATCTATGACCCTTGCCCGTACCCCCCTCTATTCCCTTTCCGCTGCTCTCAACGCCCGCTTTACCGAATTTTCCGGTTGGGAAATGCCGGTTCAGTACAGTGGCATCAAACAAGAACATCAGGCCGTTCGAACGCAGGCAGGCATGTTCGATATTTCCCACATGGGGAAGTTTTTTCTGCGTGGGCAAGGCCTATTGGCTCAACTGCAGCAACTAGTGCCCTCTGACCTGAGCCGCTTGCAGGCAGGTGCGGCTCAATACACCGTGTTGCTGAATCCTCAAGGCGGCATTGTGGATGATTTGATTATTTATTACCAGGGAACTGGGACAGCGGGAGAAGAACGCGTTGCTATTATCGTCAATGCTGCCACGACGGCGAAAGATAAAACCTGGATGCTGGAGCATTTACCGCCCCAGAACCTGGTGTTTGAAGATGTTTCGCGCGATCTCGCACTTCTGGCGATTCAAGGACCTGATGCCGTAGCCCAGCTCCAGCGCGTCACCCAAGAAGACTTAGCACAAGTTAATCGCTTCGGTCACATGGAAGGCACCGTGCTTGGCCAGCCCGGATTCCTGGCCCGAACTGGCTATACCGGTGAGGATGGCTTTGAGGTTATGGTGGCTCCCGAAACTGGGCAGGCTCTTTGGACGATGCTTCAGGAGAATGGTGTCACCCCTTGTGGCCTAGGCGCGCGGGATACTCTACGGCTAGAAGCCGCTATGGCGCTGTATGGGCAGGACATTACGGATGCAACGACGCCTTTGGAAGCTGGGCTGAAGTGGTTAGTCCATTTGGATAAAGCCGGCGAGTTTATTGGGCGATCGGTACTGGAGACCCAAATAGAACAGGGCGTCAACCAGCGTCTGGTGGGGCTGCAAATGGCCGGTCGTAACATTGCTCGCCATGACTACAAAGTACTGCATGATGACCAACCGGTCGGAGTTGTGACCAGTGGCACGCTGTCGCCGACGCTCGGCTATCCGATTGCATTTGCATACGTTCCAACTGCGTTAGCGAAGGTTGGACAAGCTCTTGCGGTCGAAATTCGCGGTAAGACTTATCCCACTCAGGTGGTAAAGCGCCCGTTTTATAAGCGGCAAAATTCGTAATTCAACACAATTTCGCTTGATTTCTGGGGAATTTATGGGATAAATGTCATGCAACACTGGCAAACAGCGCATGTGCTAATACGAGGGAATAATCATGTCGCTTGAGTATCCCGACGAACTAATGTACCAAGACACCCACGAATACGTGCGGGTGGATGAAGAAGAAGGTGTGGTGACGGTAGGTATCTCTGCCTTTGCCATTGATCAATTAGGAGACATCGTATTTCTCGAATTGCCCGAAGTTGGTGACTCGGTTGAAAAGGGCGAGACTTTTGGCACCGTCGAATCAGTTAAGGCGGTTGAAGACCTGAAATCCCCTGCGACAGGCAGTATTCTAGAGCGTAACGACCCTCTGGTTGATGCGCCTGAACAACTGGCTGATGATCCCTATGGCGATGGTTGGCTGATTAAAATCAAAGCCGACGATTTAACTGAGCTAGACGACGCGATGTCTTCGGCAGAATACCGGAACCAAATAGAGGGCTAGTGAGCAACCTGTAGTCAAGATGACTGTCTTTCTCTGACAAATTGTTAGGGTTTGTTACACAATAAGTAATATTGTTGAGCTTCTATCCACTCAAAATGGTAGAAGCTTTTGTTTCTGAACCTTGAGGAGACTGTCGGAGTTGCTGCCTAGCCAAACCTCTACCGCCTTAACGCAAGATCCCCCTGCTGTCGCGATCGCCCCTACAACGCCTCTGCCTGTCGATGGTGCTCAGTCATCTCTGACACCCAGCGACTTTGTGGCACGGCATATTGGGCCACGACTCAATGATATCCAGACCATGCTCGACGTGCTGGGCTACGACTCTGTCGCAGCGCTGATGTCAGCGACGATACCGGCAGGCATTCGCTTGTCGAAGGATCTGGCTTTGGGAGAGGGGTTGGACGAGCAGACAGCTTTGGGGACCTTGCAAGCGATAGCCCGCAAGAATCAGGTGTGGCGTTCCTATCTAGGATTAGGCTATGCCAACACCTACACTCCTGCCGTCATCCAGCGGAATGTTTTAGAAAATCCAGGTTGGTACACCCAGTACACGCCCTATCAGCCCGAAATTGCCCAGGGTCGGTTGGAAGCTCTGCTGAACTTCCAGACCATGGTCACTGACCTGACGGGGCTAGAAATTGCCAATGCCTCGCTTCTGGATGAAGGCACCGCTGCGGCTGAAGCCATGACCCTGAGCTTTAATGCCCGCAAGCAGAAAGCGGCTAAAACCTTCTGGGTTTCTGAGGCTTGTCATCCTCAAACGATTGCTGTGGTGCAGACCCGTGCCCAACCCCTGGGGATTGAGGTATTGGTGGGTGACCATCGCACGTTTGATTGGGAAACCCCTGTTTTTGGAGCGCTACTGGCCTATCCCGCTACGGACGGTGCCATTTACGACTACAGCAACTTTGTTGCCCAAGCCCATGAACACAAGGCTTTGGTGACCGTTGTTGCTGATTTGTTGAGTCTCACCCTGCTGCAAGCACCGGGGGAGTGGGGCGCTGATATTGCGGTGGGCAATACCCAGCGCTTGGGGGTTCCTTTGGGCTATGGGGGACCGCATGCGGCCTACTTTGCGACGCGGAATCAGTTTGCTCGTAAGCTGCCAGGGCGCTTAGTGGGTGTGTCTAAAGACAGCTACGATCGCCCTGCCCTGCGTCTGACCCTGCAAACTCGTGAGCAGCATATTCGCCGGGATGCGGCGACGAGTAATATCTGCACGGCTCAAGTGTTGCTCGCAGTGATTGCCAGCATGTATGCGGTCTATCACGGGCCGGAGGGTTTGAAGGCGATCGCCCATCGCATCCACCATCATGCCGCCACCCTAGCTGCGGCTTTACAGCAAGCAGGCTTGACGGTTGGCAAAGCCGCCTATTTTGATACGGTGCGGGTTGACGTTGGCGATCGCCAATCGGACATCCTGGCACGGGCTGCGGCTAAACGCATTAATCTCCGTTGTCTGGATCCCACAACTCTAATCGTCGCACTGGATGAAACCACCACCCTTCAGGATGTCCGGGATCTGATCGAAGTGTTCACGGGAGCGGCCACAGTACCCGATATACAGACAACGCCCTTGAGCCACCATGCGCTCAGTCGGACCAGTGCTTACCTGACGCATCCCGTCTTCAACACGTATCACTCCGAGACTGAAATGCTGCGGTACATGCATCGTCTCCAAGCTAAGGATTTGTCGCTTACTGCCGCCATGATTCCGCTGGGCTCTTGCACCATGAAGCTGAACGCGACGGCAGAAATGATCCCCATTACTTGGCCAGAGTTTGGGCAGCTTCATCCCTTTGCGCCGGTAGAACAGGCCCAAGGCTATCAGCAGCTCTTTAATGATCTGGAGACTTGGCTAGCCAACATTACCGGATTTGCTGGCGTCTCCTTGCAACCCAATGCGGGGGCTCAAGGTGAGTATGCTGGCTTGCTCGTGATTCGTGAATACCATCGCCAGCGCGGCGATGCTCACCGTACGATTTGCTTAATTCCGGAATCAGCCCATGGGACCAATCCTGCCAGTGCCGTGATGGCAGGCATGAAGGTCGTAGCGGTGAAGTGCGACGAAGACGGCAACATCGATATCACCGATCTGCGTACTAAAGCCACCAAACATGCTGATGGGTTGGCGGCTCTCATGGTGACCTATCCGTCGACGCACGGGGTGTTTGAGGAAGGTATTCGCGAAATCTGCGACATCATCCACGACCATGGCGGTCAGGTCTATATGGACGGAGCCAATATGAATGCCCAAGTTGGGCTTTGCCGCCCCGCTGACTTTGGGGCTGATGTTTGTCACCTGAACTTGCACAAAACCTTCTGCATTCCTCATGGTGGTGGGGGACCGGGTGTGGGACCGATTGGTGTCCAAGCCCACCTCCAACCGTTTTTGCCCAGTCACAGCCTGGTTGCTGGTGTGGGTGGCGAACAAGGGATCGGGGCTGTTACGGCGGCTCCTTGGGGCAGTGCTAGTATTTTGCCGATCTCTTGGATGTACATGGCCATGATGGGGGCATCGGGGCTGAAACAGGCGACGGAAGTAGCGATTCTGAACGCCAACTACATGGCGAAGCGCCTGGAAGGGCACTACGACATTTTGTATACCGGCAAGCATGGCCTCGTTGCTCACGAGTGCATTGTGGACCTGCGTCCCTTCCGCAAGTCAGCTGGGGTGACCGTAGAGGATGTCGCTAAACGCCTCATCGATTATGGTTTCCATCCGCCCACAATGTCTTGGCCCGTGGCTGGCACGCTGATGATTGAGCCGACTGAGAGTGAGTCCAAAGCCGAACTGGATCGCTTTTGTGACGCGATGATTGCCATTCGTGAAGAGATTGAGGCGATCGCGACCGGCAAACATGACCCGGAAAATAACCCACTCAAACTGGCACCGCACACGGCTGAAGATTTGGTCGCCGACTGGGATCGCCCTTACAACCGTCGCCAAGCTGTCTTCCCGACTCGCTGGACTCAGGAAAACAAGTTCTGGCCTGCGGTGAATCGGATTGATCAGGCGTATGGTGATCGTAATCTTATGTGCTCCTGTTTGCCCATGGATGCCTACGACGATTAAGGCTGCTGTCGATCCGAGGGTTCTTAGTCTATGCTTGAATATTTCGAGCTATTCCAGAAGAACCCTCGAATCTTCTTAGAATCTCGTCCGGTTTAAGGTGAATTGAACGGTTCCTGAAAAAGAGGGCGTGTAATTTAAGCCGGAAAACTTCGGTGGGGTAGGGAGTTAGGAGTCAGGAGCCAGAATCCAGTGCTCTCTTGACTCATAGCTCCTGAATTCTTTTGCTACCCAAAGTTCCCGCCTTAAGTGATACCCCAAAAAGAGTCGATGTTCTGCGATCGCTCTGAAAAATTACGGCTGAGCAAACTAGTCCACAATTGGTTTCAGCATTTGCAAAATTTGCTATGGAGCACGAATACTATATTCCCCGAGTGTTTGTCATGTGGATTAAAATACCCATAATTTTCTCAACACTGTCAATAAAGTATTCCATCGAATCAACGACTACTTTTTGCCCTTCTAATCGCATAAATTTCCAGGAGCTTCCGGTCGTGACAACGCCAAATACATAAGGAACAACGATTTCTTTGCTTTGATTAAACAAATAAGCTGCATACATCGCGGCAATGCACTGCGGAATACCGCTCTTAATATTCTCGTTTTTTGCTTCAACGATATTGATGATTGGTGCTGAGATTAAGATTTGTCTTGATGACGCTGAGATGATAAAGTCACATACACCATTTAAACCTCGACGATTATCAACATTGAATTCAATTCCAGAAAACAAGCTGATCTGATGATTTAAACGTTTTCTCAGTTCAACTAATACAGGGGCAACAATTAATTCTGAACGAGCCTTTTCAGTATTGATTGATAAAGCCAGGGGGACATTCTCCCTCATGATTTCTGCAAAAAAACTGTTGATTTCTACAGGCTCAATGAGGGAGTACAGGTCGTCTTCTTCCAACTGTATTTGCAGATCTGTCTCAATCTTTTGAAACGTAAACTCGCCATAGGACATGGTTCGTGTGGTTATTCTCTTCTACTCAAAGTAACAGGCAGAAGGCAAAAGATAGAAGACGCAAGGCAGAAGGCAAACGACAAAACAACGTGGCTTGTCTTACTGCCGCTGACAGAGCAGCAAGCCAAACCACTGCTTTGCATCCGTAAATGTCTGAGTGACGCGCAAACCATGTGCCATCAGATCCTGAGACAACACCTCCAGGTCAAACTTGCGGGAGATTTCACTCAATAGGCGTTCCCCCTTGGTAAAGTGTATGGTCAGGTCGAGTGCCTTCAGCGTAATGGTTTGGTTGCACAGACTCTCGATGTACATTTCGATTTGCCGATCGCGTGTGTTGTAGATCGCTAAATGTCGAAATTGCTTTAAGTTAAAGTCACCCTGAAAACGCCAGTTAAGATGGCTCAGCATGTTGAGGTTAAACGCTGCGGTTACCCCCTGCTGATCGTTATAGGCAGCTTCCAGGATAGCGGTGTCTTTATGGCGATCGATGCCGAGCAAGAAATAATCACCGACTGCCAGAGCCCGACTGACCTGCTGAAAGAAAACCTGACACCGCTCAGGCGGTAGGTTCCCCAACGTGCTGCCAATAAATGCAATCATCTGGCAAGGCAGATGTGATGTGGGAAGATCCGCAAGGGCTTCCTCATAGGTGCTCACCAACCCGTGAATATTGAGCGACGAATATTCACTCAACAAGGCTCGGGCACTTTCTTCCAACATGCCACCGCTGACATCAACCGGCACATAACGCAGTAAACTTCCCTTTTGTCGGTAGGCGTCGAGTAGAATGCGCGTTTTGCTAGAGCTACCGCTACCCAACTCGACCAAATTGCAGGCCCCGACCTGATCGACGATCGCGTCAGCAAATTGCTCTAAAATCCAACGCTCTGTGCGGGTTAGGTAATATTCTGGCAAGGCTGTAATCGCTTCAAAGAGCTGCGATCCTTGATCGTCATAAAAATACTTGGGGGGTAAAGATTTGGGGACTTGTGTCAGCCCTGTAATCACATCCTGCCCATCTTCCCCAACGGTTAAAGCTTCTGCTGAAGTCCGGTATTCGATAGTGAGGCGATCGCGGGAGAGCATCGGCGGTAGCGGCGATCGCGGTAGATCTTGGGGAAACGGAGAAGGACTGGTCGGAGAGAAATTCACAGGCATAGTTTCTCAGAATTCATCAGAGGGGTCGCTAAGGAGATTTCCTGAAATGAAGCTACCGCCAACGGTTGGTGTCGAGGCTCGCGATCCAACCCTCCGAGCGGTCATTAATTTCTTTCTCAGAAATCTCCAAAAACCCCTGAGTATTCTGACATTGGATTATGAGGATGACTATGCAGACAGCGCACATCGAAAACCGGAAAAAACCTGCTGGATCCAGGGTTGGTACCAATTGCGAAACGTGGAGCGTAATACCCAAGGACGCGTTGCCCAACTCCCACCCCGTAGCACTCGATGCGTGCCGTCAAAATAGGTTTGTGAATACCCCTGATAAGGATACGGGACAAAGTCGGGATAGCCTGCGAACCAGGTATTCGTCCACTCCCAGACATTGCCTAACAAATCATCACACCCTGTCGCACTACGTCCATCGGGATAGGCTCCTACGGGTGTCACACCATCCTGGTTGCCGCCAAAGTTGCCCCGTTTAGCGGTTAATGGCGTATCCCCCCAGGGATACGTCTGCATGCAATCTTGCTGCGGTTGCCAATGGGCAGCACGCTCCCATTCGGCCTCTGTCGGGAGGCGTTTGCCAACAAAACAACTGTAGGCATCGGCTTCATACCAGCTAACCCCACAGACTGGCATCTCTGGCCAGACCGTTAACGGATCTTGCCAGTACAGAGGTTGTGTAATGTGTTGTTTCTGGATCCAAGCCCATCCTTCTGGGTGCCACCACTGGCTATTTTGATAGCCGCCTGCAGCCATAAATGCAGCATAGTCTGCCACGGTTACGGGGGTGCAATCCAACCAATAATCGCTGATGCTGACCCGATGGCTAGGACGCTCGTTATCCAAGGCATCTAAGGTACTGCTGCCCATTTCAAACGCGCCCCCTGGGATGAGCACCATGTTTTGCTTGGAGGCTGACGTCGGCCCCGGCTGACGTCGGCTGTTGGGCACCATTTTGCGTGGTTGGGCAGCCCGTTGCGACCAACGATGCATGGCTAGAACATAGGTCGCTGTCTCGGCATGTTGGCTTTCGTGCTGTAATACCCAACGCCAGAGACGTAGCTGGTCGTATAAGGGAGCGGTTTCGAGATAGGCTAACGTGCGATCGCGAATCGCCTGCATAAACGCCAAAATTTCTGATAAATTTGGTAAATTTTCGCGCTCAGCCTTCGGCAATCCATCGGCGGCAAACAATCGTTGATAGTCAGGATAGGGGCAAGGATCTTCCTTCAAATACTCCAACAACCAGAGGGATTCGGTAAATGCAATATGTCCTAAGTGCCAACCCACAGGGCTAAAGTCGGCGTGCGACTGTTGTCGAAATTCTGATGTGGTGAGATTCTCCAGGAGGTCTAAAGTACTTTGCCGACAGGCCGCCATATCGTCTCTAAGAATTTGGCGTAGCTCCGCCAGCGTGGGGTTGTCGGAGATAGCTGAGGGAATGAAGCTGGACGTCACAGTTAGCGTTTACCGTAAACAGCGAAAACTCGGGACAAGCTATCCAGTTACCGTCAAATAATGGCTCAGAAGCGACTAAAACAGCATCTGGAAAGCGGGGATCACACTTTAGCCAGTATAAAGAAGGAGCACGACTATGTGAGGCTAATCGCGATCCGATGAGAGTTTTGCCATCACTGACCAGCACATTCGCGGCTAGGGGAGTGTCGTGTTTATAGGCCAACTCGGTCAGCGTCTTGAGCGTCTGCTCTAGGGCCGTCGTTAAGGATTGTGAGGGATTTGCATGCAATGCGCTGAGCAGTAATCCCCAGATATTTTCCGAGTCGGTGCTGCCACGGAGGGTGGCGTAGGCGCGATCGCTCATCAGCTGCCGCATCGGTCGGTACAGGGTGCCATGAAACTGCTTGATGTAGCCGTTGTGAGTAAACAACAACTCTCCAGCTTGAAACGGCTGACAGTTGCTAATATCCACACCTTGCCCTGGCGTGGCACTCCGCACATAGGCCACGGCACATCCCGTTGTCACATAGCGACACAGCGATGACAGGTTCACGTCATTCCAAATGGGCAAAATATTGCGATATGTGAAAGGTTCTACTGTCTCGGTGGGGTGATACCAGCCCAACCCAAACCCATCTGCATTGAGTTTTGCAACTTCTAGTTCCTTCGGGGCATAGCTCTGTACCACCAAGGAATGAGGCGGGTCCAAGATCAGTGAATTAAGCTGAATCGCTGGTCCCAGATACCCTAATAAGCGACACATTTCACCCACTTCCCCCTTAACCAAAACGTATGCTAACCTGATAGTCCACTTGCGGGTGTAGTTTAGTGGTAAAACCTTAGCCTTCCAAGCTAATGATGGGGGTTCGATTCCCCCCACCCGCTTTTGATATGAAATGTGCTGTTCCGATTAGATATTCAGTACACTCGCAGCAAGTTATAGAGTGTCGCTATTCAACGGTATGCCCACGATCGCAAGGCTAGATACTCGCAATCGACCAGCCTACTCTTACAAGAAAGCTAAAAGGTATCTGCATATGTGGAGTGGTTAGCTGAATAGCAATGCAATGTAAGTTGAATAAGCTGAACTTTCGGGATTTAATTGACTGCCTGTTGAGCACACAACAATACGAGGCAAAGCTTCGAGAGCAAGGGGTTCTCAAGGCGTCGCTCGGCAAACTTGCCTGGCCTGGTATGAAGAAACTCATGCATGATGAACCCACAACGTTACAGTCTCTTAACTTTTCCTCATCAGTGTTTATCACGCGATCACCAGGTTTTGGGCAACATAGGTGAAAACACCTGAATTCGGATTGGCCTGATGAATGACTGATCAGGCTCAACAAGAATCCAGGTCTTTGCTATCGCATGATCGCCCCCTAATGCCTGACACCACCCCCAAGCAAAACATCCTGCAATACGAATCAACGATTTGGTCTACGGCTGACCTGTTGCGGGGTTGTGGCATCAAAGAATCAGAATGGCCGTCTTACATGATGCCGTTCTTTGCCCTGGTGATGATTGAGAGCCGTCTGCTGAGGATGTTTGATGAGCTAAAGGCGGAACTAGGGGAAGACACCCTCGATGAGATTGAGCCGGATGACCTGATCGAGCTGATTCAGGATAAGGGGCAAGGCTACAACGCCTATATCTTTGAGAAGCATCAGACCCTGAAGGATATTTGCCAGAATGATAAGGCCTTTGATGTGGACTTTGATGCCTATCTGAAAGGGTATGACGGGGAAACCAAAGACCTGTTGGGGGTGGATGCCTTTGACGGGGAAAAGTATCTCGATATCAAAGGGGTGATTGCCAAGCTCAGGGCCAAGAAGGTGCTGTTTAGCTACGTCAAAGCGTGGAGCGGCATTGACCTGAAGCCTTTCAATAACTCCGACATCACCACCCTGGAGGAACACATCAAACGCCGTTGGGCCGATATTTCCGCCGAGACAGCGGGGGAACAGTACACGCCGGATGATGTGATCGCCCTGATTGCGGAGATTATCGCCTCAAAGATTGAGGACTCAGACCGCCTGCTGAAAATATATGACTGTACCTGTGGGGGTGGGAACCTGCTGTTTGGGGTGGAAGACCGGATCAAAGAAAAGGTGAACCGCCTGACCCAGACCTATGGACAAGACTGGAATGATGCCCTTTACGCCCTAGCCAAGATTGAAAGTCGGTTTCGGGTGGATTCTAAAATCGAGCATGGCAACACCCTGACCGATGACAAGTTCTTTGCGGATGAGTTTGATGTAGTAGTGGCGAATCCGCCCTATGGGGTGGACTGGAAGGGCTTTCAGAAAGACATCCGCAATGATAAGACCCAACGCTTTCACCATCTGCCCTCGTTGAGGGATGGGCAGTTGTTGTTTATGCAGCACCTGATTTCCAAGATGAATGCCACGGGTATGGGGGTCGTGGTTCACAATGGCTCAACCCTGTTTAGTGGCGATGCCGGATCGGGGGAAAGCAACATCCGTAAATGGATGCTGAATCATGATTTGGTGGAAGCGGTGATCCAGTTGCCGACGGATGAGTTTTTTAACACCAACATTTATACCTATCTATGGGTGCTGAATAAGCAAAAGCCCGACGAGCGGAAGGATCGGGTGATGTTGATCAATGCCAGTGAGAAGTTTAAGCCGCTGAAGAAAAACAAAGGCTCGAAGCGGAAAGAGGTGGATGAGGCCAACCGCTTGGAGGTGGTGGCGACGCTGGAGCAGTGGGCGGATAACGACTATGCCAGGGTGTTTGACAAGGAGTTTTTCTATTTCAATAAGCAGGCGATCATGCTCACGAATGTGGATGAGCAGGGCAGAACGTTTGCCAGTCGTTTGAAGGAAGGGAAAAAGAGTCTGAAGCTGAAACCTGTGAAGCTGGATAACGGGGAACGGACGTTAACGAAATTTACGATATTGGCACCCCCGGAGATCCCCCCGCCTGACGGCACCCCCCTTGATAAGGGGGGCAGGGGGGATCTGTCTGACTATTTCACTCACAACATTAAGCCGTTTGTGGGTTCGCTGGATTATAAAGAACAGCCGTTGGTGGTGACGACCGAGAAGGCGCAATACAGCTTTGATGTAGATCAAGAAACGCTAATCAAGGAGGTATTGGGCAAGCGAGAAGAATTGGGCTGTGGAAAGATTGTGGTGAAGTCGGCGTTTAAGAAAAAGACGAAAACGAAGCCGGAAAGCATTGTGATTACGGTGGAGCTAACGCCGGACACTCAGAAGGATTATGAGATTATTCCTTTTCACCGTGACCCGGATGAGAATCAGGCGGCGATCGCGGCATTCATGGCAAAGTACATCACGAAGCCGTTTGAGTATTTGGAAAATGTGGTGGGGGTAGAGATCAACTTTAACAAGGTGTTTTATCAGCCTGAGCAGTTGCGAAGCGTGGAAGAAATACTAGCTGACATCAACAACCTTAATTCTGAGCTAAAACAGCTAGAAACTGGAATGGCACTATGAAGGCTCAAGAAATTGCACTTGAAAAAATCTCAAATATTATTGATTGTGAATATAAGACAGCTCCGAGTGATGAGAATGGAGAATATTATTTGGTTGGAACTTCTATTCTCAGAGATGGAAAAATTAATTTAGAAGACGCAAATAGGGTTTCGTATTCAACCTATCGAGAATGGACACAAAGGAGAGTTCCACAAGCGGGAGACATCATAATTTCCCGTGAAGCACCTGTTGGTGAAGCAGGTTTAATAAAAGAAGGATGTAAGGTTTGTCTAGGGCAAAGAACTGTTCTGATTCAACCTAAGAAAAAGATTGTTGATAACCTGTATCTTTTATATTTTTTGATTAGCCTTTATACAAAGGATCAATTTTCCGTTCTTTCAACAGGTAGCGTTGTACCACGCTTAAACTTAAAAGATTTGAGAAGTTTTCGTGTTGCTGTACCACATCTTTCTGAACAGGAAGCGATCGCAACCTATCTCGACACCAAAACCGCCCAGATCGATCGCAAAATTGACCTGCTCACCCAAAAAGCCCAACGCTATGAGGAATTGAAGCGATCGCTCATCAACGAAACCGTCACGGGGAAAAGAAGAATTGATAATGGAGAATTGATAATTGACAAGAAAATTGATAATAGAAAATTGATAATTGATAATGGGGAGGGCGAAAAGAATTGTCAATTATCAACTGTCAATTATCCATTGTATAAAGATAGCGGTATCGAATGGATCGGCGAAATTCCTCAACATTGGGAATGCAGTCTAATAAAGCGTTTTTTATGCGCACTAACAGATTACACAGCTAATGGGTCTTTTGCTGTACTAGCAGAGAATGTCAGCTATCAGGAAAGTGGATATGCTCGACTAGTCAGATTGACTGATTTACGACAGGGATTCAATAATAGCGGACTATTTGTAAGTGAAAATGCGTACAACTTTTTATCAAAAACAAAGATACGGGGCGGTGAAATTCTAATTGCGAACGTGGGTGCATATACAGGGTTAGTACAGTTAGTCCCGAATATAGATTTCAAAGCAACACTAGGGCCAAATATGTTTTTGGCTGTTTTTGATAACAAGCTATTACATAAATTTATTTCATATCAGCTTGGCAGTAGTAGCTGCTTTCAACAATTGAGAGTTCAAATGACAACTACGGCACAACCTAAGCTTAACAAAGACAATTTTCGCTCCATATCTATTGTTATTCCACCTATAGATGAGCAAAGGAAGATAGTTGACTATCTCGACGCCAAAACTTCCCAGATTGATCAAATTATTCAAACAATCAAAAGCAGCATTGAGAAACAGAAAGAGCTTCGTAAGACCCTGATCAACGATGTTGTCACGGGCAAAATCAAGGTAATTGATAATGGAGAATGAACAATTGATAATTATCAACTGTCCATTATCAACTGTCCATTAAATCTGATGTCGTTACAGGCAAAATCAAGGTAATTGATAATGGAGAATGAACAATGGAAAATTAAAATTAGAAAACTATCAATTTTCAACTGTCAATTATCAATTATCCATTCTCAATTATGAACGTAACCCAGCTACGCCAAAAAGTTGATCATCAGCTTAATAGCCTGCCCCCCCAATGGCTTGTGTTGATCAGCAACTTTCTGGATTCCCTGCAAGCCCTGACCACAGGTGAGACCATTCCAGATCCACAACCAACGGCGATCAAACGCGGCAAACATGCCCAAGACCTGCTCAAACATGCCCACACCTGGCAAGGCGATGACCTCGATAATTGATAATGGAGAATGAACAATGGATTATCGCAAACGAATCACCCTAGAACCGGGCAAGCGCAGCGGCAAACCCTGCATTCGCGGAATGCGGATCACCGTTTACGACGTGCTCTCCTACCTCGCTTCCGGCATGACCTACCAAGAAATCTTGGATGACTTCCCCTATCTCACCCAAGAAGACATCTTGGCTTGCCTCAGCTACGCCGCCGATCGCGAACACCAAACCCTATTGGTGCAAGCATGAAGCTCCTTTTCGATCACAACCTCTCACCCAAACTGGTACAACGGCTTGCTGATTTATTTCCAGGCTCAACCCATGTGTATGCCATTGGGCTAGATGCATCCGACGATCGAGACATTTGGGACTATGCCCAACGCCATAACTTAATTATCGTCACCAAAGACAGTGATTACAACGAACTCCTTACACTCAGGGGTTTTCCACCCAAAGTTATTTGGATTCGTCGCGGCAACTGCTCTACCAACGACATCGAAGCAATTCTACGAACCCATGCCGCCGATATCCAAACCCTAACGAATAACGCTACTCTCGGCATCTTAACGCTGTACTAGTAATTGAGAATTGAAAATGGACAATTGAAAATGGGGAAGAATATTGTTAAAAATAAGAGTTTTAATTTTGCCGTTCGGATAGTCAATCTGAGTAAATATTTGACTGAGCAAAAGCGAGAGTATGTTTTATCCAAGCAAATCTTAAGATCGGGAACTGCAATTGGGGCATTGATCCGAGAATCTGAACAAGCTGAAAGTAAAGCCGACTTTATCCATAAGCTTGCCATTGCCCTTAAAGAAGCTAACGAAACCGACTACTGGCTAGATCTGCTCCACAAAACCGGATACCTCGAAGAAAAGCACCACCAAGGCCTAAAAGCTGATCTCACTGAACTCTTAAAACTCTTAACTTCTATCATCAAAACTAGCAAAGCTAACAATGGATAATTGAAAATTGAAAATTATTCATCCCTAATTATCCATTTTCCATTATCAACTATCAATTACTCATTATGTCTGAACTCCACCTACAAGATAAATTCCTCGTTCCCTTTATCAAAACCGAGCTAGGCTACCGGGAAGTCAAACCCAACACCGTTACCAACTCCCTCATCATTGAGGAAGACCTGCAAGAGTTCATTGCCACCACCACCCTCAACCAAAAGCCCTACGAAACCCTGCTGAGGAAATACAGTGGCGATGCCTCAGCCCTGCTAGCCGACCTCATCGAACTCATTCAAGAACGGATTGCCAGCAGTCGGAATATGGCGCTGTTCATCAATGCCAATAAGTCCGTTACCCTGCGAGGCGTTAAGCTCCACCTCTTCTATACCGATGACAGCGTGATTCACGGTAGCGACCTATTTAAGCAAAATATATTTTCTGTTATTCAAGAACTGCCCTATCAATGCCGCTATAAAAACAAAAAAGTTGTTTCCTTTCGTCCTGACCTCAGCTTCTTTGTCAACGGACTCTATCTGGGTTACAGCGAACTCAAAGCCAACTTTAGCAACCAAACCGCTAAGAAAAATGGACGGGGCAAAGTTACTAAAGACTATTTTGAAGCGATCAGAAAGTATCACGAAGTCTTTGATCAAAGCCCATACCTCAGCGATACCGAAAAAGCCTACTACCGGAAAGACTTCCTCAAAATCTTTGAGAAAGCGATTCACATCACCACCACCGACATTGCCGAAACCTATGTGATCCGCACCCTCGATCAATTCTTTGATGAAGCCCTAGCCACCTGTAGAGCCGGGAAATATGACCTTGAGGAGTTCAAGAAAAAAGTCTCTGAAGTCTTCAAACCCTATCCCCTGCTCATCCCCGATGCTGAACCGAAAGGCAAGCTGAACGAGCTTTTCACCTATCACTACGGCAAAAGCTTTATCGAAAAAGAAATTCTCTACTACAACTTCATCGAGCGAGAAGTTCAAACCGTCAACGGTCGCAAAGAACTCAAAGACGAAAAAGGGCAACTCATCTGCCCCCGTCCTAAACAAAAATTTGGCACCGACAAGATCCTGGCAAAAATTGACGAGTTTCTAGAACACGAAACCGAAGACGACTACTTCATTCACCAGCTAGAGCAACAGCTTGCCCACGTTGCCCCCACCAAACGCGCCGAACTGATCGAAAAGCGCAAAGAATACGCCAACAACAAAAACGTCTATTCCCTGTTGCTGCAATATGCCGCTGGGTTTGGCAAATCCAACATCATCGGCTGGACAGCCCTACAACTCAAAGACCTCCGCCGCAATGATGCGTATGTCTACGATAAGGTCATGATTGTGGTCGATCGCCTGCAACTCCGTAGCCAGATTGACGCCAAAATGCGGAATATGAACATTGAGAACTCGATGTTCCTTGAGGCTCACGATAAAAAGACCTTTCTCGAAGCCCTCACCTCCGATAAGCGCTTGGTCATCATCAACCTACAAAAGTTTCAGGACGTGGGGCAAATCCTCGATGCTGACACCCTGCAAAGACTGTCTGATCTCCGGATCGTCTTCCTGATTGATGAGATTCACCGCTCCAACCGTGGCAGCCAACACGAAGAAATGGTCAATATCTTTGATGTGCTGCATAAGCCCTTTGATGCCAACACCAACTACAACCAAGTCCGCACGAAGAAAAACCTGATCATCGGCTTCACGGCCACCCCCGATGACAACACCCTGGCAAGGTTCGGGGAGTTTAGCGGCTATGCCGAAAGTGAAAAGCTGTGGGTGCCCTTCGATAGCTACACCATGAATGAGGCCATCAAAGACGGCTTCATCCTCAACCCCATCAAAAATATCGTTCCCGTTGCCTCTAAGATGCTGTTTGACAAACCCAGCAATGAGCTAGAGGGCTTTGAAGAACCCAACTACAAAGACGCGGATAAAAAGCAAATCTACGAAGAACCGGAACGAATCGACGCGATCGCCCAATACATTGCTGATTTGTTGGTCAAAGATGTCTATCGGCAAATTCGAGGCACAGGCAAAGCCATGCTCGCGGTGTACTCCATTAAAGCGGCTCGACTGTATGCTCAGGCCGTTAAACGTCACTTTCAGACCATCACCCAACAACGCAAATATGAGAAGTATGCCGATGCGCCGATCTATGTGGTCTATTCCAGCGGTCAAGACCAGCAGAGCGCTACTGGGTTGAATGATGGACTCAGCGAAGAAAAGGTTTTAGAAAACTTTGCCCTGAGGAAAAACGGCTTAATCATCGTTGTTGCCAAACTGCAAACCGGATTTGATGAACGGCGATTACACACACTATTTCTCGATAAAGAAATCAGGAGTATTGCGGCCATTCAAGCTATTTCTAGAGTTGACCGCACCGCCAAATATAAAAACGACTGCAAGATTATCGATTTCTCATATAACAACGTCAATGTTCAAAACATCACCGATGCCTTTGAACATTTCTCTGATGTGGTGGTGAGTGACTTTGACCCGTTCAGCGATCGGCGGGTGCTCGACATCCTGTTCACCGAACTTAAAAAGTCTGGTGTTTATCAACAGTTCTTTGAGTTATTCCTGCAAATCTTCAACAACGATGCCAAGCGCAACGATCCAGAAAGCTACCTTGACCTGGAAAGCAGCATCGAGAAACATATCTCAGCCAACCCTCAACATACGGCTGATGCAAAGGCCAAAGCGGCTCAATACTTCACCATCCTCAATCGCATCGAGTATGTCATTACCCTCGATGACAAATACAAAGACCTTAGTTTGCTCGCCTTCCTACGCCTATTCAATCGGCTCTATAACCAACTGCATCGCAGCGATGATGTCAAAGACCCCATTGAAGTTTACTTTGACAACCAAATCGGCATCGTTGAAGTCGAAACCCAAGAAACTGAACCTAAGAAAAAGCGAGAGCCTAGAGTTGCTACATCGACAGGGACATGTAGGGTTCACCAGTTTGACATCCTGGCAGTCATCGAAGCCCGTAACGAGCAAGAAGAACTGAAAGGGGAACGTATCAAAGAGTTTGCAGCTAAGATTCAAGACTTATTCCAATACATTAGAGACTCTGATGAGGGCAAACGTCTGATCGTCAAAATTAACTCTGATGTCCCTGAAGACGAGATTTATGATAACTTTGCCAAAATCTACCGCAAATACAAAATCCTCAACCGCAAGACCGTTGGTGATTATTTCTTCAAAGAAATGGAAGACCTCGTCAACAAACTCTGTGACGACTTTGAAGCCACAGTTCGCAACGGCAGCTAAAATTCATGAGCCGTGGTCATAAAGCGTGAAGGCTCGATCAAACCAAATGACATGAAAGATATTGCGATCGCGATAACCCACCATTGGCGCTTTTCCATAAAAACGGAAAGCAAGGAAATTTACATCTTCTGTGATGTGTGATGGAATCGAAGAACGCAGCCTATTTCTCTGAATTTTCTCACATCCTAGTCCATGTTTATGAGAGCCTTGAATCTCATTCCAAGTGAGCTGACTAAGTCGATGCATTGTATCAGCAAAAGCTGCTTTTTCTCTCTCTATACAACAGGATAAGCAAAAATCTCTATTTAGATAGTGAAAAGAGAAAACAGGTTTTTGTTTGCCTGATGGTATTTCTGATTCGCCCTTTGGCGTTGATATCTTTTTACCCTTTTCTTTGCGTTTTTCGGCACTAAAAGGCTTCTTGTTGGCCAAATCTGCAACCCTTATCAATCGGCATTAACAAGCTGAGTTTTGAAAAACTCTTTTAATGACTGATGAGTAATTGTTCCATTTGGGTTGAACGTCTTCCAAGGCTCTTCCTCATGAGTCATATTCCGCAGTTTCCATGCTGAAAATTGACCATAGACCGCATAAACATCATCAAGCAACTCTTGCTGCGTCTGAGTGTAAATATCAAAGTCAATGTCTTCTGGGTGCGGAATAACCCCCGAACCATATTCCTTGTACGCATGATAAAGCTCAGGCACAACAGGGCCATGAGTCCAAGCCTCAATCGACTCAGGAAATAACGGCTCATCATGAATAGCTAAGTGAAAACCCTGAGCGTAATAGACAAGCTTTTGTAATTTTAAATTAGAAATTAAGTCCCCAGCATCTTCATCTACTAAGGAGAGAAAATATTTTGCTACATCATGACAGCTAAGCATGGAATAAACCTCAGTCAGCAAATTAGCCGACCAGTTCAAATGATCTGTTTGATATCCCTTCATTCTGTCATTCCACCTCGCCTTTTGAAAAGCTATTAATAAGTTTCATGCGAGTGATCTGAAACGCCTATCACTGTCTATAGCGTGCATAACCTGAAAAATCGAAGCCTTTTCAGGTTATGCACGCTAAATATAGAAGTTCAAGATTTTATGAAAGTCATTACGTAGTATCGGTTGAGAATCCACCAGCATCAACCGGGCTCTCAAAGTTTTGGTACCACCAGCGACCTTTCCATTTCTGAGAACATCACTCGTTTTGTTAGTATCCGCATGATCTTATCTGGATTCCCTGTAGGCAACGGCTGAGCCCATTCCTCAGGACAGACATAAAAGAAAACATTAGGGTCGCTAGGGAGCGGTTCAGCCAGCATCCGACATCAATGTCGATGCGCTGCTCAAAACCGCTCCCTGCCGACGCTTATCCATCACCAGCCAACGGACCCATCTTCCTTGCCCCAAATAGCAAGATGCTTGGTCTACCATAAGAACCAGTTCACTATATCAAGGGCGATCGCACCGCCAAGGAACCTAT
>JBCBTQ010000034.1:0-34537 GCA_039818605.1 Cyanobacteria bacterium J06639_14 | reverse complement strand
ATGGCTGGTTGACTGACACTACTGAACTTCACCGTTAGAAGTATGTGACACTAATCGGAACAATCAACTATTGAGCAACGGAGGATTTCATGATACGAAAATATGTGGATGAAGACCTTGAAAATGTCTTCAATGTTATTAATGATGCGGCCATTGCTTATAAAGGCGTGATTCCTTCTGATCGGTGGCATGAGCCATATATGACCCAGGAAGAACTACAGGCACAAATCGACGATGGCGTGAGGTTTTCATGTTACGTCGATAATCATGAAATCATCGGAGTTATGGGCATTCAAGACAAGTCGGATGTAGAATTAATCCGCCATGCCTATGTCAGAACCAAGCAAAGAAAAAAGGGTATCGGGACACGTTTACTGCAAGAACTCATCAAAGATGCGGCAAAACCGATTTTGGTTGGGACTTGGAAGGCCGCCAAGTGGGCGATCAGTTTTTACGAGAAACAAGGTTTTTTTCTTGTTGATGAGGACGAGAAAAATCGGTTACTGAAGAAGTATTGGGCTATTCCAGAACGCCAAATTGAGACTTCAGTTGTTTTAGTGGACCAAAAATATAGGCGGTAGAGCAAAGACAAAAAAGTATTCGAGATACAATTGATAAAAGCCTCTAAAATCGTATCGGACAACAAACAAAGTATTCTTCACCTTGGGCAATAGTAGCGAAACTGTGGTCGATTTCCACTGTGGAACAGCTATTCAAAATGGACAATACCGCGCGCTAGTACTCGACGGCGTAAGTTTTCGGACTCATTCAATAGTGGTTGGGTGGTTGGGTGGAAGAGTGGAAGGGTGGTTGGGGCAAAGGAATAGTGGCAGTATTTCTGCCGCAGGGTACTAGACATCGCGGCCAGAGGCAGAAATGGCAAGGCTCTACCGTGAACAGAAAACAGTTCACGGTAGCAAGTTGATGCAGCTGCGGGTGGTATCGGCAAAGCGGTATTGTCAAAATCGCAGGCTAATGATCTTTGCTGAAAATGAGCGCCCATTGAGCGAGGTAACGCTACAGGTAAGCGGCGAGGCTTTGCAGCCCAAAGTCACTGGAGTTACCCGGACATCTTTATCAAAACTTCAACCAAACTATCCGGATAGACGCTTTAGCGTTACATTACTCCTTACGGAGATTCCCGTATTCATTGTGGTGCATTGATTAAAAGACCCCATACCCCCAATGAGGAAAAACGCCCCCACAGTTCCTCGATAGGTTCTGCAACTCGAAAATAGGCTGCGAGCTTTTGGCGGCAGGAGAAGTAGCCGACTTAGGAGATTTAGGAAATTGAGGAGAAGGAAAATACTGATCGGAGCATCGGGGCTCGGACCTTGACACCAACCTATGGCGCTATCAGCATTTCGAGGAATCCCCTAGCCTACGGAAGCGGCCAAGCAGTTGTTTATAAGGTCACTTGGGCGCTCGCCCCTTGAGAAGATTTGACATGCCCAGAACTCTGGCTGCATCCAGCAGCCCACGTGATAGCGATTTATCTTGGGAGCAACAACTGGAGTTCTCTCACAGGATGTTTTGAGCTGGAACCATCCTTAGTCCCCCAATAGCCTTGTGCGCGATCGCGTGATTCTGCCCCAACCCATTGCAAGGAGAGGGGAAAAGCGATACAACATGGCGGTGTTGGCAGCGGGGCTAAGACCAATGGTTTCCGTTCGGATGCGAGTCGACTGCGAGTCAACAGGTGATTTCTACAGGCGTGGGCAAGTCCTCACGCCAAGTTGCTTGAGCAAGAATTGACTTAAAGGAGACTGAAATGGATTTTGATGATGCCGTGTTGAACTCAACCGATGAAAACAGCGAGGAGGATAATCAGGCAAGCGTTGCGCCTACCGCCGTTGACGACGAATTTACCTTTGACGCGAACACCTCGGCAATTCTGAACGTTTTAGGCAACGATACCGATCCGGATGATGACAACCTGAGCATTGCCAGTGTCAGTAAGCCCGCCAATGGCAGCATTACCATTAATGCCAACAACACCCTGACCTATACTCCTGCAACCGATTTCAACGGCATCGATAGCTTTACTTACCAAGTGAGCGATGGCACAGGTGGCACCGATGAAGGCCTAGTGACCTTGACGATTGGGGACGTAGACACGACACCTGTGGTGGAAGATGTCACACTGGAAGTGGAGGAAAACACCGCCAATGACACAGTGGTCGGGACTGTAACCGTCACCAACGCTGACCCTGATGCCACTCTGACGTTTACCCTTGACCCCGAAAATGACGGCGATGGCGCATTTGCAGTGGACAGCACTACAGGCGAAATCACCGTTGCCGATTCAACGCTGCTAGATCATGAAACTCAAGACAGTATTGAATTTACGGTACTCGTAACCGATGACAGTGATGAACCCCTGGATTTAGTGGCGGAAGTTACCGCTACGGTTGTAGACGTCAACGAAGCTCCTGTCATCACTAATCAGAGCTTTACATTACCGGCTGATCCAGAGACAACCCCGTTAATTGGGACCGTCTTAGCCATCGATCCGGATGAAGGACAATCCCTGAGCTATGCCATCACAGAAGGGGATACGAACTTGTTCAGTATTGACGATGCCGGACAGCTGACTATCCTGCAACCGGATCAACTGACAGAAGATAGTTACGCATTGACGATCACGGTGACAGATGATGATGCAGTTCCCCTCAGCAGCGCCGCTCAAATTACCGTATCGTCTGATGGTCAGCCCTCGGAGAATACGGCTCCAATTGCCGTCAATGACGTTTTTACGACCGCGGTAGGGGAGGCGATTAGCCTCGATGTTTTGAGCAACGACACCGATGCCGATAACGACGACCTGATCATTACCAGCACCACATTACCCGGTAATGGCGACATCGCCCTCAGCACCGATGGTACCCTCGACTATACACCAGACGCCGACTTCACTGGCATTGACACCCTGACCTATACCATTAGTGATGGCAATGGTGGCCAAGATTCTGCCACGATTACGATTGGGGTGGGGGATGTGGATATCCCACCGGTCGTGGACGATACCACATTTGAGGTAGATGAGAATACGGCAAACGATACGCTGATTGGCACCGTTGCCGTGACGAATTCTGAACCTGGAGATACTTTCACCTTTGCTCTGGACCCCAATGATGATGGGGATGGTGCTTTTGCGATCGCCACCACGACCGGCGAAATTACAGTCGCTGACTCCGCCTTACTTGATCATGAAGCCCAAGACAGCATTACCTTCACTGTTGTGATTACCGATGACAGCGATGCGTCCCTAACTTCTGAGGCTGAAGTCACAGTCAGTATTCTGGATCTTAACGAAGCACCGGTTATTGACGATCAGACGTTTGTGCTGCCAGAAAATCCAAACACAACACCTCTAATTGGCAGCATCGTTGCTGAAGATCCAGATGCCGGACAAACGATCAGTTATGCCATTACCGAGGGCGATACCAACCTCTTTGGCGTTGACGATTCAGGGCAGCTGACGATCCTCAATCCTGATGGACTCATAGAAGATAGCTACGAACTCACGGTCGAGGTGACCGATGACGCTACCGAACCCCTCAGTAGCACCGCTCAAATCACAGTGTTGTCTGAAGCCGAGAATGCGGTCCCCGTTGCGACCGATGACACATTCACCATTGATGAAGACACTGAAACCGAACTCGATGTCTTGAGCAACGACACCGACGCGGATGAAGATGACCTCACTATTACCAACGTCAGTGACCCTGATAATGGCACCGTCGAAATCAGTGAAGACAATGCTCTGATCACCTACACCCCTGACCCTGACTTTACGGGGATTAATACCTTCACCTATGAAATCAGTGACGGGAATGGCAACACCGATACGGCCACAGTCATCATCACCGTTGAAGATGTGAATGATCCTCCCGTTATCGAAGATGTCACCTTCAGCGTTGAGGAAAATTCGGATGAAGGTCTTATCATCGGGACAATTGAGGTCGCGAATCCGGATCCTGGCGAAACCTTCACTTTTGCCATTGACCCCGAAGATGATGGCAATGGAGCCTTCGAAATCGATGCCACGACCGGTGACATCGCGATCGCCGATGCCGAACTGCTGGATCATGAAACGCAATCCAATATCACCTTTACCGTTGAAGTCACCGAGGATGGCGAGAATGGTTTAAGCACCACGGCAGAGATAACCATTGGTGTGATCGATGTGAATGAAGCACCGGTCATGAGTGATCAAACCTTTCTCATCCCCGCCGACCCTGTCAATTCCCCCCTGTTAGGAACCGTCGATGCCAACGACCCAGACGATGATCAAACTTTGGCGTATGTCATTACCGAGGGCGATACAAACCTCTTTGGCATTGATGATTCTGGGCAACTGACAATTCTTGAGCCCGATCAACTCCTAGAAGATAGCTATGAACTCACAATCGAAGTCACAGATGATGGTGATGAACCGTTGAGTACTGCCGCACAAATTACCGTGCGACAACCCACACCAGAGGATGAGGATCGACTACCTGATGATGTTGCGATCGACATCAGTGGAACTGAGTTCGACATTGTCGGTACAGACGGTGACGACGCCCTGGATGGCACCGATGATAATGATGCCATCAAAGGAGGACTGGGTTTGGACCGGATTACAGGGCAAGGTGGTGACGACATTCTCAGTGGTGGCAAGAATGCCGATACCCTATTAGGAAAAGAGGGCAACGATACCATCCGTGGCGGGAATGGCAGAGATGATATCGGGGGCGGGAAAGGAGACGATCGCCTCGCAGGCGTCAACGGGGATGACATTATTGCGGGCAAAGTCGGCGATGATCTCATTCTGGGTGGTTTTGGCAACGATGAACTCATTGGCGATGAGGGGAATGATGCGATTTATGGCGAAGAAGATAATGATCGCATCCGTGGAAAAGAAGGCGATGACACCCTGGTTGGGGGCGCGGGCAATGATGACATCCAGGGAGGCAAAGGCATTGATGTCTTGTCTGGGGGCAGTGGCGATGACACCCTGGAAGGAAAAGCGGATGACGATGTGCTGTTAGGGGGAACCGGCAACGATACCCTACTGGGCAATGAAGGCGAAGACACCTTAATTGGCGTTGATAATATCCAAAAGGGAAGAGGTGAACGAGATAGTTTTACGGGCGGTGACGAAGAGGATACCCAAACCGACACCTTTGTGCTGGGTGATATTGGTGGTGTCTTCTACGATGACGGCGACAACGCTAGTGATGGCAGGGATGACTTTGCCCTCGTTACGGATTTCGAGGTTGATATCGACACCATCCAACTATCTGGCTCGGTAGGGGATTATTTCCTTGAGGATATTGTTCTCGATGATGAACTCACGGGGACAGGTATTTTTTGGCAGCCCAGTGGCGCTCAAACCGGAGAACTTATTGGCTTCCTTCAAGATCTGGAAGCGAGCAGCCTTGACCTAAACGACAGTTCACAGTTTGAGTTTGTTTGATCGTACGAAAAAGGAACAGGGTACTGGCTTAATGCAACCAGTACCCTGTTCCCTAAATTTCGAGTCTTAAAGTCAGCTCAAAAATGCCGGTCCTAGACGGCAGAACCGACACCTGCATAGGCACCGTAAAAGAACAACCCGACGACGACAAGCACACCTGTACCTGCAACAGTCGCCACAATCCAGAGAGGAATCCGACCATTCTTAAACATCCAAGTATCTCCTACTCAAACAGCTTGCAACACAACATTACTGAAGACAGCACAACAAGATGCGGAAAACCAGATCGATCGCAACTAGCTCCTTAGTTAAAGAAGTAGCTGGAAAATAGCAAACCCAGGACAAAAACTAACAATAGCCCCAGGAACAAAGAAGTCCGGTTGAGTTCAACCGGCTGTCTGTTGGGATTAGAATTGCGTTCCACAGAAATACTCCTATCGTTGGATAAACTGCATTGCGGCGATCGCTCCCAGGAAGAAAACCGAAGGAACTGCTAAGGTATGAACCGCCAGCCATCGAACTGTGAAAATAGGATATACCGTCGGTTGGTTCGGAGTGTTCGTCATGTTAATCACCACTCAATTCAAACTTTAGTCGATGTATAAATGCTTTTTCTTAACCGATTACTGGCCAAGAAACTCTTCGATTTGCTGCTTTGCCTCATAGCGATCGGAGACAATCGGCAGCTCCATCTGATTGCTTTGGTAATACTCATTGGGGCGAGGCGTGCCGAAAGCATCGTAAGCCAGACCCGTTTGCACAAATAGCCATCCCGCAATAAAGAGTGCCGGAATGGTAATGCTATGAATTACCCAATAGCGAATGCTCGTAATAATGTCACCAAAAGGACGTTCACCAGTATCGCCTGCCATGTCAACCTCTCACTTAACTCGTACTTTTATCCTAATATCAAAATGATACGGAACGTAGGAAACCCTCACAAATCAATTCTCCCGCCAGAGTTGTCTCGCAACTTCTAAGCAGCCTGCTCGGCAGCGTATCGCAGCAGATAGCCTCGTTGTCCCAAGACAAATCCTTGCTCTGGGGTATTGAATATAATCCGATAAAAATTGGAAGGGACATCCCCGACATCAGCATCCTTATACCATGAAGCCCCCCCATCAGGGCTCATCAGCAAATTGCCACTGCCACCGGTCACCCATAACTCATCGACAACCCGATAAGAGGCGTCCAGCAACCCCCAACTGGTGGCAAATTCAGGACTCACAGGCTCCTGCCAATCTTCATCCTGTCCGGTCGGTGAGAACTGAATCTGACCACCGCGCTCCAGCACCCAGAGTCCTCCACTCTTATCAAAACCAATATTCTGTAGGCGGCGAGAACTTTGACGGTTATAAGGCTGCCACTCCAGTTCACCCGGTTGCCAGGTAGAGTAAAAGTTACCGCGCGAAGAGACAGCGGCATAGCTACCACTCACATCGCGGCTCATATTCCGCACCACCCCAACGGCCCCTAACACGAGACCTTTCCAGTTTTGGCCACCGTCCTTAGTCCGATAAATAGCCCCCACGTCTGTGGCCAGTTCTGCTTCGCTGGGCCCTAGCGCTGTAATCAGAAAAGGTTTACCCGGCAGCTTTTCGCTCAGGGGGACTCGCTGCCAAACCTCACCGCCATCAGTTGTATGCAACAAAACATTGGGCTGTCCAGTCACCCAACCTTCTTGTCCCGCAAAACTAACTGCGGTAAAAGTAGCTTGCTTATCCCCTAGGTCTAGCGTCCGTGGACTCCAGGTCTTGCCACCGTCTGTGGTCTCCATCAGGGTGTTGAGGTTACCCACCAGCCAACCGTGATTAGTATCGTCGGTGAACGCCACATCGGCAAAAGTTGCCTCAGTATCTAGATGAATCACCTGCCAAGGGTTGTTGTCTAACGTAGGCAAAAATGCATTACTGCAGCCAAAGGATAATAAGGCGATGGCTGCGATCGCCATTAACTTTCTCAGGTGAACCAATAGAGCACGCATTACCGAATTAACGCCCAAAAACACAACAGAAAATAGATGTCTATCAACTTGCCTCACACCAGTTGGAGGCTATTTCAGCCCATACAGGCTCAAAAAGAAGAGAACCGCTAAAGCTAAGGAACTGAAAATGAGCACGCTCTTTTGACCAGGGGTGAGAACGTTAACCCCAAACCCATAATTAAGATTTTCCTTAAAGCCCGAGGGTGCTCCTGCAGGCCCCACATTACTGAATTGCTTCTTAGGAGCACTGCAAACAGGACAACGCCAATTGATAGGCAGGTCCTCAAACGATGTACCCGCCGAGATTTTGCTGCGATCATCCCCTTTTACAGGCTCATAGGTATAACCACAAGCACGACACTCAAATCGGTCCATTTCTTTGGGGGTGAGAGGCTTCGCCGACTCTTCTTGAGGAGCCGTTGTGCTCTCATCGACCTGCGGATTAGGCTCAGTTGTCATAACGCTTTCCCTGAGTTCTCCATAACCATCGCCCACCCCTGGACCTTCAAGCCAAATCCATTGAGCAAAGCGTTTGTGAGAAAATGATGTAATTGTTACTAATTATTACACATAATGCTCCGCCCCCCTGCTTTATCAATCTTTGTTATGAAGACTCCAAACGTCTTTTCAGCACAGGCGTACCTGTTTTCTGCGAAATGTAAATTACTATAGTCATGGGCACTCGGCACGGTTCCGGTGCGTGTAAGTGAGGGCAGATAGTGTTTGTCTTAAATGGATACGAGTACCTGCTGGTTTTTCTCCTCTTGTGCAGCTCAGTCCCAGTCTTAGCACTTGGGCTTTCTTACTTTTTAAGACCCAAGCGGCAGGGTGTAGCGCGGAAAACAACGTATGAGTCCGGGATGGAGCCAATTGGTGGGGCTTGGATTCAATTCAACATCCGCTACTACATGTTTGCCCTAGTATTTGTCATCTTTGACGTTGAAACGGTCTTTCTCTACCCCTGGGCAGTTGCCTTCAACCAGCTAGGACTCATAGCATTTGTTGAAGCATTGATTTTCATCGCCATTCTGGTGGTGGGTTTGGTGTACGCATGGCGTAAAGGAGCATTGGAATGGTCATGAAATCGGATGCGGGCAGTCCAATGTTGGCCCCTGGCGAGCGGTTAGCGAATCCAGTAGGTGCGCCAGCAGTAACACAGGATCTCTCGGAAAATGTGATTCTGACAACAGTGGATGACTTGTACAACTGGACACGGTTGTCGAGTCTATTCCCGCTGTTGTACGGAACAGCCTGTTGCTTCATTGAATTCGCTGCTCTAATTGGCTCCCGATTTGATTTTGATCGATTCGGGCTACTGCCAAGAGCCAGTCCCAGGCAGGCCGATCTCATTATCACAGCGGGTACCATCACCATGAAGATGGCCCCTGCACTGGTTCGTCTATATGAGCAAATGCCAGACCCCAAATATGTGATTGCGATGGGAGCTTGTACCATTACGGGCGGTATGTTCAGTATGGATTCTCCAAGCGCAGTCCGTGGCGTTGATAAGCTCATTCCAGTCGATGTTTATATCCCTGGCTGCCCCCCTCGTCCTGAGGCTATTTTTGACGCCATTATTAAGCTGCGGAAGAAGATTGCGACTGAGTCGATGGCTGACCAAGCTCGTTTGGATCAGACTCACCGCTACTACAGCGTGGCTCATAAGATGAAACCGGTCCCCCCGATCTTAACTGGACAGTATCTACAATCCACAGCTCGAAGTGCGCCTCCCAAGGAACTCATGCAAGCTATGGGAATGCCAGTGTCACCAGTCTTAGAGGAGGAGCAACAGGAGGAAATCAATGGCTGAAGACCCCACAACGTCCCCAGAAATAGGTGCCGATCCAGATGAGAGTTCGCTCGTGGAAGCGGGCGCTGTGTCCACATGGTTGACTGGTAATGGTTTTGGCCATAATTCCTTAGCCCGAGACCATTTGGGAATTGAGGTAATTCAGGTTGAACCTCAGTTTCTGCTCCCCATCTCAACGGCATTGTATGCCTACGGATTCAATTATCTGCAGTGTCAAGGTGCCTATGACGAGGGGCCTGGCAAGCAACTGGTGAGTTTTTATCATCTCGCTAAGGTCGCAGATAATGCTGATCGCCCTGAAGAGGTGCGCGTCAAGGTTTATTTACCCAGGGACAATCCGCATGTACCGTCGGTCTATTGGATTTGGAAGGCGGCGGATTGGCAAGAGCGAGAAAGCTATGACATGTATGGCATCATCTACGATGGCCATCCGAATTTGAAGCGTTTGCTGATGCCGGAAGATTGGCTTGGCTGGCCGCTCCGCAAGGACTACGTTTCACCTGACTTCTACGAGCTGCAAGACGCTTATTAAGCCCGATTGAAGCTGTCATTGTAAGTTGGTAGCCTTTGGCAAACAGAGTATGAGAAATTCTCATGCTCTGTTTTATTTTGTTTTTTAACCGTGATATCACGGGCAATGCAGATGGATTTTCCGTCTCCCTAGGTAAACTTGATGAGAAGGGGTGATTGCCGTTTCTGATTATTGTTTGCGTACATTTCCGAAAAGCATGTCAGGTTGCACGCAAGATGCTTGTGTAAAAACTTTATGATGATCCCGTGACGATAGAGCGTGATTTCACAGAGGCTTCATGATGCTATGATAAATTCTCAGTAACCATCAGGAGTTTGGAGTTGCAGGTGTTTATGCCCTTTTTTGTTCCCGATCGCCGTTTACGATATTGCCTCTAGTGAGGGTATAACCTTCGCTGATATTGGGTGCCGTTGGTCAGAAAACACTCACCTAGGAAGCTCTTGCTAGTAATTTATGTTTACCATTGCTAAATACAACAATAGTTGCGAAAGACAGCTCCAGAATACTTTCCTGCATGCTAATCAAGCCTTAGATGTATGCCTTGTTGCAGGATACTGCTGCTTTATTTTTGGGATTATGCCGGTTTTCGTTGTTATGTCCTGGGTTCTTGAGGTTTTTTCTTTATCCTTATTCTCAGCCCAAGATTAGGGGGATGCGTCCGCGTAGTGGCAGGCAGGCAAAAGTTTGCTCTGGTGACGTTCTAGGGCCGCTTTAGGGCAAAGCCTGAAGACTCATCAAAGTTCCTTGGGCACGACCGTTAGAACAAACTGTTGGGGTTGGTCAAGTTTGTCTGCAGAGCATAGCCTTGTGGGCAGAAATAAACCAGCACCAGCAACAGTCTTAGAGGTTACGCTCAGGTTACTCAACGGCAGCAAAATGATGTCTGCCCGTGCTCTGGAGTTAACCAGGAGCACCGCAAAGGTATCAATAGCTTTAATATGCTGGAAAGCATATTAAAGCTACGGTACAGCGGCTGTTGCTATGGGATGTTTCAAGTTCGGCTACGTACGAAGGTTTGTTTGGGCTTTGATGGGTCTGATGTTGGTTGTGGCGTTACAACTGCGACCGGCTATGGCAGGTCCGATCATTGATCTAGCCCGCCCTACTTGGGATACGGGCTGGTTTCAGGCAGAAATCTATCGTGAACTGCTGCAACGCCTTGGTTATCAGGTGAATGCTCCACTGACATTAGATAACGAGAATTTTTACGCTCAAGCAGCTGAGGGCGAGATGGATTTGTGGGGCAGCGGCTGGTTTCCGCTGCATGATATCTATCTTGATCAGCCAGCGATCGCAGGCAAGGTCGAACCTGTTGGCTTTGAAGTACCTGGCGGTGCAGTGCAGGGCTATCTAATCGATAAAGCCACGGCTGAACGCCTCAACATTGGCAATTTGGGCGATCTGTCTCGCCCTGATATTGCAGCTGAATTTGATTATGACGGTGATGGTAAAGCCGATCTTATTGGCTGTAATGAAGACTGGGCCTGTGCCGATGTCATTGATCATCATCTTCAAGAATACGGATTAACCACCACCGTCACCGCTGTTCAGGGCGATTATGCTCCGCTATTGGAGGATACGGTCGAACGCTATCGTCGGGGCGAACCGATTTTGTTCTACACCTGGACCCCTAACTGGACGGTTAGCCAACTCGTTCCAGGTGAGGATGTGGTGTGGTTAGAGGTGCCCTATCCTAGCTTGCCGCCTAATCAGAAAACGCTTGAGAGCGAAACGGTGCTGACCGGGATTGAGGGTTGTGTTGCGGACCCTTGCACAATTGGGTTTCCTCGCAACGATATTCGGGCCGTTGCCAATACTGAGTTTTTGATCGCCAATCCAGCCGTGCGATCGCTACTCGAACAAGTCACGATTCCCCCGGAAGACATTGCGGCTCAGAATGCCCGCATGCTTGCAGGCGAAGGATCGGAAGCAGACATTCGTCGCCACGCTCAAGAATGGCTACAGGTGAATAATGCAAAGGTTGCTAACTGGATTGCCGTGGCCCAGGCTACGGCTGATATTCCAGTGGTGACCGCAGAAGCTGGCGAATCAGCACCAGAGGACGCTGTGTTGTCGTCCCTTGCCGAACCGCTACGGGTGGTCACACAGCGATTTGAGCCGTTTGTCATCTACGAAAATCAGCAATATCAGGGATTTAGTGTCGATTTATGGGACGCGATCGCGGCTGAATTGGACATTCCCTATGACCTTGTAGGGGTGAATTCTGTCGCTAAACTCCTGGATGAGGTGCGACGGGGAGCTGCTGATGCCGCCGTGGCCGGTGTCGGTATTACCTCTCAAGGGGAAGAAACACTCGATTTCTCGTATCCCTACTATGAGTCAGGACTCCAGGTCATGGTGCGTGGGTCCGGAGGGCAGGCAGGCATGCTCCTGTCTACAGTGGGCGCTGTGCTGCGATCGCCCCGTCTATATTATGGCGTGGGTATTTTTGTCTTAACGCTACTGATCGTGGCGCATCTCCTCTGGTTTTCCGAGCGTCGCCATAACTCCCAGATACCCGACGGCTACCTTCACGGCATTTGGGACTCTTTTTGGTGGGCCGCCGTTACCGTCACGACAGTCGGCTATGGAGACAGGGTGCCCGAAAAGTTTTGGGGCCGTTTCTTTGGCCTGATCTGGATGTTTGCGGGTTACTTTGTGTTTGCTTACTTTACGGCCAGCATCGCTACCACGTTTACGGTTCAGGAACTCCAGGGCAACATCAATGGCCCCGAAGACCTGCCGGGTAAGCGTATCGCGACGATCAGCAATAGTGCTGCTGCTGAATATCTCGACCTGCAAACAAATCTGCGCTTCCGCGACTACAGTACCCGCGAAGAGACTCTAGAGGCTCTCAAAAAACAGGAGGTGGATGCTGTCGTCTACGATGCCCCTGTATTGCAGTATTTCGTCACGCATGAGGGACAGGGACGGTACGAGGTCGTCGGCGATGTTTTTCAAGTTCTCAACTATGGGATTGCCTTGCAACAGAAAAGTCCTTATCGAGAACCCATTAATGCAACACTGCTGAAGCTCTATGAAACGGGTAAGTATGATGAGATTTATCAAAAATGGTTTGGCTAAGCGTATGCCAGTCAAAAACGTTTCCCGGAACTCGATCGCTGAAATAAAAGCAGCGGTTTCTTCCTGTCTTGCGATCGCAACCGGGTGCCTCAAGATGGAATGAGGCTAGCAAAAACGAAATGGAGAGCCACAGAAATTGTGCCTCTCCACATCAAACTCTTTGCCAGACTGCAAAGACTCAGTGCCGCTTGGTTAGATTACGGGTTCACTGGCACCCACTAACTCTTGCGTATTTGCGGTTTCAGTACCCAAAACATCCTGACTGTATGGCTGCCAAGCACTGTTGGGGTCACTTTGGTTTTGAGCCGTCCCTAACTGATAGTCGTCTACCGGATCAGAGACGATGTTGACACCCTCAATAGAATCTGTTCCGTTATTGACAGCGAACTGAAGATCCTGAGAACCACCCTGGTCAGAGGATAGTTCAACATCTTTGCTCAATAGTGTCTCCTCATTACTGAGCAGATTATCGGTCGTCATGTCGCTACTGATGTTCGCGCTGTTGCCGCCTTTCTTGGATCCCAAGACTTGTGTCCAATAGGTTCCGAAATTAACACTGCCCGTATCGTTGTTCAGCGACTTATAGCCCAAGCCCATGTCAGTAACATTGGGATTGAGGAGTCGATTGCGGGTTGTCGGGTTATTCATCCAATCATTGACAACCTGTTGGGCACTACGCTGACCCCCCGCAATATTTTGGTCAGCGACCTTGGCGTTATAGCCTGTTGCACCGATGCGATTATCTAAGGATGAACCGTTACTCCCCTTATGACCGAAGAAGTCGTTTTCAGCCATGTCTTTAGCATGCTTATCGGCTGCTTGGTCCAGGTTATTGTTGAATTTCAATGCATTCAGGCCGCGATCAGTACGTTCCTCATTAACCAGCTTCAGCACTGCCTGGTCAAAGCGATCCGTTTCACTCTGCGGATTGGGATTCGGGCTCGGGGCTGGACTAGGGTTGGGATTCGGCGATGGGTTAGAGGAGCCTTTGTTGACATACTGAAAGGCATTGCCTTTCAAGTTGAGGTTGTTCACGTTACCTTGAACAACGGCAATCAATTCGTCCTGGCCCCTCGTTTTAAGGAAAATAGCCTTGCCATTTTCGACAGGTGAGTTGCCGATACGATAATTGCTGGCCTTCCCTTTCAGACGGATGACATCGCCTTGACCGCGATTAAAGTCTTGGATCAAGGCATAGTCAGATGCACCTAGTGTGTTAGCCTTACGATCGTTGTAGAAAACGTTGGATTTATCCCCTAAGACAAAGGTGTCAGCTCCACCACCGCCTCGTAAGACATCTTTTTCGTTCTTACCAGTGCCTTTATTGCCCCTCAAGAGATCATTGCCATTGCCGCCAAATAACTGATCACGACCTTGTCCCCCAAAGAGTTTATCGTTACCAGTTCCCCCTTCCAGGCGGTCTCTTCCAGCGCCGCCTTCCAGCCGGTCATTGCCGTTCACGCCGCGGAGGGTATCATTCCCACGAAGTCCCAAGATCGTTTCATCCCTGTTCGTGCCTTTGAGGGTGTTGTTCCGATTATTACCCCGGATGACATTATTGGGTTTGGGATTAGGCCCGGGCGTGGGGTCGGGGTCGGGCTCAGGCGTGGGATCGGGTTCAGGCTCAGGCGTGGGGTCGGGTTCAGGCTCAGGTTTCGGATCGGGCTTCGGCTTGGGAGCAGATCCATTCAAGGGCTTAACCGAGCCTTTACCCTTACCATAAATCGATTGGATCCCATTAATATCATCCTGCAGCAAGAACATTGTTCCTGGCCCGTCAAATCGGTTTTGCAGGCTCGGGTTCATAATCGCGTCTTTACCCGATGATTCATGACCCAGGCCCAGAGTGTGACCAATTTCGTGCAGGGCAACTTCGTGAATGTCAAAAGTAAAACCATCAGACTCCAAGCCCCAACTTTCGTTATTGTCAAAGTTGAAGGTAGAGGTGAATTCGCCCGGCGACGTCGTCATATTAGCGCGCCCCA
The DNA here is from genome assembly GCA_039818605.1 of Cyanobacteria bacterium J06639_14. Classification (GTDB taxonomy): domain Bacteria; phylum Cyanobacteriota; class Cyanobacteriia; order Phormidesmidales; family Phormidesmidaceae; genus SIO1E4. The sequence continues at coordinate 19,678 of JBCBTQ010000034.1, read as the reverse complement.
GCGTGCCACCCCGTCCACCTAAATCATCATTACCAATCCGAATATCAGCTGCGTCCAGGTTGTCACGAGTCTTAGGTCCCGTATCTTTGATTTCAACAAAGTCGATCGGAACGTATTCAGCCCACGTGGCAAAGGACTCTTCAATGGCAGCTTTCATTTCGGCGTTGGTGACGCCATTCATTTCACCATTAAATAAATCGGTGTAGCTGTAAGTAACCGTAGTACGGGTACCCTTACCATTCGGTTGAGCGAATTTAAAGCTACCACCGTACGTAGTAAAATCTGACTCCGCTACGGTACCGTCAGTAGAAAAATCCTGGTGCCAAGAACAACTACAACCGCTGAAATGAGTTCCATAAAGACTGCTATCAGATTCGCCTGCAGCTGCACCTAGATCACCACTTGAATCGAGATCAGCATCAAGGGTGCTGCGTTGGTTTATGAAATCAAATTTTAGGGGAGCCTCGCTTTGGGAGGGCGTAGTCAACGGCTGTTGCAGTTCGGGGCCAATCTCTGCAGCGAGGGCATCTGCGGTAAGTCTATCGGTCAGGTTGGCGGCAGGCTCGTTTTGAAGGGGCGTGGTTAACGGCTGCTGTAATTCGAGACCACTCTCTGGATCGAGGGCATCCGAGGTAAATCTTTCGGTCAAGTCGGAATCGGAGCTAAAAAGGTCTTTACTAAACTGAGGTTTTAAGATCTCCTTAATCAATGAACCCTCAGCATTCCCGTCAGTGTTTATAACGGTGGTGGTAACCATAAACCGCCTTTGAGTAACATCAGTGAGGTAGATCACCCGAAATTACTCAGCGAACGAAAAAACGCCGATTCAAATGCAAAAATCAATGCTCCGTTAGTATCAACATCACGGGGCACTGGTATATAAAGCTAGGAAAGACTCGGTCAGTATGATTGGTCGAAACGATACTCACTGGGAGCTGATTGATAAACCAAACCTCAAGAAGGTTACATCTCTTTGCGCGACCGGAATTTCAGTTCCTCTTGCATCCTGTCAGCAAGCTTTCTGAAAGTTTTGCGGTCAGTAGATCTCAGCAAGTGAGAAAATCAGCTCTCAAATATGCAATTTATTCACGCATAAGAACTCGAAAGCATCATTCGATAACAACAATCAACAGGCAAGAGCGCTCTGTAAACCACGCTGTACAACATGATACACAACAAAATTTAAATTGTGCAATCTTCCCAGTCAGCCTTGAGGGCGATCGCATCTTGAAGTTGGCCTGAGTGATAGCCCGGTTCGGGTGAGAGGACGGTTGTCATGCCTGACGAACTAAGTTGTTGAGGCTTAATCAACTTTGTCAATCCCGACAAGTCGCGATCGCTGGTACTGCGTCCAGAGACTAACTAATAAACCTTCAGACGGACTCAGGAAGAAGGCTAAACAAAAAAAGCAGAATGCCACGAGGACGATCGCAGCTCCAGATGGTGCATCCAGGTAATAGCTCAGGTACATGCCAATCACGCTGGAGAGGGACCCAATGATCGAACCCACCCACATCATTTGATGGAGTTCCTTGACGAGCAAATAGGCGGTCACAGCGGGTGCTACAAGTAAGGCAACGACCAAGAGAGCTCCCACAGTGGGTAAACACACGACGATCGTCACGGTCATCGCAATAATGAGGGAGGCATTGTACCAATGCACGGGCAAACCACTGGCCTGAGCCCCTTTCGGATCAAAGGTGTAAAACAAAAGCTCTTTGAAAAACAGGCGCACTAAGATGATTCCGATCACGGTAACCGCAAGACTCCACCACACCTCTTGCATGGTCACACCAAGAATATTACCGAACAGGATATGAACTAAGTCAATACGATTTGCCCCCGGAAGGACACTGACTAGCGTGACGCCAATAGCCACAAACGAAGTTAAAATTAAGGCCATGGCTGCGTCAGTTTTCACGCGGGACTTCGATTCAATTAAATGGAGCACTAAAGCACTAATCACTCCCGCGATCAACGCTCCAAACGATAAGGCTAATCCAACCACGTAAGCGATCGGCAACCCAGCCATCACCGAGTGAGAAATGGCATGGGCCAACATCCCCATCTGCTGCACAATCATGTAGCTCCCGACAATCGCGCAGAGAATCCCGAGCAAAATACCCAGCATTAACGCACGTTGCATAAAGGCTAATGACAGTGGCTCAATGATCAAATCCAACATGGAGCGTTTTTATCCTCTGAGGGTATGTGGTTGAAGGGGAAAGTCTGGCTGGGTAGGGAGGCAGAAGGCAGGAGGCAGAAGGCAGAAGCTAGGAGTCAGGAGTCAGGAGTTAGAATCCAGGGGACAGGGGTCCTGTCCTTGTGCTCAGCCAGAGACTCGGAACTAGTGGCACATGAAGGGTGAAGTGGGTAGCTGGTTTAAGCGAAGACACGGGTGAGGCCCCGACCGTAAGCCCGTTCTAAATTGTCAGAGGTGACGACTTCATGGCGTGTTCCTTGGGCAATCAAACGCTTATTGAGTAGTAGCAGCTGATCATAAATTGCTAGCGAATCACCCAAATCGTGATTAATGACCAGCAAGGTTTTACCCTCAGCCCGCAGCTCTTGAAAGATATCAAAAATAATGTCTTCGGTCTTACGATCAATGGCCGTAAAGGGTTCATCAAAAATCAAAAGCTCGGCTTCTTTGGCTAACGCCCGAGCTAGAAAAACGCGCTGTTGTTGCCCACCCGATAATTCACCAATGGGGCGATCGCGGAGGGCATACATCCCCACTCGTTCGAGAGCAGCACGGGCCAGATGTCGTGCTTGTCGGCTAAATCCGCGAAAGAGCCCCGTCTGAACTGTCTGAGCCATCATCACCACGTTCCAGACCGTGACTGGATAATCCCAGTCAATACGGGAACGCTGGGGCACATAGGTTGTTTTGAGCAGCTGATTCTTCAGTGACCTTCCCTTAAACCGAATGACCCCCTGCGTCACGGGCACCAAGTTCAGCATGGCTTCGACTAGAGTACTTTTGCCCGCACCATTGGGGCCAATAATGCCTACCAATTGACCCGAGGGGACAAAAAAACTGACATTTTGGAGTGCGCGAGTACCTCGATAGTCGACCGACAAATTCTGAATTTCCAGCATTGGCATCAACCTATGATCAGGGAAAAAACGCTATCCCGCTTAGCTTCATTGAGGCGGCAAACTCGGTAAAGAGAACACCAATCGCGAGAATCTTGTAATGAGCAGGCACGTGGCAGGCAACCGCGTGAACCAAGCCTGGACTGGCATGCTGAAGCAATTCTAGCTTAACGATAACGACTATTGATAGGCTCATCTAAAGATTGACATAAACGCATAGGTTAGTGATATAAATATCTAGCATTTGAGGGTTTACTCTAGGGATTGACGTCTCAATCTTGATTCAAGCTGAGCGTAGTCCAACCTACATAGTTCCAGCGTATTAAAGCACACACCCAAGGAAGCATAGATGCTGCGGCTTGTAAGCTTCTGAGTAAGTGTGGGTAGTCTTTGAGCTGACACGCGGATTAAGTGCATTGGGCATAAGTACCTGGCATTAACGCCAACCATGCGCATTAGTCTCCAGTAATGAATGTAGTTGTTTGTCTTCAATGCTTTTAGCAATTCTTCTTTTTGGCAGTTCTTTATAGAGAGTTAGGCAGATTTAAAGGAAAATGCGGCAATACTTTGCAAAAAAACACGGAATCTTTGGGGTCGCGATCGCCCTCATGTTTGGTCTTGCTGGCTGTACCGACTCAACCCCCAGCGATTCAGACAGCACAACCGAATCTGACACAGCCAGTAGTGATGTGACAGACGAGTCCCCCATCGATGTCGTCGCATCTTACAGCGTCATTTGCGATTTAACCGCTCAAATTGCGGCGGATGCGGTGCAATTGAACTGTTTAATCCCCCCGGATCAGGATCCCCACACTTATGAGGCCACCCCCTCTGATCGGGAGGCAGTCGAGACGACTGACTTAGTCTTTTATGCGGGGCTCAATTTTGAACCTGCGATCATTGATATGGCTACCGCATCTGACTCCGAAGCCCCCAAAATCGCCTTGCATGATGAAGCGGTGCAGGAACTGATTGAAGTGGAAGAAGAGGGTGAATTAGAGCCCGATCCTCATGTTTGGCATGACATTGAGAATGGCCTAGAAATGGTCACCTTGATTCGAGACAACCTGGTTGCCGTTGATCCGGATAATGCCGACGCGTATACCGAAAATGCTGAACAACTGACGGCTGAGTTACAAGCCCTAGATACCTGGATTCCCGAACAAATTGCCACCATTCCGGAAGAGCAGCGCCGCTTGATTACGACCCATGATGCGATGTCGTATTACGCCAAAGCCTATGGGTTAACCGTCGAGGGCACATTGCTGGGCGTTTCAACCGAAGATGAACCAACTGCCGCTAAAGTTAACGAGTTAGCCACATCAATTCGTGACAAGGCCATTCCTATCATTTTTGCTGAGCTCACGGCTAACGATCGCGTCTTAAAAACAGTCGCGGATGAAGCAGGGGTCACCATCTCGGAAAAAGTTTTGCTAGCGGATGGCTTAGGTGCAGAGGATACGCCCGAGGGAACTTACACCGGGATGCTGATTTATAACACCTGCGCCATTGTGGATGGCTTAGGTGGGGAATGTGCCCCGGCACCATAGTACACAGCAGCCACAGGCAAAAAATGCTAGAGTCAACCTTAACATTTACAGGAATGTTAAGGTTATAACCTATGACCCAGGCTAATCAGCAGCTAACCATCAAAGAGCTGACGGAAACCGTTGGTGGCAAGGTGACACCGCGCATGGTGCGTCACTATCATGATTTGGGGTTATTGCCCCAGCCCCAGAGATCGCGTAGCAATTATCGTCTTTATGATGCTGCTGATGTGCAACGTTTGCGACGTATTGTGGCACTCAAGCAGCAAGGTTTCCAGCTGAGCCATATCCAGCAACTGCTCAATCCCAAGGGGAAAACGCAACCGAACTCGATGGCGGTGATGGAGCAGTTGCAGCAGCACTATCAAACGTTGATGCGTCAGCTTGTACAACTACGGCAAACCGCGATGGCTGTGGAAGGCATCTTAGGTCGGGATCAGGGTTGCCAAACGGTGCAAGTCGAAGCCTTAGAGCAGTTGCGTATTTTAGAAGTTGAAGCCAATGAGCTAGCCACCCATCGAGTTTGGGATGATCTCGATGGCGCGGCTCCCAATCACCCCGAAAATTTTCAGCAAGCCCTAGAGCGTTTATTACCTGATCTGTCAGAGCGATCGGAAATTGAGGTCGATTTGCTCACCCAAATGGTTTTAGCGTGTGGGGATGTCAGTTTAGTGCCTTTTGTGCGTTTAAGTTTTGATGCGCTGAAAGCAGCCCGTGATGCTTTGCAGCAGGGCTGCACTGTGGTCGGGGATATCCCCGCCGTGGTTACAGCACTCGACCAAACCCGGTTAGCCCATTTAGGATGTCCGGTTCAAACGCTAATTGATAATCCCCACATTAATAGCGCTGCCGAAGCCGAACAAACCTTTTGGCAACAGGACCAATGGCGGGCAAGGTTGTCTGATTTGCCAGCAGGCTGCGTCTTGGTGATTGGGTATGCCCCTTCGGTTTTGATGGCTGTCTGTGAAGCGATGCAAGCGCAACAATTAAGGCCCGCGATCGTGATTGGTCTGCCGATCGGATTCAGCCATGCTCCTGCAGCTAAGCGGCGTTTACAGCACAGTGGTGTACCGTTTATTACCACTGAAGGGACTCAAGGGGGAGGATTGTTAGCCGCCGTAGCGCTTAATTCGCTGATAACGACATTGATTGAGAAACCCAATTGCCATTGCTATCTCAAAGGTATTAGGTGATTACGCGAAAGGAATAGACTGGCTATCCATTTAAAGCGAGAAATGCCAGTGACGAAAGAATCGCGAAGGCTGGGGGAAAGAGTCAGGAGGCAGAAGCCAGAAGTCAGGAGGCAGAAGTCAGGAGACAGAAGTCAGGAGACGGGAGACGGGATAAGTTCGAATGCAGCATTTGGCGACGCTTATCCCTACCCACAGATAAATCGTGGGCTAATTGACGAGGTCAAGTTGCAACTCGTTTCAGTGATTGCCTGACGAACCCGAGGTTGACTCCCGAGCGGTTTATACGGATTCTTCTAATCGCGACTACAGACGCCACTCCATCACCCCATTACTCCCATGCAGCAATGTGTAGCGCCACCTCACAGAACTGGTCTGAGCTGCGGAGTTGGAGAGCAGTATCGAATTCACGTTAATAGAGCCACAATCATCAGCCATCATCATCGGGTTCATCTAAATGCTCTGAGGCTTCCCGATAAAGATTGAAAATGTGGTCATCTTTTAAGCAGTAGTAAACATTGCGCCCCCGCTTCCGGTAGGTAACTAACCGCATGGTTCGCAACACTCTTAATTGATGGGAAACAGCTGATTCACTCATCGCTACGGCTTCAGCCAGTTCGCCCACACGCAATTCCTGGGATGCGAGGGCGGACAAAATGCGCCAGCGATTCGGATCGCCTAACACACCAAAAAACTCCGCCATCCGCTGAGCTTTCTCAACACTCAGAATCCCACTAACCGGAGCATCCTCGCGGTTCACCTGCACAGTCTTGTCTTCAGAATCCGACATCAATCAGCCGCTATCCAGCAACAGCAACACCGTTGGCAATCACCCAGCAACCCCAGCCAAAGCTAAGGAAATTTCTCGTACTGAATAATACCCTCGCAGATTGGCGTCGGTCACGAAACCCAGCGATCGATCGGGTAACTTCTTTCCCGCGATCGCCTAAAGATTCCCGATCTCAATACCTGAACAAGCATTCAAGTGTTATAGTAATACCTGAACACCTGTTCATATATCTATGCCATTCTAGCGTTTTAGGAGACTGCCATGACTACTGTTACTCAGATGAAATGTGCCTGTGATTCTTGTCTTTGCATTGTTGATATCAGTAAGGCTCTTGAAAAAGCAGGGCAATATTATTGCGGCGAAGCCTGCGCTAACGGCCATCCCGAGGGATCTACTGGTTGTGGTCACACAGGCTGCACTTGTCACAACTAAATGCTTGCGCATCCAGGAATCCGGGCTCTGTCGTAACAGCATCATCCGTTGCCTTCACACCAGAGATCGGGTTCCTAGCGGCCGCTTATGCGATCGCCCGCCAAGATTGAGTCAATACGGTTCCAGCCGAACGGGCAAACACAATGGTGAGCAACAAGCCCACCAACAAATCAGGTATCGGGGATTGGGTCAGCAAGACTAGCCCCGCTGCGACCAAAACTGATGTATTCGCAACAATGTCATTGCGGGAACAGAGCCACACAGAAGACATGTTCAAGTTGTCTTGGCGATGGCGGGTGAGTAGCAACAGACATATCAGGTTAGCCACCAGCGCCAGCAAGCCCACGACACCCATGATTTCTGCCGTGGGCGCAGCCCCTGCCACAAATTGGTAAACGGCGCGAGTGAAGACCGCGATCGCAAACCCAAACATAATGACGCCCTTCAACAGAGCGGCTCCCGCTTGCGCTTTGGCACTGCGATGAATGACATAAAGACTGGTGCCATAGACTAGGGCGTCCCCCAACATATCGAGAGAATCCCCTGTCAGTGAAAGGGACTCGGCCCGTAAACCCGCCCCAAACTCCACCGCAAACATTGCCAGGTTAATCGCCAAAACTATCCACAGCACTCTAGCCTGCCGTTGCTTCAGTTTCACTAAAGCCGCTTCTTTATGTTGACAACAATGATCAGCCATCGCTTTCATCCAAACATTCAAACGAGCATTTGAATAAAGGATAGATCATTATGACGTTCATTTGAATGTTTTCAGATTAGCTAACGAGGCCGGATTATGGCAGCGGGAGGATTCCCCCTTTGAAGGGATGCTTGCCTCTAGGAAAGCGATCGGATAAGGCAATGCGTGGGGTGAATCTTCAAAGGCACGAGTTCCTGGGGAGCAGGGGGATCTACCTGCATCTCTCCTCTGAGATGTGTTTAAATTCCATCAAAAGTCCTATGGTGCGAGCATTTTGAGGGTTTTGGGAGCCTAACATGTTAAGTGGACTGAGGCTCTCTAATTAAGAGTTGGCCCGCTGCATGCTCCATAGCTTCGAGGGAGGAACTGCATCTTGATATGACTGAACACAGCGCATGGCGGATTTCGTTGGCTCGCAAAATCGCACCGACTTTCACTGTTAACGCCAAAGTCGAAGCGTGTTTTGTCTTTGGCTCGACAGCATTAGGTATTTCAGACCAGTATTCTGACCTTGAATTAGCTTTTATCTGGTCGCAACTGCCGTCTGCCGAAGAATTACAAACCACAGCCCAAAGCATTGGTGTTAAAGGATGGGAAATTGAGCCTTACGGGAAAGTGAAACAGGCATGGTTGGAGCAGTTCTACATGCACGGTATGAAAGTCGAAGCTGGTCATTGGGCACGCGATGGGATGGATGCTATTGTCACCGATGTTGTCGAGCATTACGACGTGTCACAGAATGGGCTTTTGTTTGAGAATCAAGCCACCGTATCTCATCTTCAACATGGGGTAGTGCTTTACGGCGAAGATATTATCAAACATTGGCAAACTCGGCTGTCTCCCTATCCTGAAGAACTTGCGGTTGCCATGGTTCAGAAGCATTTGAAATTCCGCCCGTTCGATGGTCAAAAAATCCTGACCGAACGCCTTGAGATCCCGATGCTGTACGAGAACAACTGTGCCATTGTGCGATGGCTTCTCAACTTGCTGTTTGGGTTAAACCACATTTATCATCCTGGGTTTAAGTGGACGCGCTACTGGATTCAACAGATGAACATTAAGCCGCCTGACTTCTTTGAGCGGTTGGAGCGTATTTTCCAATCTGATGCATTAAGCGGAACTAGTGAACTACGTCAACTTGTGGAGGAAGTTTTCGATCTTGTGGAACAGCATTTGCCGCAAATCGATCTTAAGCAACAGCGCGAGGTTTTCAATCGGCTCTACCCCAAGTGGAGGCTACCGCCAATAACTGAAACCCAATTTCTCAATACAGGCTAACAATCTTAATGCACACTGACTGTCGAGAGGTTATTTGCTTGGTGTTCAAGGTTATCTGCGACAGGCTATTGGGACAGTTAGGCAGGCATTTTCCCACCTAATCACCCGCATAAGAGCATTAGGCAGAAAGTTTCCCTCTATTTAATAGATAGCCTAATAAAGGCATTATTGGCTTTTCTCGGGTACTTGACACCTGTTAAAGAATTGCTATATTGAAAACATACCGGAATAAAGCTTTTCCCACAATGAAAATAGTGCTCGTCCTTACTAGAACCACCACCACCACCACTACCCCAACAGGAGGGTTGTAAGGCAGTACACTGGAATTAGTCTTACTACTTTACTTGCCCTCCAGACGAACTCTGGGGGGCAATGCTTTTTCACTATCTGTATCCGAAAGGTCAAAAGGAATGCTCATGTTGCTGGCAATGAACACCACTACCACCACCACTACCATCATGCCTGGAGGGACGTGACGATTGATTGTACATGCAACTCATCTGTCCCTCCAAACTAAGTTTGGAGGGTTTTTTATTGCCTCATTACTCAGACAACAGGAGAGACTAAAATGGCGGATCACCGTGAACTTGCAAGGGATATGGATTTATTTCACTTTGAGGAGCATAGTCCAGGAATGGTTTTTTGGCACCCACAGGGGCTGCGGCTTTTTCGCAGCATTGAAGACTTGATGCGACAAGTTTATCAAGGGCATGAATTTGAAGAAGTGCGATCGCCCATTGCACTTAGCCGATCGCTATGGGAGCGCTCAAGGCACTGGGAAAAATTTCGCCAGGGGATGTTTGTTGTCGGCAGCGTAGAGGCAGATACAGACGATGAATCAGCTCTCCCTGACTATGCGTTGAAGCCCATGTCCTGCCCTGCCCATATTGCCATTTATCAGTCTCGCAAGCGCAGCTATCGAGAAAATCCCATGCGATTGATGGAGTTTGGTATCTGCCATCGCAACGAATTGTCTGGCACATTATCGGGGTGCATGCGGCTGCGACAATTCGTCCAAGATGATGCCCATATCTTCTGCCGAGCATCTGATGTGCAGAGTGAAATCAGCAATTTCCTCAATATGGTGCAACAGGTTTATGCTGCTTTTGGCTATGGCCAATTTTCCCTACAAATTTCCCTTAGGCCAGAGCAGCGGCTTGGCTCTGATTGTCTGTGGGATCAGGCTGAGTCTGTGTTAGTTAAAGCGGTTCAATCTTTAGGACATAGTTATGAATTAGCTCCAAATGAAGGGGCATTCTATGGTCCTAAACTCGAAATTAGTTTGCAAGATCAGTTAGGGCGATCGTGGCAGTGTGGCACAATTCAAGTCGATTTTAATCTGCCTCAAGTGTTTGAGCTAGCTTTTGTGAATGAATTGGGAGAATTGGAGCGTCCTGTCATGCTGCATCAGGCAATTTTGGGGTCGCTAGAGCGCTGGATTGGCATTTTGTTAGAGCATCACGGTGGTGCCCTTCCCGTTTGGGCTGCTCCTACACAAGTCGCAGTCGCCTCTATTTCTGATCAAGCATCGGCTTGGGCAGAAACAATTTTTTGTCGACTCAGGCAACTGGGAATTAGGGTCGAGCTTCACAACCAAAACCGCACAATCAGCAAGAAAATTCGTGAACTCTCTAAACGCAAAATCCCATTGATTGCCATTGTGGGTGAGCAGGAAGCTATAAGCCAACGGTTAAATCTTCGGTGTTTAGGTACTCTAAAACAACAAGAAATGAGCCTAGCTGAGCTGGAGCATAAATTAGCAAATCTCTCCATGTCGTAGCGAGTTCATTTCCCATGTTTTGAAGTCATTGCTCAACGCTCAGATTTGGGCTTGGTATTAGATTACTTGCAGTATTGTCGGTAAAAAGAGAGGAATCATGAATCCTGAAACAGAAGAACTGATGCAGCAATTAGAACAACCATATGAAGGGGCCGAAATGAAGCCTTTGTATACGGCTGTGGTCACAGTAACGCCTGGCTCGGAAGAGCACGCTCGGATGTCAGGTCATGCGAAAAGTGATGATGAATTATTAACTTTAGATCTCGCGATGCCAAAGGAGTTAGGTGGGCGTGGTCAAGGAACCAATCCAGAACAATTGTTTGCTGCTGGATACGCGGCTTGTTTTCATGGAGCACTTGCACTAGCTGCCAGAAAAATGCGAGTTGATGCGTCTCAATCAGCAGTGACCTGTGCGATTACGATTGGCAGAGATCCAGAAGACGGGGGATATCGACTTGCGGCTGAGTTGCAAGTGAAGATGCCAAATTCAGAACGTGAAAAAGCAGAGCAGGTCATCGCTCAAGCCCATCAACTTTGTCCCTACTCCAAAGCAATTGCGGGTAATGTTGACGTGAAGGTGGCAATATTTTGATGGGCAGAGCACTACCCACTCGAAATACCAATGACCCAAATTGGTGACAGTCTTCCCTTGGGTGGCTGTAATGGTGCTGCCACACATTAAAGAGCAGCATTTCGTTCTCCAGATGACGCACAGGATGGACAGGTTGTCTTAGGACTTCGAGCTGTTTGTCAAAACGTAGACAAGACTGGCGCAGATCTTATCATGAGAATGATTATCATTTTCATGATTTCAACTTCCTCCTCGGCCTTCCGAATTGATTGGTTTGACAGTTCAGAGGGTTGCAGGGGGAAGCTTGGATTCTCTACGGCCATTCCTCCTATGCTAAGTAGATTACGTCGGGCGTGATGGCGAACGGGATATGCGAGAACTCGTATCGCGCCTGGTAAAGCATACGACGCTCCCGCTGATGCTCGACTCCACCGAGTGGACCAAAATGGAAGCGGGTCTCAAGGTCGCCGGGGGCAAGTGTTTGCTCAATTCCACCAATTATGAAGATGGCGAAGAGCGATTCTTTAAAGTGCTGCAATTGGCGAAGGAATATGGCGCAGGTGTGGTCATTGGCTATAACGCTTGGGCAGGTCATCTCAGTCAGAAGCGTGGCGCGATTATTTGTATCACAAATTCTCCAACAGTAAGTGTTGGCGGAGAATCATTCAAAACCCACTTTATCGGACGCTCTCGCCTTGCGCCGTTCTTGAATGCCTGGTTAGCGGCTCCTAACACTACGATTTTGACCCATCATTTTATGGTGGGTCATATCTTGGAAGTTGTCGATAACTATGATCCAATAGCAGAGGTTGTATTGTTGCTGGAGTCTTTCGATCAAGCAACGTTCTTTTACTTGAAAAACCTACCCATTACCCCACCCCAATGCTACGAGCAAGTACGTAAGACTTGGGATGAATTTCAGCCAGGCGTTAGTGCTTGTCAAGAGAAACAACTTCCAACAATCTGTCAGAACTGAGATCTCAATAAATTGGTGTTTTAAACCATAATTAAGCAAAAAGATTATGGTTTAACGTTAGGATGTAAGCAGTTAGAAATTCTAACAGCTAAATCAACAAGTTGACAATCCCTTTTATACTAGTCGTACAGAGTTTCTTCGTTGACTTCGAGAGTTTGTCTGCGGCGGGTGAACGGAATAGTTATATGCAGTCTCATCCCTCAAATCTTTAATCAACGATCTGTCTCAGTGAATGGTTGAGAATTTCGGATACTCGTCGATCGCGCAATGAATAGTAAGCCAGTTTGCCATCGTTGCGATACTTGAGAATCCTTAAATCACGCAGTTTACGAAGATGATGAGAGGCCGTTGCCACCTTAACCCCTAGTAGGGTGGCGACATCACAAACACAGAGTTCCTGATCATGGCTGAGGGCATACAGAATTTTGAGGCGTGATTGGTCTGCTAACGCGCCAAAGATGATTTGAGCCGTTTCCAGGGTGTCTTGGCTGGGCAGCGTGTTTTGAACGTGAGCAACGAGTTCGGTATTGAAACACCGAACCTGGCATACATCTTTGGGTTTAGAGTTGTTCACAAATAAAACTAGGGAGTCATGACTTCATTATGAGACACGGACGGAGCTGCTAAGGATAATCAAGGCGTTAGGCGAAAGATAAGCTGGCCTTCGTAAGAGCGGGCACAATTCGATCAGAAGCCAACTTGCCGCCAAACAAATTCCGGGCAACTGGCCCGACTCTCAGGGCAGCCCAAGGTCCCATCAAAAAGAGTTCGCAGCCGGGCCAGCGCAGATGATCATCCAAAATTGGCAGACCGTTGACGGTTGTGATGGGATGCTTTGCTAACACCCCTTGCACAAGGGGATGTGACTTGATATTGAGCGATGTTCCCGTTGCCAACCAGATGCGGTGAATGGGTTGGTGAGTCATGCATGTGTGCACTGAATGGTTATCGCAGTGGACTTTCCAGGCGTTCTCTTGCCAGTGAGCAGCAGCCACCTGGCAATGCTCATAAAAGGTGACGTGCCCCTGACGTTCCAATTTCCGTAAGCGAGTCATCATGGCGGGTGTGAGTGAGCCGCCATTGCGGGCCTGTTGTACCATTTGCCAGCGAGTCTGCATATCAGGTTCGGCGTGGAATCCTTTCAGATACTTAGGTCCTAGCCAGCCAGGGTTGGCATCAAACAGCTTTTCTTGGAAGGCGTGCCGCGCCATCATCAGGACTTTGGCTCCCCGCTTCATTGCCCCCATGGCGAGATGCCCACTGGTAAGCCCACCGCCAACAATCAGAATCGTTTCGCCGCTCAAGGAGGGGAGTGATGGCAATCGAACCTGACTGGCATGGCATAACCGCTCAGCCAGATAAGGAGAATCGATATGCTGTACCCAGTCGGGAAAAACAGGTTGACCGCTGCCGGTCGCTAGTACTACCCGCCGCGCCAACACGGTATCGCCAGTGTGCGACGTTAAACGAAACCGCGAAGGGATTTTCTGTAAAGGTTCCAGGTGAGTGACTTGGGCCGGAATGACCATATTTTGCAACTGCCAGCGGTGCACCACGGCCTGGCAAAAGTCGCGGAAAAGCTGGGTGCCGGGGCGATCGTAGGGCGGATACAGTTCGTGGTAGCGCCCTTCTGCGAAGGTGCGCAGAGCGTGGGCATTGGGGTCAGGATGATGGACGGAGGGCGATCGCAGCTCCTGAATTTCTTGAGCTGCAAACTGCTGATGCCACTGGGTCATCCAGGCTCCGCTGGGGTCAAACACCTGAATCCGCTTGCGCAAGGTAGCCTTTTTTTGCAAGATATGAGTCACCAAGGTCAGCGCCTGAGGCCCGGCCCCAATGATGGCGATGTCCGTTTGCTGCTGAGCCATACCTCTCCCTGGGTTGATTCAATGGGGTGTGAGCAATATGATAATGATTATCGTTACCGTTCTGCAAGCCTATGATTACAGTCGTCGCTGGCCCCTGCGGAGCCGGCAAGACTACCTGGATTCTTCAGGAACTCGCTCAAACACCTACGGCGGCTGTTTACGTGACACCGGGAGCCGGAACAGTTCCCATTGATGCGACGCTTGTGGCTACTCAGTTTCCTGAGGTAGAGATTTTTCAACAGCAGTCGGAAGCTGAACTATTGCAGCGCTTAACTGCTGAGATGCCCATCTATTTTGAGTTGGGCTTTCATCTGGAAATGGAAATCCCGTTGTTAGAAACGCTGCCCCATCAGCGCGTCGCTGTATGCTCGGATGACAGCCCAGATTCTGGTTGGTCGCTCTGGGCTGAAAAGGTAATTCAAGGCAATCGATCGGAGCTGGAGCCCCAAGCCGCTCAGCTCTGGCGGGCTCCCTTAAGTGGTCAGATCTTCGATCCGCCGAGTCTGGACACATTCTGGCAAGAACTCAGCCAGGGAGCCTATGGTGAGGTGCATCGGGCTAAGGGGATTTTTGAGTTGGCCGATGGTCAAGCGTTCCACTTTGACTTTGTGAACAGTTTGCCAGACAGCACCTACACTGAACTCAAGCTACCGCGTTGGTTGCAGGGTCGTCCCAATCGCTTTAGCGGGCTGGAGGTGATGGGGCAAGGGCTGGATGAGGCCGCGATCGCCGCTACCCTCCAAGACTGCTATCTATCTGATTCGCTGCTAGCTTCTCACCAAGCAGCTTTGCGAGATTCATTATCCCTGGAGGCGTTATGAAAATTGCGGTACTTTCTTGCATTCACGGCAATCTAGAGGCGTTGGATACCGTCTTGCAAGATATCGAACATCACGCAGTCGACCAGATCTATTGTCTGGGTGATCTGGTGGGCTATGGACCTTACCCCAACGAGGTCGTCACCCGCATGCGCGAACTGGCGATTCCGACCTGCCAGGGCTGTTGGGATGAAGACATTGTTGAAGGGCTGAATGCCTGCGAATGCAGCTATCCTTCCTTGTTGGCGGAAACCCGTGGTCGGCGAGCTCACGAGTGGACCAATCAGCAGGTCACCCCTGAAACCCGCAACTTTCTGGCCAACCTACCCCTGACCCTGCAGCAGGGTACGCTGTGCTTCGTCCACGGTAGCCCCCACAGTCAGCATGAATACTTGCTCCCCGAGACCAGTGCCTTCATCGCCCTGGAACGAGTCCTCGCATCTGGAGCAGACACCCTATTCTGTGGCCACACTCACATTCCCTACGTGCGCAACTTAGAGAACAGCCACCTCACCCTCACCGTCACGTCTCCATCAACCCATCCCTCTACCGACTCCGCGCCCCCTTTACTGTCCCTGAAGCGCATCATTAACGCGGGTTCCGTCGGCGAACCCCGCCATGGTCGCCCTAATGCCACCTATGTGGTCTATGACACCGACACTCAGGATGTCACCCTCCGCGAAGTTGAGTACGACTACACGAAAACCTGTGCCGCCATTATTGACCAAGGGTTGCCTGCAATTTTCGCCTGGCGACTCTCGCGGGGTCTAGAATTTGCCGAAAAAGCTGATGATCCGACGCACGTTTGTGAAAGGTAAGCATGACTCACTGGGCCATCCTCTCTGGCATTAACGGCAATCTCCCCGCCTACAAAGCCGTATTGACTGATATCAAGCGACTACGTTACGAGGTCGATGCACTCTATATTCTGGGCGATTTAATAGGCTTACATCCGCAGTGTGAGGCCCTGGTGCAACGGGTGCGTGAGCCGCACAAGGGCGAACTGGAACCGCAGGTCTGCATTGGCTGGTGGGAAGAGCAGTGCTTCAACCTGTATGGACTGGGCAGTGACCCAGAGGCTAAAGAGTTGCTGGATCAGGTTGGCTCGGCAGGGGTTGAACAATTCTGGCAGTCCATCTCGCGGGAAACAATGCTGTGGTTGAGGTCGCAGCACTTTGGCTTTTTTGAATTCGACTGTCTCCTGATTCACGGTAGTACCGTGGGTTACCAGGACACGCTGACACCGGCAACGCCACCGATGCAACTGCTGGATCGACTGCTACGAGCTGGGGCCAACACCCTATTCTGTGGGCGATCGGGACTGGCGTTTCAACTGCAAATTCCGAAAGGGGCGGTGACTTCGACGATCACAACGCTGGATGCGCCAGCCCAAACGATGACGCAAACGGTGCGCGATCGCCAAATCATCGGTGTCGGCAATGTGGGTAGAGAACCGGGCAAAGCCACTTACACGCTATACAGCCCCTACACCAATGCCGTGAGTTTTAAAACAGTACGCTATGGCACTCAAGGGAAGGGGTTTGGGGCGGTTTGACTCGGTAGAGGAAAGGAAAGAATTACGGCTATCAACTTAAAGCGGGAAATTCCGGTAACGAGAGAACTCAGAAGCCAAGAGCCAGGAGCCAGAAGCCAGGAGGGCACTGGATTCTGACTCCCGGCTCCTGACGCCCTACTCAGCCTGTATTTCCCGGCTTAAACCGGACGCCGGAATTGAGCCCTTTGGATGCTGAGATAACAGCATAATGGTGTGAGTGATTCGTTTGCGGTTCATTGTTTCTAATTTCAGATGCAAGCCCAAGAACTTTTTCCACAAGTACAAAAATTGCCACTGTCTGCGTCAATGGCCCCGCTGAGTTATTGGGTGCAGATCATTCAACGGGAAGTTGGGAATGCGGAGCCTCGGCAGACTGTTTTAGAACAACAGAGGATTTGAGATGATATGACTCTGGGAAATATGGAATTGAGATCTTGAACGTGATGATCCTGAACTTTACTCATGGGGCAGAATCAGGGTTTGGTATTCAGACTGGAATTGCTGCGATGTTTTAGTAAAAACTGCTGAGGAGAACAAAAAATGATTCAACCCGCAATTCTAGAAAAGTTAGAGGCATTGCCAGAATCCTTACAAACAGAGGTGTTGCACTACATCGAATTTTTGTTCGAGCGATATTCAGAAAAGACTGATGAGTCAGACTTGCAGAAAAAAAAGCGAAGTAGGTTTGGCATATGGCAAGGAAAAGTTTGGATGGCTGATGATTTTGATGCACCTCTAGAAAATATGAAGGACTACATGTAGCTATGAGGGCCTTGCTCGATATTCATACCTTACTTTGGCATATTGAAGGCAGCTCAAAGCTAAGCATGAAGGCTAGGGAAAGGATTGATTCAAGTAGCAATCACGTATTCTTCAGCATTGCTAGTATTTGGGAAATTGCTATCAAGCTGGGATTAGGCAAGTTAGCGTTAGAAAATGCTTTTAATGAATGGGAAGAACTGCTCACAGAATTAAGGATTGAGGTACTTCAAATTTCCTTCCAGGATGCCGAACAGTATTTAGATTGCCATTGCATCATCGCGATCCGTTTGATCGGATGCTGATTGCTCAGGCTGTCACAAATTCATTGGCAATTGTAAGTGCTGATCCGGCCTTTGATGCCTATGAAGTTCAGTGGGTGTGGGCATGAGCAAAGCGGAAATCTACTACTTTGCGCTGCAAGATGAACCAACAAAGGAAAGAAACTGAAGTATTTGGGTCAAACAGCACTCACCAATGCAACTAAACGATGCTCCCGAGCAGCCGCGAATTTCTAACACGCCCTAATGTCAGTTTCTGGGCTTCATCGTTTCATCGTTATTATGTAATATAAAATTGCTGTATCGGGTGAGTCACTATGGATGAACATGATATTTCTTGGCTGGTTAATAAATCAGCTAAATTCTCTAATTCATCCTTACTTACATTTGCAAACCTGAAAACAATCAGTAATGTAAGTCAATTTCACAGAAGTCTTCCAAACTATACTCCGACACCACTCGTTAGCCTATCTCAATTAGCAAGTCTCCTGGACATAAAAAAACTATTTATAAAAGACGAAAGTCACCGTTTTGACTTAAATGCATTCAAAGTACTTGGTGCTAGTTACGCTATTGCAAAACATCTAGCAGAAGTAATCGGTCTAGAAGATGAGGAACTAGAATTCAATAAAATTATTGCCAATAAAACAAAATATAATGATTTAACCTTTGTTACTGCAACAGATGGTAATCACGGCAGGGCTGTCGCTTGGGTCGCAAAGTTGTTTGGATGTAAATCTGTCGTTTATATGCCAAAAGGCTCTTCTCAAGCTCGCTTGGATGCTATTCGTAGTTCTGGTGCCGAGGCATCAATCACCATGCAGAATTATGATGATACCGTCATTTATGCCAAGCAAATGGCACAGGAGAAAAACTGGGTACTTCTACAAGATACATCTTGGGAAGGATATGAAAAAGCCCCGCAACATATTATGCAGGGGTACTGTACGTTGGTAACAGAGAGCCTTGTTCAAGAAATAGACGTATGGCCTACGCACGTATTCTTGCAAGCCGGTGTAGGTTCGCTTGCTGCATCTATTGTCGCTTATATGTGCAATTTCACAGATCGACCTACTCCAAGATTTATTATCGTTGAACCTCAAGGTGCTCCATGTCTTTATGAATCTATCAAACAAGGCAACGGTAATGCCTTTCGGGTCGAAGGTGATCTTCCAACAATTATGGCTGGTCTTGCTTGTGGAGAACCTAGTCGGCTCGGGTGGGAAATTCTAAAGAATTATGCAAATGCATTCTTGACCTGTTCTGATGATGTTGCCCGCAGGGGCATGAAAGTACTAGGAAACCCAATTAGGGGAGATCAACAAATCATATCTGGTGAATCGGGTGCAGTAACATTAGGGGCATTGTTTGAGGTACTCTCGAGTAACTGCTTCCAAGCAATTAAAGATACTTTGAACATCAATAGTGACTCAGTCGTATTGTTATTTTCAACAGAAGGCGATACTGATCCAGAGGTTTATCGTAATACTGTTTGGCTATGAAACGCATAACAACGGGCTGCAAAGGACTTTTCACTCGCTACGACTGTTCAAAGTCCCTGAACCCAAACGTTACTTTCAGATCAACAAAAAACGGAAATGCTGTTTTTCTATTCAAAGAAGGTTGAATATTTTCCCATAGGTTTTCTGAATGATCGCCAACGACATTACCAACTGTGGGGTGTCGTTGGCGATCGCGCGGCGGTTTCATAGCAGCAGGCAAGCATTGCCCCCTGGATGGCTTACACACTAGTGGTGTTTCACTCTGAACCTTTAGCTCTACAAATAGATTCAGCATCAATAGGAAAAGATCGCAGATACTTTTTAAATCTGGCGCTACTTCATCCGTACCTAAATAAACCTACAGCCTTGAATTAAGTTACGATCGCACCGTATCTAAGGTCAGACTCTTAAAAACTTATGAATCTTGTTTTAGAGCGTGAGTCACCTCCTCTCCGTGAAGATGAAACTGGAGCAGTGCGAATTGGGAATTCAAGAGTTTTATTGGAGACCGTAGTCAGGGCTTTTCAAGATGGAG
>JBCBTQ010000033.1:0-34648 GCA_039818605.1 Cyanobacteria bacterium J06639_14 | reverse complement strand
CGGGAGCGAGACGAGCCATAAGATGAACCTCTAGGATGGCTCTAAATGGTAGCCTCATTTGCGCCAAGCACAACTAGGGTTTTGCTTGTTCCAAATACAAACCGCTATCGATGTCTCAGACCAAATTGCTAAAGCTGTAAATTACATGCCAATTTCTCAGCTTAAACAGTCCTCTCTCAATCAGTGAAATTAATCATCCTGTATCAAGAAGAACTGTTTACTTCTAAATTGAGATTAAAACTCAATAAAAAAGATCTGAGGGATTTACTGAGTTTCTTGTTGATCTCAGAAAAAATCCGTAATAACCGATGATTTAAAGGGACAAATCTTTGCTTTCTGATTGCTTTTCCATCAATAAAGGCCTCCGATTGAGTTTAGATTGAATTCATCAAGGGGAATGCTTAAGGCATACAGCGCAGATCGAATAATGCAGGTATATTTATGCATTCAAGCATTTCTACTGAAACTAAGGGGATTTCTCATCCTTTCTCCCCTACAAAATCGCTCGTTTCGATAACGGCTGATCAGTACTCTTTTGCCTCGGGGACGTCTAACATGTCGCAAAGAACTGCTATAGATTTACTTGATATTGAATTTCCTATTTTTGAAGAGGCTACTCAAACAGCTTCTCAATTCTTAAATGCTCCTATTTGTATGATTGGCATTCCTAATGGTAGTTCCCTAGTTCTGAAGGCCGCTCTTGGACTTTCACGATTAGGATTGATGAATCCATTGGCCAGAACTCGTCGTCTTCCCTTAACAGATAAGCTGGCTAGTCATGTTCTTCAACAGCGCCAGTGCTTAGTTTTACCTAATATTGCTCAACACGAACCTTTTACACACTCTTGCTTGGTGCAAGAATACGGCATTAAAGCCTACCTTGGTGTGCCGTTACTAACTGCAGAAGGGGATTGTTTGGGTTGCTTAGCCGTCATGGATGTTGAACCCCATGATTTTTCCGCCGAGGCAATTGCCTTAATTGAACTCCTCGCACGTTGGAGTGTGAGTGAATATGAGCGATATGTTCTGGCTCAGAAATTAGCTGAACCAGCGTTGGCTAACGGAGTCTCAGGAGTGACTGCAACGGGTGAAAAAGCCGTGTTGGACACTGTAAGAATGACGCTTATGAGTCAACTTACCCAAGAGATGCGCAATCCTCTCACAACGATTACAGGAATGGCGAGTATTCTCAGTCGTGAGATTTACGGAACCCTTACTCCTAAGCAACGAAAATACGCAGAAATTGTCAGCAGTAGCAGTCAGGTACTGCTAGAAATGGCTAATGATGTATTGGAATTGAGTAGTCTAGGCACAGTTAGTCAACCACTCAATCCGACTTCTGTTGATATCGAGATGCTGGGACAACACCTCCAAAAAAATCTGGCTCCGATCGCAGCCGAAAATAATCAGGAGATTCGTTGCACGGTGGAACCCAGTTCACGCCTCTGGACACTCGATAAAGATATTGTCCGCAATCTACTAAGCCACCTACTCTATAGCGTTATTAGACTCTCAGGAGAAGGTGGAACTATTCGCATGCACGCCTCAGAGCGAGAAAAAAGCCTGAATGTTACAGTGTGGCATGCTCATCCGTGGCTAGGAGAAGGCTTACCAGCGACCGTGCAAGAACTCATCCAACAGTTGGAAGAACCCGGCCAAGAAGCAGAGATTTTATCGAGGATCTTGGCTCGGGTAACGGGACAAGCTGGTTTAGCAAAACTTAAAACGAGTCATGAGGAGTCCGAAGATGCTCCCAACAACTCGGCGGTGAAAGCACGGGAGACATTATCGTTACTTCTCAGCAGTCACCTTGTTGAACGCCACGGCGGCACCCTTAACTTGCAGGGCAACTCAGACTCAGGTCATCGCTTGTTGGTTGTCCTGCCATCGGCCTAGAGTTACACAGCACCTCTGATGGGTCTGTTGATGAGCGTTGGACAATTGCCCAACGAACTTTGAGTGAAAGTAGGTTGCCATTGCTACGTGTGGTTTCGTAACAGGGCCAACCTTCATGAGGAAAAATCAGCTGACTGGGAACCACGCTCCACTCAACAGGAGCCCACCGCTGTAGATAATACAAATCGCCTTGATAAACCAGAGGAGCATACTGGAAACGGATATGAGCATCATGATGTCGCCGTGTCCAATGCTTTAGAAGCAAACACCCCGATTCCAAAAGAGTAGTCCTAATATCATGGGGAACCAGATTCCACATCATAGGACTCGGTTTACCAGGACCAGGCAGACAAGCGGGACAGTGAACCGTGTGCAAGGCTTCCTTCATCTCACTTTTCTCCAATAAGGAATCTCTAAATATCTGCATTCTGTGACATAGAACCTCCAATACTCCTTGATGCAGGTATTGATTGAAATTTTTGTTTGTACATAAAAATAAAAATTATGATTCCACGCAATATTTTGCAACCTTGTTCGATTCTGCTCAATCGATGCCGAACGAACATTTTCTCTTCAGCAAAACTGGTTGAGACAAGCTGCTTGAGCTGATGTGTGTATCGGCTTCAAGCTACAAAGTGGGGTGACAAAAGAATCTAGGAACGATTATCTTAAAATCAAGTTGGGAGCTTCAAGTGGCGTGCAAATAAGAAATCACGCGGTTGTTTTCCAACTCAGTGTTATTCCTTACCCTGGCGTTGATACACGACAAGATCTGGCGCAATGCACGAAGCGTTTTATCAACAAGGCGTCGCTAAAGTCAAAGAAGGGGATCACGGAGCCGCAATCGTTGCGTTTACTCGTGCCCTGCAGCATCAATTCGACTTTGTGGACGCTTATCACCAACGAGGATTGGCTCACTTCCGACGATGCGATTTTGCGGCTGCCATTGCCGACTATACTAAAGCGCTACAGTTTGGGGGTGATGATGCCGGGCGATACTTTGCACGGGCACTCGCCTATTTATCGGCCCAACATCTGGATGCAGCGATCGCCGATGCAAAGCAAACTATCTTGTTCGATCCTGAGTCGGCTGCAGCCTACAACTTGATTGGTCGAGTCCGTCAGCAACAGGGCGATGTGCAGAAAGCGATCGCGAGCTATAAGAAAGCCGTGGAAATCTATCTGGATCAGCGCGATATTGAGAATTGTCGCCGTTGTCTGAACCATATTCGTGAACTTCAGGCAGATACCCAACCTTCGCCACAAGCCAGGGTTGCACCAGATCCATCCACCGCTTCTTCCTCGCCCCTCATTGATCCCGATGAGTTCCTGAAACAAGCGCTCAAAAAGGCACAACACCAAGACTATCGTGGTGCCATAGAAGACCTGGATTGGGCTATTCAGATTGATCCCCAAGATGGCGAAGCTTATGCCAACCGGGGCAAGGTACGGGCTGATTTGGGTGATTTTCAGGGGGCGATCGCCGATTATCAACAAGCTGCAACCCTATTTACAGCTCAGGCCAACCAGGAGCGGGCAGCACAACTGCAAGAACTTATCCCCACCCTCCGAGCCGCTGCTAAAAAGGCTGCGGCTCGTGCCAGGTATTATCCCAGTAGTTCTGGGACATCGACGACTGCCCTTGATGTTGAAGTTGGCCGACCCAGTAGAGCGGTACAAAGAAAGCTCCTCCGCTTAGTAGGTGATGACCGCAAAATCGCTATCGGTTTGGTCAAACGCCTGAAACTGAAGCATCCTGGCAAACCCGACGATTGGTATTGGGAAAAGGCAATTTATGACCTTAGTCGCGATCGTCTGTAATTAGCTTTCAGGGGAGTTTTCAGGCTCAGACCATTGATGATCCGGATAGTGGATATAGGCTGAGGGATCCGGTTGGGCTTCTTCCACCCAAATTTGTGTGCGGAGGGGACCGTACTGCATGCGGAGAGCTGCATCGACCCTTTCACCAACAATGTGAGCAACCCCCAGAAACTCAGGATGAATTGCTAGATGCAACTCGATCCAGACTTGACGTCCAACTAACCCACGCGAACGAATACGCACACAGCGGGTAACGCCTTCAACCTGAGTTGCGACATGGGCGATCGCTTCTGGAGCGATCGCCATAGGCCGCAGCAACATTGGTAACTGCTCATGTAAAACCTGCCACAGGCTACGAACCGCGAAAATTGTTAGCAAAAACGCTAAGCAGGGATCCACCCAATACTGCTGCTGCCACACCGCAATAATGCCCGCCAGCATCACGCCTGAGAGCCAGGCATCTCCCAATACATGATGGCTGTGAAACGTGAGTGCCAAACTCTGCCGATGACGACTGCGATAGTACGCATACAGAGCCATCATCAATGACAAGGCCACAACCGCCACCATCAAGTAGACGATAGGGCGATCAATCGTGACAGTGAACGCCACCGATTGCCCCCGAATAGCATTCACAGCTTGTTGTAAAGCCGCAAAAATAAGGCTGAGTCCTGTAAATCCCAGAAATGACACAATTCCTAACGTGCCTGCCACCTCGGCCCGCCCATGCCCCCATACCTCGCGCCCTAAAGGCCGTTGAGCCGAAGCCACTGCGACCAAACTCAGCACTGTACTGAAGGCATCAATAAACGTGTGTAGCGCTTCCGCCAACAGCAGTAAGGATTGTGTAATCCACCCGGCGATCGCCTCAATGCCCAGCACCAATAGGGTGAGCCACAGCCATGTCAGCAGCAGGCGATAACAAAGACGACGTTGACGATCCGCAGCAACAGTCACTCAGCAGCATACTCCAGTAATTTCGTGAACGGGTATTGAGGCAAGGGGCGAGATGAGAGTCATGAACTATGAATTTTGAGTTTTGAATTGAACGAAGAACTCAAAACCCTTAATTCCCTTTTGACTCTCGACTCCCGACTCCTAACACCTCTTCTAACCGTTCACTTTCCGAACTCCGTAGGGCCACTCTCCGCGAAGCCGCTTCACGTCTAGTGCCCTTTTCGCAGAGTATTTTGAATTCACAACTGCGTGACCTTAGCACAAACCTCTAAAAACGGTGCAATTTAAGCCTGAGATTTAAGCTTCGGCAAGAATTTGGTCATCTAGAGAAAAGTCCGCTTCGGCAGTATTGCGCCCCGACGCCAAGAAATCCTTTTGAAAGGAGTCTTTGAGGCCACTAACCAAGTCATACTCAGGCTCCCACTCCAAATCCGCCTTCGCTTTGTCGATTGCAGTGAAGAAATGCTGGACCCGCATAGGGAAGGCTTTGCGTTTGCCGAAATCAAACTGCTTGGGCTCGTAATGAACAATGGTGAGCGTTTCGGGATCTTTACCGGCGGCCATAGCGCAGGCACGAGCCAGACCATCAAAGGTGACAGCTTTGGCACCCGAAATGTTATAAATCTGACCAATTGCCTTTTCTTTACCCAAAACAGCTACCATCGCTTGGACGAGATCAGCGACATGCCCCATTTGGGTCAGGGACATGCCGTCACCGGGAATGGGAATGGGGCGATCACGAACAATGCGATCAAAAAACCAGGCTTCTACGTCGTTGTAGTTTTGGGGGCCGTAGATGTAGACAGGTCGCATAGAAGTGAAGGGAACCCCTTCTGAGATCAGATAATTTTCGGTTTCAAATTTACCCCGATGGCGACTTTTAGGATCAACGGCATCACCCTCAAGGTGAGGCATTTGATCCGTCTTGAGATAAACCCCAGCGGAACTGACGTAAACAAAGTGCTCTACTTTACCGTCGAATAGCTCAACCAGTGGTTGAGTATCGCTGAGTTCGCGACCATTGTTATCAAAGATGGCGTCAAAGGTTTGATCCGTTAATTGCCTTTTCAGGTCAGTGGCGTTCTTGCGATCGCCGTGAATCTGCGTCACCCCTTCAATGGGAACAGGCTTGTTGCCCCGATTAAACAGCACCACTTCATGACCTTGGTTTACCAACAGCTTGGTCAGATATACCCCGATGAAGCGGGTTCCCCCCATCACCAAAATTCGCATAACTTCCTCCCAACCCCTAATGTTGCCTTTCTATAGGTATCTTAGGACGCTGATGCAATCAGAATAGTGGATGAGACCCCCGAGTATGTTATCGATGATTACAACCTCTTAATAGAACAATTGACGAAAGCTTAAGTGAATGGGCAAAAAGTGGCATATATTTATGCTGTCGCTTAGCCTGAAGCCAGCCCGGCTATCACCGGATCATAGCCATCCCTATAGAATGGATAAGGTTCTGCTGAACGCAGGGCTGTGGTGATGGCGTTTACAGTTGCCGCAGCCTACACATTTAAAGCGAAACTTAATGCAACAGCTGGAAAATGCCTATCGAGTATTGGATTTGGAGCCTGGTGCTTCCATGGAGGAAGTGAACCAGGCTTACAAGGATCTGGTGTTTATCTGGCATCCAGATCGCTTGCCAAAGGACAATACTCGCCTAATTGATAAAGCTCAAGAGAAGATTAAGCAGTTGAACCAGGCCCGCGATTATTTACGCACTCACGCTCGGGCTGGGACACACGCACACAACAGCTCAGGTTATCGTTCTCGAACGCGTCCTTACAGCAGAACTTATCACACCTCAGCTTATCGGCAACGCTCTACTGATAGCGCGACGGAAGACTCCAGCCGCCGCGCCTATCAAAATCCTTACCAGGCTTATCAATCGCGCTACGCCCAATCGACCTACGGGACCTATGAGACACATCGCCAAACTAACGACGATGTCCGTGCCCGTCGTCCCCATACCCCCAACAGCAGCTCGGGGCCTGAAGCCAAATCTCCTAACACTTCCAATGGCAATGGCAATGCTAGCGGGTCGCAGCGCTACAGCAACGACTCTCAAAGCTCGTATCGTTCTCAAAGCTCGTATACTTCTCAAAGTCCGTACAAAGGTGCTGCCAACAGCGCGAATCCCTCAACGACTGAGCGCCAGGATGGCTGGAATAACTACACAACCTATACTCCCAGCACAAATGGCTACAGCAACACGCGCCAGGGCACTACTAACAGCAGCAATAATAGCTATAGCTCAGGAGAAGGCAGTCGTCGCGAGTCTAGTCGCGATCGCGCAGCTGCGGCTTCCAACTCTCAAAGTAGTAATGCTTACCGTACCCGTCAGCAAAATCCTGACTTGAGCGGGGCTGATTTTCGAGGCGCTAACCTGCGGGAAAAGGATTTCTCGGGGCGTAATCTCAGCAGTGCGGATCTAAGCGAGGCTGATCTGCAAGATACCTTTTTGCATCGGGTCAATTTAAATCGGGCCAATCTCGCTAAGGCCAATCTGTTCCGAGCTAATCTGTTGCAGGCAAACCTCAGTCACGCCAACCTACGGGGAGCCAATTTGATTGGGGCTGATTTGAGTGGAGCTGATTTGAGTGGGGCTGATTTGAGCGGGGCTAAAGTCAGCGTAGGCGATCGCGTAATGGTAAAGCTTACCGGCACCATTCTCCAAGGCACTATCATGCCGGACGGCACCATCAATACTTAAGCAGGGCATCCATTGAAGGTGGAGAGTCATACCGAATCCGAATGGCTAACCCTCATGATGGGGAATAGGTGATACCTGTAGAGACGCGACCTATCGTGTCTCTCAATTCGGGAGTGGGTAAACCGGATTTAGTATCAGGCGTCAGCATCCAGCAAAACGCAGAATGGGCAGAGGGAAAAACCTCTGCCCATCAATCAATACGGCCCTGTAGACGGGCACATCTCGTTTCGCCTACCCGACGGAGTCACCTACGCTGCGCAACCCATTTGTAGAAGAGGGGACTTATTTTGAGAAACCCATCAGTGCAATCCGGAGGTGTTCAGTATCCACCACAGTCGCTCAAGAGGACTCCTCACTGACGCCCCAATCAACTTCCTCTGCATGTCCCCAAAACGCTTCTAACCCGTAAAATTCGCGCTCATCCGGCATAAACACATGGGCAATCACGTCGCCGTAATCCTGTAGCACCCAACTGCCTTCTAGCTGTCCTTCCGTTCGTAGGGGTTCACGGTGCAGCGTTGTTGAAACGGTGTCTTCAATATTGCGAGCGATCGCGCGAACCTGAACTGCCGAAAAGCCGGTAACAACGATAAAGTAATCAGCGAGGTAGGAGACATCAGTGACTTTCAGAACTCGGATGTTTCCCCCTTTGCGCTCATCAGCTGCTCGAGCAATGGCCAGAGCCAGATCCAACGTTGTGTCATCAGCAGACTGAGCGACAGATGTTTGAGGTTGAGTGTTCTGTAGTGAAGTCACAGAGTGAGAGAAATCTGACATATGAAGGCGGGTTTCCTCAATTCAGCATTGTGTTTAATAAATCAACAGTGCAAGACTCAAAGACAGTTTTTGTTTGGCATGCTACACCAGGGAGTTGACGGGCTTCTTGGCATAACGGGCTTGCAAAAACCTGTTATAGGTCAGGATAGTGCGTGGATGGATAGAACGTTTGTTTTCCAGAAGATGTTTTAAGGAAAAGACACAGGTTTCGTAAACAGCTGTATCTAAATTTTGATAGCTCAGCTCACGTAATTGATTGAGTTGTGGCGTATCCCCTCGGCCTGGCTCTAAGGTATCTGCCAGGTAAACTACACAGCTAATTCCATCCATGTCAGGGCTGCCTAATGTATGGTTAGCGATCGCTACCAAAACTTGTTCATTCTGAATGCCGAATGTATCTCTAGCGATTACCGCTCCTGCTGGAGCATGCAGTAAATGGGGACATTCAATCTCAGCAGGATCTAACTGCCAACCTTCAGTTGCCGCCACAGACAACAGCTTTTGAGGCGGAAAGCACTTTGCCAGGTCATGCAGCAATCCTGCTTGCTGAGCTACTGCCACAGACAATTTATGCCGCTGGGCTAACTCTCCTGCCATCTTCTCAACACGTAAAATGTGCTGCAGCCGCTTTTTTGGAACAGCCTGCTGTAGCCAAGTCAAAACCTCTTGACGCCAAGACTCGGCCACGAAATCATGGTTTGTCATAGAGTTAAAAACATTGGGGATCAACCAACAGAGTCTTGTAAAGAATTTTTCATATTCTACAGGGTATCAATCTGCCATTGCGAATCCGGACTCGATCAAACACGATAAGCGGTCGTTTTCCCGGGTCCTTGTTGTTAGCCAATCTGGACAGAATGGGGGCCACCCAAAAAAATTAGAGGAATTCAGTGCAATTGAGAGAGCAGCGTGTATCATGATGCTCATCGTTTTGACTATTAGCGCCAGTGCTTTAGTAATGCGCTTTGCTTAGGGGCCACAGCAGTTCTTGTACGCAGCTTCTTTTTTCTGCCATTGCTGATGCTCCAGCCACCGAGTCAAATCATCGTAAAGCCTAAGTTTTAGGAGAGACCCATGACTTTCAGTCTTCAGGTCGTTGTCATTGCGCTCTTAGTTGCTTTCTTGGTGGGCATTTTGATTGGCTATGCCTTAGTTCAAGGTCGTTTACAACGTCAAAGCGAAGCCCTCGAAGAAAATCAGCGCCGTCTTGCTGAATTAGAAGCATCCTATGAAGTCCGTTTGAAAGAGACGACTCAGAAACTGCGTCGGGACTACGAAGCTGAGCTTGCCGAAACTATCGAGCACTACCAGGATCAACTCTCTGATAAAACATTAGAACTTAAGCAAAACTACGAAACGCGCCTCGGGGTCTTGCAACAGGGCTTAGCCGAAACAGCTATCAGCTCAGGGGTGGCGATGCAAAGCAGGACTGCTGAACCTTCGCTATCCCAACCTGAGATGCTGCATCTAAAGCGGCAGTACGAGCTCCGTCTGAAGGAAGCCGCGCAGAAACTACAGCAAGCGTACGAAAAGCAATTAGCTCAGCATGCTAAGTCCGTTACTGCTGAGTTACAAGCAGATTACGAAAAGCGCATAACTGAGAAAGTTGAACATTATGACCAACAGTTTGCTCAACGACAAACCCAACTAGAGCAGGAATATCGTAATCGGTTGAACGCGATCAATACGACGCCAGAGTCTAAGCAAACCGATAAACAAACCTACATAGGTGAGCTTGAACCTATCGACCTAAGCGATATCACCCCATCAAATTAGGTGAAATGCCTTCTTTCAGGCAAGATATCAGAGGAACTTAGGAGGGTGACAGAGCAGGAGCGCTCTCAGGTAAAACTTTTTCACACTGCATTTCACACTGCATGATGCTGGCACTTGTTTGCTTTACTATCTATGTGCCCTCTTATCTGGCCACTTATCCACCTGTCTCACTAAGGAGAAGTCATGCCCCGCGCAATTATGGAAACTGAGAAGGGAACCATCACGCTTGAACTCTTCGAAAAAGATGCCCCAGGCACCGTGCAAAATTTTGTGGACCTTTCCCAAGCAGGTTTCTACGACGGCTTAACCTTTCACAGGGTGATTCCTGACTTTATGATTCAAGGTGGGTGCCCGAAGGGAACTGGGACAGGAGGACCAGGCTATACCATTAAGTGTGAAATTAACGAAAACAAGCATTTAGCGGGCAGTCTCTCGATGGCTCATCGTGGCCCTGATACGGGTGGTAGTCAATTCTTTATCTGCCATAGTCCCCAGCCCCATCTGGATGGAGTACATACGGTGTTTGGTCGCACAGAGGACATGGATGTGGTCAATGCCATTAGTCAGAGTGACAAAATCATTTCGGTCAAAATCGAGACAGACGAATAAAGACCTAGAGAAAGCGGGCATCTGCTGAAACTGGTAAATTCCGGTGGGGTAGGGAGTCTACCGAATCCAAACGGCTAACCCCCATCAGGGGAAATAGGTAATATCTGTAGAGACGCGACCTATCGCGTCTCTTAGTTAGGGGGTGAGTCAACCGGATTTAGTATCCGAGGTCAGTGAGTATCTGCTTGTTGGGTGGGTGCAGGATTAGTGACAACTAAATCAAAGTAACTATTGGGTATCTTCTCGACTCGACGAGCGATCGCTCTCAAGTCCTTTGCCCCATTGAGGGTTAAGTGCTCACGGGTCCTAACATCGCCGACAACTAACTTGTCATTCGATTCAGCAATCAATCCAACTAAAAAACCCTGTAAAGATTCAGGCAATACTTCATCGGTTGGATAAAGACTTACGCGGTAACCTCTTCTTTCATATTCTTTTGCCATGTACATCAATCGCTGATGCTCTGACAGTGCTTTATGGGTTGGGACAGGCAGCATGTTCGTTAACATTTTCAGGAACGTATTTGACTCTCTACCGTAACATGCACAAATTCTTGCCCTGAGTATAACCCTTCCACTCAAATAGGCAACCAATCTAGTGCCGCGTTAAGGCTAAGAATTAGAGCTTCGGTAGGCTCAGATCGAAAGTACTGTCGGGTCACCCTGAGCTTATCGTTGGCCAAGCCTTCCTGGAGAGAAGAGGAATTGCGAAATACCTTGCCCCTAAAATTTAGGGCTGACAAAGTACCAGAAGCAGGTCGTGTAATTTAAGCCAGGTAGTGTCGGTGATGGAAAAAGTCACACGCTGACAACTCATCGTCCGACATTAAAAGCATCGGATAAATAATCGGCAGCCGCTTCAACAACCGCGATCGCATTGTCATACATCATCCGGGTGGGACCCAACACACTCACGCTACCAATGGGTGAATTGCCCCGGTGATAAGTCGAAGAAACTAATGCACAGCTCTGCATTGGGGCAAGAGGATTTTCAGAACCAATCCAGACTCGTAACCGTTGCCCCGTATCCTCCTTCAGACTGGACTCAAAAACCAGGGGCCACAACTGGGCTTGTTCTTCTTCCAAGAGATGCACAATGGATTGTATTTGCTGAGTTTCGGAAAACTCCGGTTGACGCAGAACTTCTCCTAAACCGCTAATGACAAATTGAGCTGTATTCGAAGACTGATTACGCTTAGCCAACATTTGCATGGCCTCTTGCAGAGTATCGCCATAGCGCTGAAATTCTTGGCCCAGTTCACCCCAGTCCAATGCTGAAATTTTGAGCAAAGATTGGCCGATCAGGCGAGCACTGAGGAAATTGGAGAGGATACCTAGCTCACGCTCTAAGACATCCACACAGTAACCGTCTGCGTTGGTTGGCGTCGGTAGCTGAATTACCATTGACTGGGTCTCTAAAGAATCCAGCACCACGGTCAGTAGCACCTGAGTTTCACCCAATGGCACCAGTTGCAAATGGCGAATCGTGGCTTCTTGTCGCTGCGGTACTGTAATCAGCGTCAGGTAGCCACTCAACGTTGCTAAGATTTGAGCCGCTCCTCGCAGTAACGCCTCCATGCTCCAGCCATCCCAATTCAAGGCCCCCGAGAGTTGATCATCGACCAGCTGTGCCACTCCCTCCGCCGGATGCACCAAGTGATCCACATACAGTCGGTAGCCAAAATCTGAAGGAACACGGCCTGCCGAAGTATAAGGTTGAAACAACAAACCTGATTTTTCCAAGAAACCCATAACGTGACGAACCGTTGCGGGACTAATTTTGAGGTTATAGTCTCGCGCCAGTATCTTCGAGCCTACTGGCTCCGCCGTCGAGATGTATTGTCGAACGGTTGCCCAAAGCACATGTTGCTGACGAGCGTTCAGTGTGATGGGTGCTTGCATGGGGCCATCCGAGTCACTTTCACTAAACAAAATCTTGAAAACAACCTTAACAGATATCTCAAGAGTCCAAAAACTGATCACTATCAGAATTCTGGCTTTGACAGTAGCAGTTACATCAGGAGATAGAAAACCGTCGCCTGAATTACGCCGATGAATTTTGCCTCATCATCTCTCACCGCCATTAAATTTACTGGCTGTAAATTGACACTCTTTAGATGATGACTTAATCCTAAGCCGAAAGAGTTCCCAATCGTGTACTTGACGTCACGTTTAACATCGTGGTGAATGAGTGGCTGAAGGTATCTGCCGCTGAAGAATTCCGTTGAGGAGGATTTGGTCCCAACCATGTCGGGTCAATGTTGGACTTAGAATTCAGAGGATTGGCTGAAAAACTCGTTAACTTTGAAGCTGTCAGTGCTAGAAAGTTGTCTCATCATGGAGCGGGTAATCAACTTACCTTCTTCCACGAGCAATGCGCCCGTAATAGGGTGCAATAGGTTCGTCTCAGCACGGCGACCAATTAACGCTTCAAGATCTTGAAGTGAGTTGACGTACATCCCAGGCGGTAACTCGACAACCACACCTTCGCCAATGACTCTTGCCTGGCAGGCTAATCGAGAGTTGGGCTGGCAGGAGGTAATCACCTCCAACGTTCGTTGCTCGCGACGATTGACAGGCGTTAGTGATTTTTCTCCTGATTTGACATAGATGTGACACGTCGCGCACATGCCCCGTCCACCACATTCCTTAAGAACGTCCAAATCCTTGTGCAGCAGAACTGACAATAGATTGCTATTGGTTGCAACAGAGCTTTCTTGGGCAATGGGTTCCAGTTTTACAGTTTTGGCCATGTTTTAGAGTGTCTTTGGGTAGGTAGCAACTGGCCTTGTACAGAATGGGTACAAAGTTTAGAGAACTTCCAGGACTAAAAATACCAATACTGCGGTGTGTTGCGCTGTGCTTTAGCGGAGCCCTAGCACAGCCATGCCCGGAGGGCTATTGACTGGAGGAATATACAGCCCCCCTAAAATTGGTAAATTCTTTCCTAGAAATCTCCTTAGTCCAAGGGGCAGAGCAGAATATATTCTCAGGTTTCCCAAGATAGCAATGCTATGCTCTGCTATCAGCGTTAAATCCAGGCTCAAATTTTAAACGATTTCGATTCGTAAGATGGTCCGTTGCTCGTCATTAAGCGCCTGCTGTAAGACCATTTCAGGATAATCACGAATAATGAGTGAACATCGCTTGACAAACGCATGGATCCACTGATTCAGTGTTTCGTATTCTTCAGGACTAATAGTAGGGGTTTGCCCTTGGGCATCGAGTAAGTAACTGAAATGCCCTTCTCGATCGCATTGTAATGGCTCCAAAACGGGACCATCAGGACGGGTAATTCGCCAGGTGTTAGCGACAACTATTTGCCCCAAATACTTGGCGGTTGCGTCCGTAAGCACATTTAATGCGGCGATGCCTTCTTTCCATTGATAGGTGATTTCAGAGGTGGCAGAGAGAGACGGAGCCGACAAAGAAATCGATTCTTTAGCTTCTACCAAGTCAGGGGCTAATAGCGTTTGGACTCCTGACGATCGCCCTTCTGGGAACAGTTCCTGCTGCTCAACTAGCGCCCGCAAGGTCACAAGTGTGTCCTCCAGATCTTCTTGGAAAGCCTTTTCCATCTGAGTAATGGCGGTTTGATAGGCTTGTGTATCGATATTCTTACTGGTCAAAATCAGTAAAGTCAGATCACTGGCTAGCTTGTAGACCCGAACGCTCTCTTGAGAAAAGCGAAAGTCGAAAGTCTTCAAATCGGCTGGGGTAGTACTAATGATTTGCTGAATACCCTGAGTAATGGTGTCTCTTTGTTGAAGATTTAAGAATCGCTCAGTGCCATAAACGTAAGAACATGATTGCCTATCTAAAAGAGCTAGGCCAACCATCTCAGGCAGATTGAGGAAATTTTCGATTACTGATTTCTTCATGTAATCTTGGTTTTCACGGCAACTGTTTTCTTGAAATTCCAATAAACGAGTACTCTAATGGAGTGCAGATGATCCCAGGGATTCTCTATAGTCAGGGATTATTCATGACTGGAAAATCTGACCTTCACTGTTCAAGTTACAGAATGATGTCCATTAATTCATCGCTGCATTGTATGTTTCCTGCCACTTTCTGGATAGAGTTTTATGTCTTCTGACCTGCCATTCACCTTGGATCAGTTGCGTATTCTCAAAGCGATCGCAACTGAGGGGAGTTTCAAACGGGCTGCCGACAGCCTGTATGTTTCTCAGCCGGCAGTCAGTCTCCAGGTACAAAATTTGGAGCGGCAGCTCAATGTACCTTTGTTTGATCGCGGTGGTCGACGGGCCCAACTGACAGAAGCAGGCCACCTTCTCCTCGAATACGGCGATCGCATTTTAAGCCTCTGCCAAGAAACCTGTCGCGCCATCGAGGATCTCCAAAGCTTGCAGGGAGGTACCTTGATTGTAGGGGCCAGCCAAACAACAGGGACTTATCTCCTGCCTAGAATGATCGGGCTATTTCGTCAGCGTTATCCAGATGTGGCTGTGCAGCTTCATGTTCACTCCACGCGGCGCACTTCTTGGAGCGTAGCCAACGGTCAAGTAGATTTGGCGATCATTGGTGGCGAAGTCCCGACTGAATTACAAGATTCCCTTGAAATCATTCCTTACGCTGAGGATGAACTGGCACTGATTATGCCCGTTGTTCATCCCTTAGCCAGTGCTGATATTATCCGCCGCGAAGATCTGTATCAGCTCAAATTTATTGCTCTCGATTCGCAATCAACCATTCGCAAGGTGATTGATCAGGTGCTAACCCGCTGTGGTATAGAAACAAGCAACCTGAGAGTCGAAATGGAGCTAAATTCTATTGAGGCGATCAAAAATGCTGTTCAAGCAGGATTAGGGGTTGCTTTTGTCTCTATTTCTGCCATTGAAAAAGAGTTACAAATGGGGATGTTGCATCGAGGGAGGATTGATACTGTCGTTATCAATCGTACGTTATCGGTTATCTTCAACCCTAACCGCTACCGTTCGAAAGCCGCTGAAGCATTTACCGAAGAAATTTTGCCCCAATTTACGCATCGCTCTCTAGAATTAACTCAATCCCAACCAAGCCAAAATGGTAAAGGGAAATCTACTCCACCTTCTTCGGAGGTGAACGGTAAAGCCCCTGTGGAATAACCTAGGATTGTAAATTCGTGAAGGACCTCAGCAAGTTCCCTCGCTAAACCAGCGAGGTTTGCCCTATCCAGCGCACTATGGAGATTGTTTGCACTCGGCCGAATTGCTCTCGCCCTGAAAATCACTTTCCGGATCTCAATAATCGTGGCACCTTGACGACCGTGCAGCAAAAGTTCTGCACATCCTGCGGTATGCCACTGATTTTGAGTGGACGTTACTTACCTGAAAAGCTATTGGGTCAGGGCGGCTTTGGCGCGGCTTTTTTAGCTCGCGATCGCTACAC
Organism: Cyanobacteria bacterium J06639_14; assembly: GCA_039818605.1. Taxonomy (GTDB): domain Bacteria; phylum Cyanobacteriota; class Cyanobacteriia; order Phormidesmidales; family Phormidesmidaceae; genus SIO1E4. Next base: position 18,703 of record JBCBTQ010000033.1, on the reverse strand, counting down.
CCCAACGATGCGTCCGTGTGTCGTTAAGCTGTTTCAACCTTCTGGGGATCTGAGTCCAGATCAAATGCAGATAGCGCAGTCTTTATTTCAGCGAGAGGCCGCAGTTCTGGAGGATTTGGGGAATCGTCACAAACAAATTCCCGATCTGTTTGCCTTTTTTCCCTTGATCGTAGCGGGGCAGAAACCCGGCATTCAGGAAGAGTATTTCTATTTAGTGCAGGAGTATATTGATGGCGAGGACCTGGAACAAACCCTGGCGCGGCAAGGTGCGCTGTCATCGGCAGAGGTGATTGAAGTTCTGGTATCGATGTTGAAGGTACTAGATTTTGTCCATGCCAATGGGACCATTCACCGCGATATCAAACCCTCCAATATCATGCGCCATCGCAATGGCTTGCTGTACTTGCTTGACTTTGGTGCCGTCAAACAGGTTACCAGTGCTCCTGGCGCTTCCGGAGGTAAGTCCACAGGCATTTATTCTGTTGGCTTCGCCCCACCCGAGCAAATGGCTGGTGGTCAAGTTTATCCCTCAACCGATTTATATGCCCTGGCTGTCACCTGCATCACCCTGATCACGGGGAAAGAAGTCGGTGAACTCTATGATTCCTACAACAACACCTGGGCTTGGCGTCCTCATGCTCAGATAAATCCCGCGATCGCAGCCGTACTTGATCGAATGCTGCTGCCAAGCCCTAATCAGCGCTACGCTAGCGCCCAAGAAGTTTTGGAAGCGCTAAGTCTAGCGGCTTCCGGCTCGGGATCGGGCAGCGGGGCTACACCTGCAACCAATACACCAGGAACGCCTGGCTCAGGCACTAGACTACCCACGACAACCTTGCAGCCTCCGCAGTCTTCAACTCCAGCAGCTTCTTCTGGTGTTCCCGTTGCTGCTGGGGCAAGTGCTAAGCCAGTAGCGCCGCCGCCTTCAAAAAAACCTGTGAAGGCTCGTCCGGCAACTCCCCCAGCTCAAACAGCGATATCCTCGGTCCCATTGCTGACGTTCTTGGGCGGAGCTGCCTTTACTGGGGTAGAAGGGGGATTGCTGGCGATCGCGATCGCCAGTTGGCTGAGCACCTCATTGTTCGGGAGTGGAGCTTGGTTGCTTTTGGTAGGCGGATTGTTGCTGCTACAGGTCCGTCGTGTAATTGAGCGGTTTGACCTGGTAATTATTGCCGCTGTAACGCTGGGTATCGTACTGTTGTTCCCGCCGCTACACTCAATTGTTGCCAGTACCGATTCACCCCGAGTTATGGTAGTGGTGCTCGCCATTATGGCAGGACTCGCAGCCGTGGCCATTGGCACCTTGTTCCGGCTCATCTACCGAGTTTTGTCTGCCTTCATGTAGTTTTGCTCCCCTATTCTTTAACAAGATCATGAGTGGTAAGAATGAAACCCCCGTGTTGATTGCCTCCCTACTGGTCACGGTTGGGTTATTGGGTGGTGGATACTGGTGGTTTACTCGCAACAACACCGTCGATTTAGGTTCACTGCCAGAAGTCGGAAATAGTTCATCCCCAAACAATCCCCCTTCTAATCCAGCCAACGCGGGGTCCGATTCCAGCAACACAGAAAACACAGGAGGAACATTTGCCGATGTGCAAGAAGTCCCTTCTGGATTGTTCAGCTATGGTGGCAGTACGACTTGGGCTCCTGTTCGAGGTGCAATTGATCCAGTAATTCGGCAGGCGCATCCTAGTTTTGAACTGCGCTACACCGATCCCATTGGGGTCCCTCCTGGCTCGGGTACAGGCATTAACATGCTGCTAGAAAAGCAACTTGCCTTTGCCCAGTCTTCCCGCCCCCTCAATGCTGAAGAGCGGCAACGGGCTGAATCAGAGGGTTACTCACTCAAAGAATTGCCGGTAGCTTTAGAAGGGATTGCGATCGCCGTCAATCCTAGCCTGACGATAGAAGGGGTCACGATTGACCAGTTGCGAGGTATCTATCTCGGGCAACTGACGAACTGGAGCCAACTAGGCGGCCCTGATTTGCCTATCGTGCCAGTATCGCGTCCTCTAGAAGGGGGAACAGTCGAATTTTTTGTCAGCGCTGTTCTAGGAGGAGCCCCGCTGCCAGGAAGCGTATCTACCGTTAACAGCACAACCGAGGCACTACGCTTGGTTAGCAGCACGCCCGGATCTATTTACTATGCTTCTGCACCTGAAGTGGTTGGGCAATGTACGGTTAAACCCATCGCGGTTGGACGCCAAGCCGATCAGCTTGTTTTGCCTTATGTTGAACCCTATGTGCCCCCGGAAAATTGTCCTGCTCAGCGCAATCAAATTAACGGTGAAGCCCTTCGCAGTGGTAATTATCCCCTTACCCGTCGTCTATTCGTGATCGTCCGTGAAGATGGACAACCCGATCAGCAGGCTGGGGAAGCCTATGTCAATTTGTTATTGACGTCACAAGGGCAAACACTGCTAAACGAAGCTGGGTTTGTCGCCATTCGTTAAACTCGCTCAGGGGCAAACCTGCCTCACAGCCATTGCCTTTAGCCAGATTCCACCTACATCTTCAGAAATTAGGAGCATTGAGAATTCGACTAGGAGCTTTGACAAGGCTGCAAACCACATGTGTTATTGCCCTTCACCTCATCATCAAGCTCTATCTCCAGGCAATGAGTAGCGCTGTCTCTCTAATTTCCAGCTTCTAAGGGGGTAATCGGCCTGTGTCCCATTGCTATCAACTGGGATTCAATCTTTGCCATGTAATAGCGTGACGGACCATCCTCAGGGACAAATTCCAGACATTTTTGAAACTTTGCCTCAGCCTCGGACCAGCGCTGTTCCTGATAGGCAGAGCGTGCCGCTTGGAAATAATCGTTGAGCTGCAGCAATCGTTCATCAGTACTCCCAGTAATTCCCAGCAGCTCATAAATCGGTTCAGGGTTTGAAGAGTCACTGAGTGCGATCACATCAATTTCACGTGTTTCAATGACCTCGCCAGCTAGCTCACGGGTCTTAGCCGTGATTAAGATGCGAGTACCGTAGATTTTATTCGCCTCTTCCAGCTTTTCAGCCATTTGTACAGCGGCTCCCATGACGGTATAAGACTTGGAATTTTCGGAGCCGATGTTGCCAGTCACCACCTCGCCAGAGGCCAAACCAACACGCACATTAATCTCAGGAATGCCCTTACGAATACCCAGTAAATCAGGGAGCGCACGACGCAGCTTTGCCAACTGATCGAACTGCTCCAGAGCAGCATAACAGGCTAATTTAGCATGCTCAGCCTGACCCACAAACGGGACCCCCCAAAAGGCACTCACCGCATCCCCAATAAACTGATTGATAACACCACGATGCTCCTTAATCGGCACTGAGGCCAATGTCAGGTACTCGTTAATAAGTGTGACCAGTCCCGCTGGCGTGAGCACTTCGCTAATGCGACTAAAACCTGCAATATCCGAGAAAAAGAGGGTCATCATTTGACGCTGGCCACTATCTGATTGTGATTGCTGAGCCAGCAGGGTCTCGACAATGCGTGGGTCAACGTATTGGCCAAAAGTCGTTTTGAGGCGCTCTTTTTCTCGCAGTTCTTGCACCAGGGTGTTGAAAGAATCCGTCAGTTTACCAACCTCATCAGTAGAGTAGACAGGCAGTTCCACCTCAAGATTCCCTTGCTCAACCACCTGAGTCTTGGCGACCAACCGCCGAACAGGTCTGACTAATCCTGCTGTTACCAGCGAGGCAAATACGACACCGACACCCGTAGCGATACCTGCAAACCACCAGCTGACTCTGAGTGTGTTCTGCTCATGGGCTTGCGCTTGCGCTGCCGAACCTTCAATAAATTCAGTCAGTTCGAATAAGATGCCTTGTAAACGGGCATCAAAGTCATCTTCAAAATCGGCAAGTTGTCTGGTTAAGAATTCCGCATCCTCTTTATTGTCAGCCTCTAGTAGTTCAATGATTTGCAGACTGAGTTCGTGGAGTTTTTGATGATCTTCTTCCAGAACGGTCAGCAAGGGGCGGATCCGAGCGACCTCTAATGCGTCCTCAAGTTTATAAGTATTGTGAGCCGCAGCGTCAGCCAGTTCAATCGCAGCTGCAATTTCTTCATCGACCTGCTGGCCTCGTGTTTCAAATGCGACGGCCTCGGCCTTGACCCGGTCCTCATCCATAGGCTCAATTTCGTAATAACGCAGCATACGCTCAAAATGAATCTCTTGTTCCAGAGCGTGAACGTTGATTTCGGCCAGATTTTCGGTCAAGGGTGCCAGGTACACGGCAATATCCGTGAGTTCACCACTCACTTGGCGAATGCGAATATAGCTGAGATAGGTAACCCCCAGCAATAGCGTCAACATGCTGGTAGCGATGCCGAAAATTTTAGTACCGATAGATAGAGAGAATCGGGGTTTCATGGCCAGGTTAGAAGGGTGGATGGGTGGATGGGTGGATGGGTTTAGCCAGTTTCTAAAGTGATTGGCTGTGTCTTACGGTTCCATCATTTTTGGGTGAGTTGCCAAACACCGTTCCAATCAGCAGGCGGTGGGTTTTCCTGAAGCAGGGCGATACGATCCAGATAGAGTTGAGCAGGGCGATCGCCCGTTTGCTTCGCTAAACAAGCTTCAAAATGCTGACGGGCTTGGGGCCAGTCCTGCTGTCGATAGGCATGTAAGCCCTTTGCGAAGGCTTCCTTAGCAGCCACTGCGGATAAGGACAGACTACCTTTGTGACTCAACAGTTCATAAATGCGAATAGGGTCTTCTCTACCCACTACCTGAATCAAATCCAGTTCGCGGGTTTCCATGCACTCAGCTAATGGTCTTTGGGTTTCTTCGCTCAGCAGGATCGTCACACCATATTGCTTACTAGCTCCTTTGAGGCGAGAGGCAATATTCACCGTGTCTCCCATAACGGTGTAAGACTTTGCCGAGTTAGATCCCATGTTGCCAGCGACCAGTGCTCCAGTAGACAAGCCCACATGCAGCTGCAATGAGGGAAAAGAGTCGTTTGACTTAGAGGCTAAAGCTACCTGCTGAGTGAGCGCCTTTAAGTGCTGCAGTTGAGCCAAAGCGGCTTCGCACGCAAGACGCGTATGGCTCTCAACATCAGTAAACGGCGGTCCCCAAAAGCCCATGATCGTGGTGCCGATAAACTTGTCGATGACTCCCTTGTGGGTTGAGATCGGGGCTGACATGAGACTCAAATAGTCATTAATGAGACGAATTTGGGCATCGGGGTCAAGCGTGACCATAACCGCCTCTAACCCCTCAGTATCCGAGAAAAAGACGGTCATAACCTGTCGTTCTTCTACCGTCTGGGTCTCGGTCGATGCCTGCAACAGGGTACGGACAATGCGCGGGTCCACGTATTTACCGAAGGTTTCTTCCAAACGCGCCTTGAGTTTGAGTTCGCTGACCATGGCGTTAAAGGCGGAAGCTAGGACACCAACCTCATCGCGACTAGCAACCTCGAAATCGGTGTCGAGATTACCTTCCCGTACCGCGGCAATACCGCGTGTGAGTGATTTCACAGGTCTGACCAGTCCCCTAGTAACAAGCAGGGCGTAGATGAGGCCGAATACGGTTGCCAAGGTTGCGACTGCCAAACTTAGATTTTGCACAGTTTGCTGATGCTGTTGCCCCTCCTGGGCGGAACGTACCGTAAAAGCTTCTAGTTCTAAGAAAATATCGGTGATGGCCTGGTTAAAGTCGGTTTCCTCAATAATCAGGGCTTCCTCAAGTTGATGCGCTGCCTCAAGATCACCTGCCTCTAATAGCGCCAGTAGTTCTTCGGCATGATCGTGAAACTGCTGGTGTTGGATAGCAATCGCTTCCAATAAGGGGGCAATGTGATTCCATTCAGCCTGAGCTGTGGGTAGTGTGGCCTCCTTCAGAGCGGTTTTGGTGAGCGCGATCGCCTCAGCCAGCTCTTCATCCACTAACTCACCTCGCTCTTCAAACGCCATCAATTCGGCTTGAATTCGATTGTTATCCAAGGGTTCAATCTCGTAGAGACGCTGCACTCGCTCAAAGTGCAGCTCTTGCTCCAGGACGTGGACATCAATCTGAGCAACCCGATCCGTAATCGGAATGACATATTCGGCTAAGGCTGTGACTTCTTCATTAACCTGCCGCAGGCGAGCCGTAAAGATATAAACCACTAGCAACAGCAGCCCCAATAAACTGGTGGCGATGCCAAAAATTTTGACGCCGATGGACAAGCTATTCAAAGGCCAGGTATATTGTCTCAATGAGGAGGTCATTTGGACACAAGATGAGTGACCCTCATAGCTTGCCCGAATGAATTTGCAGCGATCAGGATGACTGGCTGGAAGTGCGATTTGTAAACTGTCGTAATAGTCGTGATCTTGAGTGTTGGTAGAACACTTGGAAAAATACTTTATTCTGATTCCCATTTCTTACTTGTTTGGGGGTTGGTTAAGAATCAGATGCCAACCATCAACAACGCCAAGTTCAGTGAGTTCACCTTGCACTTTTTGGTAAGGTTTCGGATTTTGCACGAGCAGATACACAGGCTGCGCTTTTTGCCATCGTGTTTTTAGTTTTTTAGGGGGTCGAGCCAACACGCGGCGATCGCTGTAAAAATTCAGCGAGGGGCGTTCATAGCTGTGAGAGGTATAAACAACCTGGCCCGGTGGCGTATTTTGTTGCACTAAAGCAGCCACGGGCTGAACCGCAAAATCTTCTCCCAACTCCCACACCCAATGGTCAGAGACCATTAGACATAACAATGCTCCGTAAAACCCAATAAATAGCGTCGGCAAAAACCATATCTGTTGTCGCAGGGCAAACAGTGCCGCGAGCCCGGTGGCCACCATTACACTCAGAAAGGTCAATCCCAGCGCTAGGGAGGGTTCGCCACCCCAGGGACTAGCGTAAACGACACCTGCAGCACCCACAAAACTAAACAGTGCCAGCAAGATACCCCAGACTTTAGGAATGCGCTTGATGGATAGGCTACGGCGGTTCCAATGTCGATGCATATTCCAGGCGGCGGCAAGTGCTACTCCACAGGTGAGAGCGATCGCAGGATACAGCGGCAAAACATACCAGGGTAGTTTCGTCCCCATCACTGAAATGGGTAGCAAGTAGCCAATTGTCCATACCAACAGGAGCTTACTCCAGACTCGGTGACGCGATCGCCAAGTCAACCAAGCACCAGTAGGCCAGAAAATGAGCCAAGGCCAGCTATATTTCAACAATTCCAGCAAGTAATACCAGGGTGGACCGTCGTGGCGTTCAACCGTACTCCAGATGCGATTGAAGCTCTGGGTCATGACGGCAGTATCCACAAATTGCTGGCCATAATACTGCCATTGCAGTAGGTACCAGGCCAGTATGGGCAGACTACCGCACAAAATACCTACCCAAAGATGAGGTGATCGCAGCTGTTTGCGGTCAGTCAGGGCCAAAAAAATGAGGGCGATCGCCAACAGTAAAATTGCCAAGATGCCCTTGGTTAGTCCCATGAGGGCAAAGCCGATGCCCACACCGTAATACCAATAGGGACGACGCTGCTGGGTTGCAGTCTCCTGTTCAATGGCCTGCATAAGCATCCACAAGGTCGCGAGAAAAAAGCAGACGATTGCGCCATCCAACATCGCTAGCCGACCATGACGGACCACCGGTAATAACGTCAAATAAACTCCTGCGCCAACAATGGCTGGGAGGCGTGTGGGAAAAATGCTGCAGCCTAGCATGAACAGTAGGGGCACTGAGCCAGCCGTCAGAATGGCCCCCGGTAGCCTTGCCGTCCATTCCTGGACCCCAGCCATCTGGTAGACCACTGCGATCAGCCCATGTATCAGGGGTGGTTTATTGAAATAGGGCTGTCCCCAAAGCTGTGGATGCAGCCAGGCATCCCAGGGGCCACGACTCATCTCACGCGCAACCTGAGCAACCGTTCCTTCATCCCAGTCTCTGAGGGGAACCCCATTCAAATCGATGCAAAACAGCAGGAGTGCAGCCAGGAACAGGCACACAATCAGCCAGCGATCGCTAATTTGGGACGTCGTTTTCAAAGTCATTCTGCGGCTGGGCTCTCGGGTTCGCGACCGAGATTGGTAGCGGTCATTCTGAAACAGGATTCTTTGATTCGGGAATTGCTTTGATTTTCAGGCCCATTGCCCTTGAAAATAAGGTCTATTCGCTATTCTTCATAGTCAATCCTATGCGTCTGTTACGTTCCCTCTCGACCCACCGCTTTCTGGTCACTATAGCGGGGTTGTTCTGGATATTGATGATGCTCAGCATCTTAAATCGTCACTTTGCGATGTATCCGTCATTTTCGTCCCATGACCAGGGAATTTTCAATCAGGTCTTTTGGAATGGGGCACACGGGCATTGGTTTGAGAGTACACTCTCCTCGGGAGAATCGGCTGCTGTTCAGCTAGATAAACAATTTCCGGATGTAAATTATCGTCGTCTGGGCCAGCACTTTACCCCGATTCACCTACTTTGGTTACCGCTATACAAGCTATTGCCATTTTCAGCGACGCTACTGGTTTTACAGGTGACACTGGTTACGGCTGGGGGCATCGCGTTGTATTGGCTGGCTCGTCAGCAGGTGTCAGCCCAGGTTGCGAACTGGATTACGTTGAGCTATTACTGTGCAACGGCGGTAATTGCGCCTAATTTGGCTAACTTTCACGATTTTTCGCAAGTTCCGTTGTTTGTATTTCTTTTGCTGTTGGCGATCGAACGTCAACGGTGGTGGTGGGCGATCGCAGGCATTGTTCTGGTTTTACTCTGCCGCGAAGATACGGGCATTATCCTTTTCAGTTTTGGTAGTTATTTCCTCATTAGTCGCCGTTATCCTTGGTTGGGACTAGGGCTTTGTGCCGTTAGCGTTAGTCATTTGCTAGTGACCACTACAGTGCTCATGCCCCTATTTTCAGAAGAAATCGGCACGAACTTTTTGGCCACGTCCTATGCCCCTTATGTAGACCAAGAAAACGCCTCAACCCTAACCCTCGTCCTAGGATTTTTGCGGCGACCGGATCGAGTCTTGATCGATTGGTTAACCCCAGTATCGGATACGCTACGTTTTTTGTCGGGGCACTGGCTTCCCTTGCTATTTGTACCGGCCATTTCACCAGCCGCCTGGCTGAATGGATTTGCCCCCCTGACGGCCCTATTTTTGCGCCAAGATACCCATATTGCGCTCTCCATGCAACTGCGTTACACCTTGATGGTGGTACCGGGCATATTTTATGGGGCGATCCTTTGGTGGGCCAACCGTCCCCCTAAACTCGCGCTGCGAACGCAGCGCCTTTGGACTGCCTGCCTATGCCTTAGCCTGCTTTTTACGTTTACACTCAACCCTTCCCGGACCTGGTCATTTATCATTCCTGACTCCATTGATCCCTGGGTGCATCTTTCACTTCCCCAGCAATGGAGCCATGCCAACGACGTCAGAACGCTGATGGCCCAAATCCCCCCAGATGCCAGCGTCTCAGCTACCGATAATCTGCTGCCTCACGTATCTGGTCGCCGTGCCGTCTTCCGTTTTCCTACTCGCAAATTTCAGAATGACGATCGCCAAGCCGTTTTGGCCGACTATCTCCTTGTGGACCTCTGGCAACTCAACCAGTATCAGGTGGCTTTTTCTGGGTCACGCGAACGCTTGATGAAATGGATGCCCTTAATCCAAAAGCAAATCGACAACAACCGCTACGGACTAGTTGCAGCCACCTCAGGGGTCTTTCTGCTCCAGCAAAGTCAGCCATCGGAGCCGGAGGCATTAACCGTGTGGCAAGCGTTTCAAGCGGAGGTTTCCTGGGAGGAGGGCAAAGGGTAAGAAGTCTGCCTGTACATTGTGGGGGGATGAGGTAATTGAGTTTGGAATTCGGAGTTCGGAATACTCTGCGAGAAGGGCATAGCCCTACGGAGTTCGGAATTCGGAAAACAGTTGAGAGGTCTAACTGTTGACTGCTGACTCCTGGCTCCTGACTCCTGAAACCATCACTAAGCTCTGCGCCTAAATGCCTCGTCCATATAGGTGGAGGATGGAAGATTAGTGGATGGATGGGGGAATGGAGTCTGAATTCGGAATTTGTTCAAAATTAGTCGCTGTTTCTACTTCGATCCGTTTTGGAGTCTTGAAGACGATCCCACGGATTGTGTCTCTTTCTATTGGAGAAATTAAAGTGTTAGAAACGTTGGGATGTTTCGGCATCCGTAACCACAGGTAGGCTGGTATCCTTGACAATTGGCAAGGGCTGAGTGGCCTTGTTTCTGGGAAAGTGCTGGAAAAGGAAGCGAGTAGCGTGCTGGATCTCAAACATATTCGACAGAACTTTGACCAAGTGCAAACAACTCTAGGTCGTCGGGGAGACTATGACCTGCAACAATTGCGGGACCTCGACCAGCAACAGCGGGAAATTGAGGGATCGCGATCGCAGCTCCAGGCCCGCAGCAATGAGGTCGGCAAAGCTGTTGGCCAAAAGATTCGGGAAGGTGCGGATCCCAAAGGAGCAGAAGTTGCGGATCTGCGCGCAGAGGGGAACCAGGTGAAGGCTCAACTGGGAGAACTTGAGCCGAAGGAGCGGGAACTTAAGGCTGAGATTGAAACTCTCCTGCTAGCCTTGCCCAACTTGCCAAGTGAGACGACTCCGGATGGTAAAGATGAATCTGAAAATGTGGAGGTGCGTCGCTGGGGTGATGAGTATCTGCCTGCCGCGAGTGCCTCACTGAAACCTCATTGGGAAGTAGGGGAGGCTCTCGGCATTTTCAACTTTGAGCGATCGGCCAAAATTGCCCAGAGCCGTTTCGTTACGCTCATGGGACTAGGAGCCGCGCTGGAGAGAGCCCTCTTTACCTTTATGCTGGATCGCCATACCCAGCATGGTTACACCGAGGTCATGCCGCCTTACTTGATCAACACCGCCTCGTTAACAGCTTCGGGACAACTGCCCAAGTTTGCTGAGGAGAGCTTCCGGTGCGCTAATGATGATTTATGGCTTTCTCCCACAGCTGAGGTACCCGTCACCAACCTTCACCGGGATGAAATTCTGAATGCAGAGGAGCTTCCCTATCACTACTGTGCTTACACGCCTTGCTTCCGTCGCGAAGCAGGTAGCTATGGACGTGACACCCGTGGACTAATTCGTCTCCACCAGTTCAACAAAGTCGAAATGTATAAGTTTGTTCGCCCTGAAACCTCAGAAGCCGAGCATCAGGCTTTGGTCCAAGATGCCGAAGCGATTTTGCAAGCGTTGAAATTGCCCTATCGCGTTATCGAACTCTGTACTGGCGATTTAGGTTTCTCGGCCAATAAGACCTATGACTTGGAAGTGTGGCTACCTTCATCCGATACCTATCGAGAAATCTCTAGTTGCTCTAACTGCGGTGATTTCCAAGCCAGACGCGGTAATATTCGCTTTAAAGAGGCAGGGCAAAAGGGAACCCAGTTTGTTCATACATTGAATGGTTCTGGACTCGCGATCGGGCGCACCATGGCAGCTGTTTTAGAAAATTATCAGCAGCCCGATGGCACGGTAAAAGTCCCGGAAGTCCTACAACCTTATCTCAAGCGCGAGTGGTTATAGGAAGATATAACTCAAGGCAGAAGATTTGGGTATTGGAAGAAGCTAGGAGTCCTCTTCCTTGAAGGACAGCATTACCCAGTCAGGATAGAATTTCTGTTTCTCCGTGCAATCTTCACAGTTTTCAGGAGTTTTTCGAACTTCGAAAAAGAACAGGTGTTTATACCGAAATACACAAGCTAATCCAGTTAGCATACGATTAACGGCAAACATCGAAGAGTTTTGAGAACTCCTTTTAATTGAGACAGGTTGAGTCCAAATTGAGCTCCTTTTTACGAATTCCTCTGGCATTCACTATCTGATGTGCCGTAGTCAAACCTGATTCGCGATATTTGCTTGCAAAAATCAAGGGACTCCTAAACTGTGCATTTCCTAAACACAAGAGATTGATATTGCCTAAGAGGTGGAGTGATGGATGTGAGGTTACTGGGGCTAGCAACTGGCATTACAGTGGCACTAGCTGTGGTGATGAATGCCCTTCCTGCTGATGCGACTGGCAGCGTCCCAAGTAAAGCCAATCATGACAACTCGCAGGCATTAGGCCTATCAATTGGACTAGCTTCCTAGAACTACACCACATCGACAAGAACTCAATATTTGCTATGAGTGTGGAGTCTGTTATCGCCTCGATGCCTTTGTAGAAGAATACTGTTTTGAGTCGAGCGATCGCAGCTATGGCTATTCTCCCCAACTGATCCCAACCTGATAGGGACAAGGGTCAAGGCTCCCTTTTCCTCGTTGGGAGCGTCGCGCCAGCTTCTTGTCTGTTGCCCGGAAATAGCGTAACTAGGCCCCCAAAAGTCTCTCGGCAGGGGATTTTCATCCTGATGGGGCTGCCAAGTCAGCATCGACGATGGGTATAATTCGCATCCCAAAGGGGCAAAACTTTGTCAGTCGAGCAGTTTACCCATCTATAGTGCAGGGCATTAGGATATCCTTAGGTAATCCTCGCAGACAGAGTTCAAGGAACGCTATGGCATTGCTTATTACAGGTAAGCGGTTTATACGGGATCTGGAATCAGCGGGAGCGCTTGCTGTCAGAATGCCCTTAGAAGGTGGATTTGAAGGCCGCTATCAGCGGCGTCTAAGAGCAGCAGGTTACGAGCCCATTAACCTGACAGTCAAAGGGTTAGGTGATTTATCAGCTTATCTGACCGATATTCACGGAGTGCGTCCAGCCCACCTCGGCAAGAAAACGATTGGCCAGTCTGCAGCGGTGGGATATCGGTACTACATTCCCCCCATCATCAACTATCGTCTAGAAAATATGTCAGCCAAGGCCAAAGGCTTGGTGCTATGGCTCATTGAGGGGAATATTTTATCCCAGCAGGAAATTGCCTATTTGGCTGAGCTGCCCAAGCAGATGCCTGCCGTCAAGGTTGTTTTGGAGATGGGAGGCGATCGCAGCTTTACCTGGCAACCGTTGAAAAACGAGTTAGCCGGTTAGCGGGAGGATCTTCAGACCAACGCTGAGAGTTGCAGGAAAAGGGCAGTAGGCGAAGAAGGGGCATATCCCTTACCTATGGACTATAAGAGCCCAGGCAAGCAGTCAATCCATACTTAAAAGTTTCTGCTGCGATGATACACACCATACTGGTATTCTGAAAAAAGCGTTTTCCACGAATACTGATGCTACAGGGAAATCAGCGGTCTTTTACCAAAAGTTACAATCGCTTTCCTCGATCACCTATTTACGGCAATATACCTAGGAACAGGAAAGACTAACAGGATCCTCGTAAACCTCTCAAGGAAACTATTAGCATAAGAGGGTGAGTATTCATCATCGCTCCTTGAAGTCTCTGAAGGAAGGTCGCTGGTTCAAATTAATTTGTGGTGCCAGTTATCAACACCTTCCTGCAATCCGTAATTTGGCCCTTGCCTACGGCCTAGCCGGTGCGGATTGTATTGACGTCGCTGCTGATCCCGCTGTGGTTGAAGCGGTTAGAGAAGCATTTCAAGCTATTTCTTATATTGAGCAAACTGAAGAATTAGCACTGCAATCAGGATGTACTTTGCCCACGAGTCTTCCCCTTTTGATGGTGAGTTTTAGTGATGGTGAAGACCCTCATTTTCGTAAGGCAGTATTTGAGGCAACGGCTTGTCCTGCCGATTGTTTGCGCCCCTGTGAATCGATTTGTCCAGCTTCAGCCATCGCATTCAACGATATCTTTGCGGGTGTTATTGAGGATCGCTGCTACGGCTGTGGTCGATGTTTGCCGGTTTGTCCGGCTCAGCATATCGACACCATTACCAAAGCAACAGCCATAGACGCGATCGCGCCACAACTGTTACATCAGGTTGATGCAATTGAAATCCATACTCAAGTAGGCCGGTACGATTCTTTTATGGCCTTGTGGGCAGCGATACAGCCCTACATAACTCATCTGACCTTGATCTCCATTAGTTGCCCCGATCACGATGATGTCATCAACTATCTTTGGCAGTTGTATAAGGGCATGCAGCCGCTAGCAATCCCCTTAATCTGGCAAACCGATGGGCGTCCTATGAGTGGCGATATTGGTAAAGGAACCACCCACACAACAATTAAATTTGCTAAGAAAGTATTACAAGCAGGTCCACCGGGATTCGTGCAACTAGCAGGCGGAACCAACGCACATACTGTTTCAAAACTGCACGAACTCACAACAATAGCTGGGACCTGCACAACGTTTCCTGACATTTTTGGCCAAAAAACAGGAAACTCCCAACCTACTTTTGGAGGAATTGCCTATGGAAGCTATGCCCGTCACTTGGTGAGCCCCCTACTAGATAAGTTACCGATCTTCCAATCAGAGCCTGCATCTGCCCCTGAAACAACCCTACGGGCTAACCACAATGTCCAAAACAATCTAGAAGCATCACCGATTTACCTGGCACAAGCTGTGCAAATGGCTCAAAGCTTGGTGAATCCCATTAAGACATCCCAGAGCGGCCACTCTGTGCCCTCTTTGCAGACGGCTGGCGGAAGGTTGCCAGCGCCTGTAGAGAACCCCAGCAGTCGCTGCTATTCATCGTTATTCGAGTAGATTTTTATCTGACTATGGTCATCCCAAACGACTCACAGTCCCTTGCTTCTGCCAATGTTTCCCCGGTTCCCGACATTGCCCCCCCAGAGCCTAATGCCAACGCTAATGATGACCTCCATCAGCTATTAGCCATCTTGCCGCATGCAATTGCGGCTCTGGTTCAGCAGCATAAGCAAGCAAACCAGCTTGTTGAGGTGATTCTTGACCTGGGACGGCGACCCGAAGCCCGCTTTCCGTCAGGAGCTGAATACCTCTCCGAGCAAGTTGTTTCTCAAGAAGACCTGGATTATTGTATCGAGCGGGTTGGCTATTTTGGTGGCGACAACCGAGCTGGAATTGAGCAAACACTGCATCGAATTAGTGCTATTCGCAACCGCTCTGGAAATATCATCGGTTTGACTTGTCGGGTAGGGCGGGCTGTCTTCGGCACCATTGGCATGATTCGAGATTTGGTGGAACGAGGACAATCGATTCTGATGTTGGGACGGCCAGGAGTCGGTAAAACAACTGCTCTGCGAGAGATTGCCCGTGTCCTAGCCGACGATTTTCAGAAACGAGTCGTCATTATTGATACGTCCAACGAAATTGCTGGCGACGGTGATATTCCCCATCCTGCTATTGGCCGGGCTCGGCGTATGCAGGTGGCGAAACCTGAACTGCAGCATCAGGTCATGATCGAGGCCGTTGAAAACCATACGCCTGAAGTAATCGTTATTGATGAAATCGGCACTGAGTTGGAAGCTACGGCAGCTCGAACGATCGCCGAAAGAGGTGTGCAATTGGTGGGTACGGCACACGGTAACCAACTCGAAAATCTCATCAAGAATCCAACGTTGTCTGACCTTGTGGGGGGTATTCAATCCGTCACCTTAGGTGATGACGAGGCGAGGCGTCGCGGTAGCCAAAAGAGTGTATTGGAGCGGAAAGCCCCTCCAACTTTTGAAATTGCCGTTGAAATGCAAGATCGACAGCGCTGGGTTGTGCATGAAAACGTCTCCGAAACTGTGGATACACTCCTTCGAGGTCGGCAACCGAGTACTCAAATTCGAACGGTTGATGAGCGTGGCAAAGTTTCCGTTACGCATGAGTCACCCAAAGACAAGACCCTAAAAGTATTGGGCCAATCTCCTATCAACGGTTTCAAAAGCGGAGGCTGGCGTGCTTCGGGACGCATGGTCCCGCCTAAGAGTGCCAATTTGCAGCCTGCGCCTGTGCCGCTATCGCAGGAATCACAGGTTTTTGAGGAGATGCTGAATCATTCCTTGGATACGACTTCGATGGTTCACACTACCCCCTCTGACGTGGTTAATCTGGTGTCAGATGATGAACCTGTGTTGGGGCCAAATGGGGAAGATATTTTCCGAGTCTATCCCTATGGCATCAGCAAAAGTCAGCTAGATCAAGTGATTCAAACGCTGAATTTGCCTGTCATGCTCACCAAGGATCTGGATAGTGCCGATGCCGTTCTAGCTTTACGATCGCATGTCAAGCACCATTCCAAACTGCGACAGGTGGCAAAGACGAGACATTTGCCGATTCATACAGTGAAATCAAATAGTTTGCCTCACATTGTGCGATCGCTCCAGCGCCTGGTAGATATCGATGAGAGCAGTATGCAGTCGGTGATTGATCCGGGGTTGTTCTCGGAAAATGGCAGCACCGATGAGCTGGAGGCATTGGAAGAGGCTCGGTTGGCAGTGGAGCAAATCGTGATTCCCAAAGGCCAACCAGTAGAATTACTGCCGCGATCGGCCCGAATTCGCAAGATGCAGCATGAACTGGCAGAGCATTATCGCCTCAAATCCTGCAGCTTTGGCGATGAACCTAATCGTCGCCTACGGATTTATCCAGCTTGATAATTTGGGTACAACTCTAGTCAAACAATCAGCAGCATGGTGTACCGTTTAAGCCAAGAAACTCTTGGTAGGTGGAGAGTCAGGAAATAGGAAGCACAATCCAGGGTTATCCTAACTCCTGACTTTTAGATTCTTTCATCCTTGCAATTTATCACCTTAAATTGATAGCCGCAGCATTAACAGTTTGTAAATTCATTCAAAAGATGAGGAAATTTATTTTTCCTAATTGTTAAAGTATTCTAGAAATAACGCATCCATGAACCCGATTGTTTAATAAAAAACTTCTGGAGACTCTTATGTCACCTCAGAAGCTGGGTTTCTCAAGTAAAATACTCTGTAGTTTAAATTAGGCTTAGCCATGGCATCGTAACTAATATTTTTGATGATATAATTTGAAGCAATTTTTCTAGTGAGGCTTGCCTCATATACTATTTGGGTGGTGCAGTGTAGGTTAACAACTACAATGCATTTGCCAGAGATTTTGCAAATGCAAGAGAGTAATCTTTGTATCGCGTCTGGTCTAAATCTGCCGGAAAATCATAGCAGTGGTTTCTTTTAGACGACACGTATTCATACGTTGTGTCTGTGCAGTTTGTGATCGTATCGATGCCGATTAGTTCTCGTGCCTTAAGTAATCCAGGGATGCAGCATGGTGATTTCGGTACAGTCTAAATTAGGTGCGCTCCATGTATTCCGTATTGCAGCAATTGCGGATGTTAGCTCCATTTACGTTTAGCTTAGAGAAAGGGTTCTTAAGATATTGCTCAAGATGTAAAACTGCCAGCCTTACAGCCGTTTCATGGCTGGGACTTGTAGGAATTGCAACCTTAGTTCACGTCAATCCAGCTTGGGGGCAAGGCGTTACGGCTTCAGAATCAACTCCAGCAGATGCTACTGACTTAGCCAGTCTTTCTTCGTTGGAAACGTCCATTCTTCAAGATTTTGCTGATCGGGTTATTTTGCCCAGTTATGCTCACTTAGCGGTAACCACTACAGACCTCACTGCCACCACTACTCAACTCGCCGCAGACCCTACAGAGGCAAACCTGGCAACAGCCCAATCGGCTTGGAGGGAAGCTCTTTTGGCTTGGCGACGGGGAACAGCCTATACCTTTGGTCCTTCCGACTCACTTGGTTTTGGCGGTAACCTTGAGAGTGGCTTGGATGAAGCTGGCATAACCGAATTCCTCAATGGCAACACATCGATAACGCCAACGACGATCGCGGCATTACCTTCCTCCCTACGCGGTTTTGAAGCGATCGCTTATGTGCTCTTCGGAAACGATAATAGCCGTTCTATCGATCAGCTTTCAGCCCGAGAATTGACCTATCTTCAAGCGTTGGCGATCGATTTACAAACCACTGCTCAGGACTTAAGCGAGAGCTGGGCAACTGGCGTCGAGGGGTATTCAGCTTACCGCCAAGTTTTTGTCACGGCTGGAGATAGTAACAATCCTGCCTACTTATCCGGTCAAGCTGCTCTAGAAGAGATTGCCCAGGGAATTTTGGGGACTACGGATGAAATTGTTGCCGAAGAAATTCCTGGGATAATTGCCATCCTAACGGAAGCAGCTGAACCTCCTGTTGGAGGAAATTCACTTGCCAATATCCATAGCACGACCGAGGGTGCTTATTACGCCTATGTCGGTGGCGTACCCGAGGCGAGTCGGCTCGGTAAGGGATTGGCAGATTATGTTGCAGCAAATGATCCTGATGTCGATGCCGATATCCAAACGCAATTCCAGATAGCGTTGGAGGCACTGCAACAAGCTGATGGTGATCCAGGAACGTTGGTTACCGCAGCGATCGCCCTTGATCAGGTCATGGACCAATTGCAGCAAGAAGTATTACCGCTTTTGCAAACACCGTAGCCACCTACTTGCAAGGTGATTTCTCGCCATGAAGATATCACTGTAGGTGGGTGTCGAGACACAAGACCCAACGCTTCGAGTGGTCATTTTGCTCAGCAATCTCCTAAGTACACAGCCAGTAGAACAGACACTACTGCACCGATAAAACGCTGAGCATACTTGTTTGGTTGCTTGTTCCCGTATCGAAAACTAGCTGTTCCCGTGCCAAAAACTCAAGAAAACCGATGAAAGGGTGCGCACCATACTGTGGAAAATCCACAAAATTAACGATTTATGGGGTTCTACCTGAGCTATGCAAGTATCAAACCGAAATTTTAGACAATTCTACAAACGGTTGAAACAGCTTAAACCAATGGTAAGTAGATGTCCCTAAATAAACGTAGCTCTGCTAGGTCGTGAGAAATTTGGGGTTAGCTTGACGGTTGGACGC
>JBCBTQ010000032.1:0-34774 GCA_039818605.1 Cyanobacteria bacterium J06639_14 | reverse complement strand
CCCCATTGCTGTCGCCAAGGCTGGATAAAACATCCAACGCGCAATCGTTGAGATTAACTGTTGTAGACCCTGGCGATCGCAATGGGGCTAATTTACTTTGCTCAGCCTGTTTTGCAATTGTTTGGTCCTGAATTTATAGCTGCAAAAGGATCATTAATTGTTCTGATTTTAGGACAGCTTGTGAATGTAGGCGCTGGATCGGTTGGGTACTTAATGACGATGACCGGGTATCAGAATCAGTCAGCTTTAGTAATGGTGGTCAGTGCCCTGGCAAACGTGATTTTGAATTTAATGGGGATTCATTTCTTCGGTATTATTGGGGCTGCTATTGCCACTGCACTTTCAATGGCAATGTGGAATATTTGGCTTTACAGTCTAGTTGTTCAAAAGCTAGGCGTTCGGCCTTCTATTCTTGATGCTTTTCGTGCCAATAGTTGAGGCTGTATCCTAGTACCGCTATGCGGACTTCAAAATACTCTCCGAACAGAGCGAAGCTCTACAAAATTCAAACCCTCAAGATGTAGACTTTTCACGTATTCTGAATGGTTTGCACATTTCTGCCACAGTCTACTGGTACTAGATGGCAGAAATAGTGTCCCCCTTGAAAAAGCATGAAAGCCTGTCGGAAATCGGTTTTGACTTCCGACTTCCGACTTCCGACTTCCGACTTCCGCGTAGCGGTACTCGTTATGGGAGAGACGACTATTAGGAACTAGATAACCGTTGTACGGCCTTACCTTTCAGGCGATTATGGGTCTCAAGCAGTAGGGTGGGGATTTTATCGGCATGGGGACTTTGAGCGATCGCGCTGCCCAAATCGACCTCATGCACTCTATCGGCCTTATTGCCGGGAAACCAATGTCCCCCATTGCCCAGCATGTTGTAGCGGGCTTCGGCATATTCCTGCATATCGAATGCTTCCAATAGATTCCGCAACCATAAAATAGTCGGAATATTGATATTGCCCGGGGTTTTCTCTGGATTTGGTAAGCCGACTTTCCAAGTACGGAGCCAATCTTGCCCCAGGGCATCAATGGCTGCTTGTTCGAGTTGCTGAAGAATGGGTGAGAGAACCGTCTGTGCCTGTTCCAGTAGCGGAATGACTTTCAAATGCTCATCAAAATCTGAGGGTCGAGCTGCTCCTAAACTCAGGGTATGAACTTCGGGATGACTCAAGCAGAACAAGTCATTGAAAACGATAGGACTGAGTGGTGTACAGAGTTCGACTAGCTTCTGAGGCGGGTTATAGAGGTGCCCCCCTTTATCGGTGGGACTGATGATGAAAACGCCCATGTCATGACGCGTGGCTGCTGCGATCGCAGGCCAATTGTCCTGATTAATGTAGTACCAGTGCAGATTGACGTAATCAAACTGATTGGTCTCAATTGCGTTCACAATGACGTGGGTGGGGCCATGGGTCGAGAACCCAATATGACGGATGCGTCCCTGCTGCTGTAGTTTCCGGGCTTCATCCAGACAACCTCCAGGCCGCACTGTGTAATCCAATAGCTCATCCGTGTTAATCCCATGAATCCCCAGCAGGTCAATGTAGTCCAACTGTAAGTTCTGCAAGGACTGCTTCAACGTCATCCGAAACTCTTTGGGATCTGGCTTCGGCGATACCTTGGTTTGCACAATGAGTTGGTCGCGGGGAAACTTCGGCAGTACCTGGCCAAGCTGCACTTCTGAGGTGCCATAGCCCCGCGCTGTTTCAATGTGATTAATCCCTACCGCCAGCGATCGCCGAATGGTTGCTTCTAAGTTGTCTTGATTCTTTTGGGGAATTTCCCACTGTGGCACATCTTTCCAAGCATGCTGATACCGCATCCCCCCACACGAAAACACGGGCATTTGCAAGTCAGTACGGCCAAAACGTCGATATTGCATCAGTCAGGAAACGTTGAGGTCAATATACGTGCTTATCCTAACGGATGAGGGTGGAGAGTGGAGGGTGAAGAGAGCGTAGAGAGTAGAGGGTAAAGGGTAGAGAGTGGAGAGTAGAGGGTGGACACAGTATAAACCGGATTGTAAAGACGCGACATGTCGCGTCTTAGCCCACTACCCACTACCCACTACCTTCCCACTTACCTAAAGACTCCGTACTGATGCCTGACCGTCTTTAATCTCACCCACGAGAACCTCTGTCGCGACGCCGACAAAGAGGCCATTCTCCAGGACGCCGGGGATATTGTTAATGAGTTTTTCCCAGTTTTCGGGGTCGGCGATCGCTTCAAACTTGGCATCCAGGACCATATTGCCTTGGTCCGTGATAACGGGACCGTCTTTTTTAATGCCCATGCGGAGTTCTACCGTGCCACCGAGACCTTCTAAGACACGGGTGACAGGGGCAACGGCCATGGGCAAAACTTCAACCGGTAGGGGAAATGTGCTACCGAGCTTTTCGACGAGCTTGGAGCTGTCAACAACGACGATGAATTTTTCCGCTAAACCATCGACAATCTTTTCCCGCGTGTGGGCTGCACCGCCCCCCTTGATGAGGTTGAACTGAGGATCCACTTCGTCGGCACCATCGATCGCCACGTCAATGCGATCAACTTCGTCCAATGTCGTCAGCGGAATGCCATACTTTTTGGCTAGCACCGATGCCTGAAATGATGTGGGTACGCCCTTGATGTCGGTCAAGTCTCCAGAAGCTAGGCGATCGCCGATGAACTGGATCGCAAAGGCTGTCGTTGAGCCAGTCCCCAACCCTAGTACCGTGCCAGATGTCACCTGTGCAGCGGCAGCGCGACCGACTTCCTGCTTCATCAACTTAACCGGATCCAACTCAGCCATCGTTCTTCTCCTGAAATCCATTCATCGGTAATATACCTTGGTCGCATCCAATTCCCCGCTTTTTGTGCAAAGGAAAAATGCTAGTGCCCAAATCGGATGTGCCCGGATCGAAGGCGTACGGTTTAAACCGAGAAGTCCCAACGGTTTAAACCGAGAAGTCCCAATTGAGTAGGGAGTCTGGAACAATTCAAAATTCAAAATTCAAAATTCAAAGTTCAAAATTCAAAACTCACCCTCTACCCTCCTACCCTTCCACCCTTTCACCCTCCCACCCTCTAAGTCTCAACGCTTTGAGTTTGTAGCAGCACATGGCCTTCTGGTGTCTGCCCTACAACCAACACATCAATCGTGACATGGCCGACTCGGAACACCCGAACTGTGTCGCAATGATGTTTGAGGCATGTGGCTAAGGCCACATGCTGTTGGGCGATCGCGTTCCCTTCGTCACCATAGCCCTGGCATCGTTGGGTCACTTGTTTGGTCAGGTCATCTAGCGTGACTTCTGAAACTGCAACGCCAGCAGCCCGACGCAATACTCGCCGAATTTCGGAGGTTTCCATGGAATTCAAACTCCAAGTCGGCATTGTCCAAGGAGCTTCAGTTTCGCTCGGAAACCAGAGTTCCCGAATCAAGGCTTTTAGTTGGGTTGCCAAGTCAGTTGTAGACATTCAAAGTATTCAGTTAAAGCTTAGTCGTCACCCCAAGTAGTTTTGGAGCTTCAAACTGTGTTCATCTAAGACCTGTCGTTTCAACTAATTCTTTTATAAACCTCGCCTTGTTAAAGGAAGATGCCCCAGGCATTGAGATCTTGCAGCATTAGAGAACTCCAGTTCTGAACCTGGTCAAGTTTCAAAGACCCTCGACCAATACGGTTTCAGATATATCTTAAAGAATTGTAAAGCCTAATGCTGTATAGAAAAAACTTACAGCCAACAACTTTTTGCTGTTTTGATAATAGGTGCATCTTAGCTCACCCAATATTCCATGGCTTCATGCTCGATGCTGCCATCAGGCATAACCGTACGATTCAGCTTCGCTCCATTGAGTTCCGTTCCCTGTAATTCGGCCCATTTAAGCTCGGCATCGGCCAAGTCAGCCCCTAAAAATCGCGTTTTCCAGAGCACGGCACTGCG
Organism: Cyanobacteria bacterium J06639_14; assembly: GCA_039818605.1. Taxonomy (GTDB): domain Bacteria; phylum Cyanobacteriota; class Cyanobacteriia; order Phormidesmidales; family Phormidesmidaceae; genus SIO1E4. The sequence goes on along the minus strand of JBCBTQ010000032.1, from coordinate 30,845 downwards.
CAAGCTGGCCCCCCTGAGGTCAGCCTCTTGCAAATTGGCACCTGTCAGATCAGTGTCGCGTAAATTCGTCTCCTGGAGATTGGCCCCTCGCAAATTGGCTCCTCGCAAATTGGCCTTTTGCAAATTGGCTCCCCGTAACTGCGCACCGGTGAGATCCACCCGGTGCAGATCGGCTTCCCGTAAGTCTGCTCCTTGCAGATTGGCCTCGACAATCTGCGCTTGCGGTAACTGAATTTGACTCAGATTTGCTCCGGGAGCTTCCAGCGATCGCAATGACACCCCATCTTTATGGAGATCTTCTAGCGCCCGGAAGCGCGCATAACTGGTGAAGAGTTTTGCCGCCGCCGCATTGTCAATAATCAGCCAAGCTTCGTAGTGTTTTTGGGCTTTGCGATCAGGCGCACCCTTAAAGTAGAGGATCACCGCTGCCACAATGGCAAAGGATTCCGCATTTTCGAAGAAGATTTCCAACGCATTGCGTCGTAACAAATCTACGGGTGAACGAATGACAACGTCTTCTTCCATCCAAAGGGCGATCGCAGCCAGACAAAGCACCGAGACCAAGACGGCTAGCCAGGTTGGTATCCACTGAAACCAAGTTTCCAATCTTTGAATCCATTGGGATGAACGCCAGCGCATAGGGAAGATTGATAAGGCTTAGAGAGCATGGAAAATAGACATCACTCAAGGCAGAAAACTTCGGTGGTGGAAGCATCCAGGCACCACCAAGCGTTTTCCAGCTTCAACGGATGCCCTAGAAAATCATTAAAATTGTCCCATGTCAATTGCAATGCCGGATACTCAAGAAGCTACAGAGAGCGGGATGAATGCAAAAATGAGTGACATTCTCTAAATTAATTGTAGGCAGTTCATAGTGGCCCAGATAAGCCCCCTGCTCACCTGTGGGATGTCGCATGTGCTGCGGTACCTTTGCTTTGAGAAAGCCAATGTGCCACAGGAGTTTTTTGAGTTCTAAATAGTCCATTTCCAGAACCCAACTTGCTGCGCGATCGACATCCAGTTCGCCACATACAGCCGCCAGTAGCAGGTATTCTAAGTCTTCTTTTTCTAAATGACTCTTACGTCCCCGAAAAACTTCAAAGAGATCCAGTAGATAAGGGTACTTAAATCGATATTCGGAAGCTAAATCTTTAGTCTTTTGTTCTGAGTAGACTTCCTCAGCCGCAAAGATGGTGGCCTCTTCAATACGCTTGCCTTCACGGTAATACTCTAGGCAAAGTTTGCAAAATTGTAGGAGTTCTCTAGGACGAAGTTGGGTGCGATCGATAACGTAATCAACGGAATCTGCACTATGAGCCGGAATTCGCGAAGCAAAGACAGAGTTCCAGCGCCGCAATCCACTTTGCTGCTGAACTTCAGGAAAACAGTGGGCAATCCGGAGACCAATTAGTTCCAAAAGCTCAGTTTTACCCCAACGAATCACCTCAACATCTTCGCGAATTTTCTGGGCATCTTCGTAAATTTGAGGAATATTATCAAATAGCTCTTGCCGAATCGAGATATAGACTCGCAAGTTAGGGCTGATACGATTTAGCTTTTGGGCGGCCTGAAACAAGCCCGCCAGAAAATACTTGGCATCTTCTGAGTTGTCCCATCCCTTATCAAGCTCATCGATAAAGATTTTAATGCGCGTCTTTTTGAGAAGAGTCTTCAGATTTGGTAGCAGATCATTAATTTCTTCTAGACTGTAGAGAGCTTGTAAATCGCGAGATTTTTGGAAACTCTCATAGCTACCTATTTTTACTTGCTCTAATCGTTTCAAATACTCAAACAAAGTGCCAATAGAGTTGAGATTTTGGCTTTTTAAGTTTTCTTTTACATGATTGTAGATGTTTTTGTGTCCACCTAGAAGTAATCCTCTTTTTTTGTCGACAATGGTCTTGAAAGTTAGGTTGTAAAGTAGATATTGCCAGGCAACAGAATAGGCACTTTGCTTGCCCCAAGATCCCTCCTTCTCACTCCGTAGGTATTGTGACAGAAGTTCGTAGGAATACTCTTCAGGCGAAAGCTCAATGACTAAGTGTCCTTTGCGGGCTTCGGCTGCGGCCATGTACTTGAAAATGGCACTTTTCCCAGCTCCGCGATTGCCAACCAGAATGGTTTTATCACTGTTGAAAAACTTGTGATAGGTCGAGTTTTGATAAAAATAATCAGCGAGGCCAACCGCAATATCTCGTTCTGCTGAGTCTGACCCTAAGTTGAGTTGGCGAATATCCAGTGGCATCAAACTAATTAAGAGAGTAGGCGCAAGGGTTGATTTGCTAGCTACTACTGTATAACGCCAGGGATTCTTGCAATAGTACCCTTGAGGGCTAAAAATAGTGTATTTGGATCAAAAGCGTGCGATCGCTGGATCAACCCGTTAGCCTTAAGCGTGGAGTCGCCAGGAACACACCATGAGCATTCAGACGCCGGAATGGGTAAAACATGCCGTCTTCTACCAGATTTTCCCCGACCGCTTTGCCCGGACACAGCGCCCCATCAATCGTCCTGAGATGACGGTGCCCGTGGAAGCATGGGATGCTCCACCGACCTTGGCTGGCTACAAAGGCGGTGACCTATGGGGCATCATCGAGAACTTGGACTATTTGCAAGACTTAGGCATTACGGCGATCTACTTCACGCCTATTTTTCAGTCAACGAGCAATCATCGCTATCACACGCACGACTATTACCAAGTTGATCCGCTACTAGGCGGCAATGAAGCGTTTGCTGAGTTCCTCAAGGCGGCCCATCAGCGAGACATGCGGGTCGTTTTAGATGGGGTTTTTAATCATGCCAGTCGTGGTTTTTTCTATTTCAATGACATTTTAGAAAATGGCCCCACTTCTCCCTGGTTGGACTGGTTTAAGGTCGAAGGCTGGCCGGTGTCCGCTTACGATGGATCCAAACTCGCGAACTATGTCAGTTGGGTCAATAACCGGGCTTTGCCCCAGTTTAACCATGCCAACCCGGAAGCGCGGGAATACATCATGCGTATCGGCGAGCATTGGATTCGCCAAGGTGTCGATGGTTGGCGCTTGGACGTTCCCAATGAGGTGCAAGAACCGGGCTTTTGGCAGGAATTTCGCGATCGCATCAAAGCCGTCAATCCAGAGGCGTACATCGTGGGTGAAATCTGGACTCCGGCTCAGCAATGGCTGGATGGTACTCAGTTTGATGGGGTGATGAACTATCTTTTCACGGGGCCGACTATGGCCTTTACGGCGGGCGATCGTGTCGTCATGGAATATGCCGAAGTGCCAAGTTATTACCCCTATCCTGCGCTCGATGCCGCTGGTTATCGCAGCAAAATAGAAACATTACTGACGCTGTATGATTGGGAAATTCAGCTGACCCAGCTGAACCTTCTCTCTAGCCACGATACGGCCCGTGCCCTTTCCGTGATGGGAGACGACCAGACTAGTCTCGAACTGGCTGTACTCTTGCAGATGACCTTTCCTGGCGCACCCAGCATTTACTATGGAGACGAAGTGGGGCTGAGTGGCGGGCTAGATCCTGATTGTCGGCGCGTCTTTCCTGACAAAACTCAATGGAGTCAGACGCTTTTAGAGCACCACAGAGCTTTAATCGCGCTGAGACACCGTTATCCAGCCTTACGGACAGGGGCCTATCGTCCCATCGTTACTCAAGGACAGCTCTATGGATTTGAGCGGCAAGGGGAAAAAGAGTCTCTGATTGTCTTGGTAAATGCTGGTGATGCGCCTGCGAAAATTGATTTAACTGCGGTTACTCAAACTATTCAGAGTCCAGTCCACGTTCTATACGGCCCTGTGACAGTAGAGCCGACGGCGGATCGGCTTTTGGGTCTGGTAACTGTGCCGGGTCGTTCGGGGGGGGTTCTCCAACAGCTTGAGGGGATATCGGCTTAGTCGTTTGACGTACCGATGGCGGATCGGTTTGCGGATCTGGTAACTGTGTCAGATTACTGGAGGGGGATTCGGCAGCGGATTGAGATGATATTGGTTGAGCAAGCCTACGCGGACGCTGAAATAAGATCGCAAATAGGGTGACGACTGTGAGGGGAATCACAAACAACAGCATGACATTGCTAAACATCCCTAGCTGATCATGGCCAACGGTATCCAATCCGATATAGGCGCTATAGGCCACGTAGTAGCTAATGAAGAGCATCCCCTCCCAGCGCGATATGCGGTTGCCCGTGTAGAAAATTGGCAAGCAGGCGATCGCGACCGCTAGCATCACTGGGATATCAAATTGCAGGGCAGGTGGAGAGACGGGAATTCCCGCAATGGTTGCTGTAGCCCCCAAAACGGTCAAAATATTGAAAATATTGCTGCCCACAATGTTCCCAACCGCAATGTCGCGCTCCCCTCGATAACACGCGACTATGGAGGTTGCTAACTCGGGCAAAGAAGTCCCTACCGCTACAATCGTTAGTCCAATGATAAGTTGGCTAACCCCCAAGGCTTGAGCAAATTCAGTGGCTCCATAGACCAAGAAATTACCACCGACTATGAGTAACCCTGAACCGCCCAACAACACCATGATATGGCGAGCTATCTGTGGCCAACTCTGTTGGCCAGAAATGCCATATTCCTGAGCATATTCTGCCTGCACCTCTGCATTTGACTCTCGTCGGCTCTGAAAGATGAGAAATCCTGTATATAAAACACTGCCGGACAGCAAAATGATGCCATCGGTCTGACCAAGATTGCCATCTAATGAAAACAGCAATAGCAGACTTGTAACCCCGATCATGATGGGGACATCGAGACGAATCAATTGCTGCGCTACAGTCAGGGGGATAATTAGTGACGCAATGCCTAAAATCATCAAAATATTGAAGACATTACTGCCAATGACATTGCCCAGAGCAATCTCCGCTTGTCCCATGTATGAGGCTTTCAGGCTAACTGCCAGTTCCGGGGCACTCGTTCCATAGCTCACCACTGTTAGCCCGATGACTAAAGGGGACAAGCCCACGATGGCAGACAATTTTGCAGCCCCCCGCACCAATCCTTCTGCTCCTACAACGAGGAAGACCAGACCAATCAACAGGGAAATTAAAACAGCAAAGCTCATAATTCAGAGGATTTTAAAGGCGAGTAATTTTTAGGCGGAGATAAATGCATGCGATTTCCAAGTGGCCGTATGTTTATCATGCTAAGTCAGAATGCTTATTTGTACGGCAGCTCTAAGCTATTGGTATCTGATTGAATGTGAAATCACATCACGCATGTCTAAAAAATCGAAAGTGATTATCCTATCTCAAGCTGCTACGACGTGACCATTGACTCAGGCCAAAGTTCCTTTGCCGTCTAAGCAAAACTTTCTACACTGAAGCTTAATCACTTGGCGATCGCTTTTCCTTCTCTACTTTATCTATGTTGCTGGCTCCTTGGCGTTCCCCTTTGGCTCGTGCCTTACACCGTAACCGCAGTCGTCCCTACAGTCGGTATCCTCAATTAGCGACCGTTAGACCTAATGGCCGCCCCGCTAATCGCACGGTCGTATTTCGTGAATTTCTACCCGATACCAATCAATTAACCTTTGTGACCGATTGTCGTAGTGACAAAATCCTGCACTTAACCCAGAATCCTGCCGCTGAAGTGTGCTGGTACTTCACTCAAACGCGTGAGCAATTTCGCTTGGGTGGGCACATCCAGATTGTTACCCTGGCAACCTCTGACGACTCACTCCGGCAAATTCATCAGCAAGCTTGGCAAGCCCTATCGGCCAAAGCAAGACAGCAATTCGCTTGGCCCCATCCTGGTCAACCCAGAGCGATGAAGGGATTCGAAGAAGCCATCCTCAATTCGCAAATTCCCCTTGATACCTTCACAGTTTTGATATTAGATCCTGATGCGGTAGATCATCTTGAACTCAAAGGTGCCCCCCAGAATCGGCATCATTATCAGCGTCAAGGAGATGGGGTTTGGAAAGTGGTGGCGGTTAATCCATAAGAAGGGCGTGATGGGTCGTAGGTGGAGGGTAGAGAGTCATTAGCGCCATGTGAAGACAGGACATGTCGCGTTTTACCTCACTATCACGACCGATTCCTACCCACTAAATCCCTGCACCATCTAAATACTCTGTAATCACCCGATCCTTTAGCCGACAACTAACTTGCGGTTCAACACCGGCTGGCTGTAGGTCAGCCTCCTTCTCTCTATCAGCTTTCAGAGTTTCAACTTGTTGTTCCAGCGATTCAATGCGATCAACGAGGGCGCGGATGACTTGCGCTTCAGAGTCAGGTAAACGACCGTGTTCTAGAGGCCCCACCCGTTCTCCGGCGCGATAAACTACCCTGCCAGGAATGCCAACGACGGTGCAATCAGACGGAACTTCGCGTAGCACCACAGAACCAGCACCCACCCGAACATTATTGCCAATGTGTATGTTGCCGAGAACTTTGGCTCCAGCTCCCACAACAACCTTTTCTCCCAGTGTTGGGTGACGCTTGCCCGACTCTTTACCCGTTCCGCCTAAGGTTACCCCTTGATAAATAAGGCTGTAATCACCCACAATTGCTGTCTCACCAATCACAACTCCCATGCCGTGATCAATAAAGACTCCACGACCAATAAAGGCTCCTGGGTGAATCTCAATTCCAGTTAAAAAGCGACTGAGATGGGAAACAAACCGGGGAATGAATGGTAACCCTAAATTCCATAGCCAATGAGCTATCCTGTGCAAAGTGAGCGCTTGCAGGCCAGGATAGCAGAATAGCACCTCTAACCAGTTGCGGGCTGCTGGATCCCTTTCAAAAACGATCTGGAAATCCGCTCGCAATACTTTGAACACAGGTATAGCCCCATAAAACGCAAACACTAAGAACTATCCTAGCGTTTGCGTCGGCTAGAGAAACAGTCTATTCAGTAACGGTCAATGTGTAATTGAAACGCTGTCCTTGGTCATGCGTTCCAACCCAAACCCGATAAGCCCCTGCACCCCAATCACTATCAGTTACCTGAGCATCGAGATTGCGGCGGCTGATATCTTGACCACACCGCACCGTGTTGTCGTCAGGTCCTTGAATCAGCAGTGTTGTGTCTTCACCACTATCAACCGTAACGGTAAGGCTGGGGAAATCACTTTCCAGTGTCAGAATGTGATCTGGCGTGGTGTCTGCGAATCCTGCACACAAGTCTCCATTGGTGTCACTGTCGGCAATATTTGAGAGCGCGTAAGAGCCTACAGTCCGGCCATCAACACTGGCAGAAGTGGGTGGATAAGCAGACAAGGTAATGCCGTCAAAATGAGCCGACTGAGCCAATACGGGGGAAATGCTCATCAATAAAGCCAAACTCCCCAGTAGAGGTAGGGGGCGACGAAGTATCGATTGGATCTGGAAAGTCATCGTCAAAGCCCTCGCAATGCATTAAAACAGGTGTAATCGAGAGGTGTTAAAAATCACTAAATCCCTCTCTGTTATTTCAATAGTGGCGTAGCGCTGATACAGCAAACGCTCCAGTTAGGCAAGATTTCAAAGTGTCATTATGAGTTAAATTGCATTCTAAGCTACAAATTACCATCAACCAAACTTGCTGCACTCCAGTAAGGAAGCACCCCTTGAGTCGATATGAGTCTAATTTTCTCAATCATTTCAATTGCGATCGCTTGGCTAATCGCAACTCTAATAGATGGACTCCCTCATATTTGGCACATCTTTGCGATCGCGCCTCGATGTTTAATAGGAATTCTCTTGATAGGAATATTGACTTGGGTTATCAAGGACCCCTAAGGCTTCAGAGGTGGAGCGTCCACCGCGCCATAGAGTTCTGGCATTTCGCGTGAGGGTGGTAAAGACTTGGCATCGCGTGTCTCGATGTAGCCCGTGTAGTAAGCACCTGTTTCAATCTCTAGCGAACCAACCACAACATCACCTTCAAGGCGGGCTGTCCGACTCAGGGTCAATTTACCCTCGGCAATCACGCGAGCCTTGAGCACCCCTTGAACGATGATATTATGAGCCTTCACTTCGGGGCCTTCCACAAGTCCCGTAGGTGATATCTCCAAATCACCTTGTACCTCGATATTGCCGTGAATGATACCGTCGATTCGAACCATGCCTTCGGCATGCAGATTCCCCTCGAACTCTGTTTTTTGGCTGAGATATGTCAATAAAGGCGCTGATTTTCGTCTAAACATAATGAAATGGTTGCCTTATCCAAATTTAGACCCGTGTTATAGGTCGTAGAAGACCCTCGATCCCGCTCTATATATGACTGGAAATTGCCCTGAGCGTCAAGCTGTTACGACCGTCGTAAGCGCAAGGGTAGAACTTCTGATCCCGGCTCGGTCTCACCCTAAGTACCAAGGTATCACTGTAAGTCAAATTAAAACGACAATCTCGCATAGTATACTTATCAGTCTGGGTGTTTATTTTGTATTTCCCAATACAAAATATTTTTTGGGCTGGAGGCATGCATAAATCCATTTGAGACTGCATTGGATTGATCCTCGGTAAGTCTTCGGTAGTTTGGCAGGGTCTAGTCTCTTTATTTACGCCTTGTACGTACGCTCTTTTTGAAATTGAAGAAAATTCTAAAGAATATTGCATCCTAGTTATTGCGGGGATCAATATAGATAGGAGAGGACATAGACACGTTTGAACCGTTCAACTGAGCTGTTTAAGCGGTTCTAATGTTGGCTCTATCACATTAGAAACCAGAAGTTCTGAGGCAATATAGTCTGGGAGTATTTTGCGATTGATTCAACAATAATTTTGAATCGATTAGCGACTTCGGATATATCACATCAGCAATGGGCAATATAGGTCTGTGGATCTTGGATGGCAAGCTTTCGAGCTTGAAGATGCTAGGTTTACAGGTCAATCTCTTTTTGGAATCCAGTTATTGGCTTTTTAGCAAACGGTGTAATCATGGAAGCGACGGTAGTTAATTTTAATCTCGAAAATGCAGGCATTCAATTTAATCAAGCAAATGCCCAAACTAGGTTAGTAGTTTTGCACTATTTGGCAAAGCAACTTCATAAGGCTTCTAAAACAGCAAAGCCAGGTGCCTTCTTTTCTCAAAAAGTGCAGGGAATGCTTAAGCAGGTCCAGCAAGTACCTCGTGAGGAGCGTCAAGAGGCATTACAAGAAATCCTAACTGGAACCCCAACTCGTCTGACTGAGGTTTACGAAGGATTAGATACCAATATGAGAATGGCCTTTTGGTATCGTTTGGCTAACGGTCGCAAGGGCGATAGCCTACTTTCTAAGACATTGGCGTCTGAGGTCAATAGCGAACAGGCTGAGTTGTTGTCTGAGTTGGCTAGCCGTGATTCCAATGAACTGGTCTCCTTTCTCCGTAAGGCTGTAGCAGAAAAGGAATTAGCGGTTAGATAAGGCAACTATTGGCCGTCACTTTTGGAGTTCGGGGCGCACAAACGTGTGCCCCGATTTTTTTTGCAGAGTATTCACCGTGGCATTGATAGCGATGTGCGAGTTGATGCGTACATCTTGGTTAAGGCAGGGCCTAGGGTGAAGGGCTAAAGTGTGCTGCCGTACTTGCTCCGAATGCAAACCGCTGTCTCCGCTACCACTAGTTGGTTCTGTTGTTGTCTAGTTGGTTTTGTTGTTGTCTAGGGCTTCCATATCTGGACGCATTTTTACCCGAATCGCGATCGCTGTAATGTTGTCGTGGCCATTGTGCTCATTGGCTAGTTCGATGAGCTGAGTGATCCCTTCTTCGAGATTTGTTTGCGATCGCAGCAGCGGTTCGATGTGGGTTTCAGTATGCTCTTCGGGTAGATCATTGTCACTCAAGCCATCTGAGCAAAGCAGAAATAAGGTGTCTTGGTTGACATGGAGCGTCGTGATATTGGGGACGACCTCGTCGTTGTCGCGGGGACCTAGGGCTTGAGTTAATTGATAAGCATCGGGTCTGGCATAGGCGATCGCTGGTTCTACGCCTCGGCTAATCTCTCTCTGACCCACTTCATGGTCTACAGTCAATTGTCTCAGTCCCTGACGGGTAAAGCTATACAAGCGACTGTCACCGACATGAGCCACAATCGCTTCATTATCTGCCAACAGAAGCATTACCAGAGTTGTCCCCATTCGGGCATTCCCTGACCGAGCTTCTGCTTCGTTCGTTGCATATATGGCTTGGTTGGCCTGCAAAATTCCTTCTTTGATGATGGTTTCAGTTGGCAGTTCGTTTTGCCAATGAATATCAAAATAATCCCGCAGTGACTTGACAGCGAGGGTACTGGCAACTTCGCCACCCGCATGTCCACCCATACCATCACACAAAATATATAGACCACGGGCCTCCAAACTACGGCCATCGGGGCTATCAACTCGGCGTAAGTCAGTCTCAGCGTAGAAAGAATCCTCATTATGAGTGCGTTGACGTCCGACATGGGTACGCCCTGCCTCGTCCAACTGATACAGCTGCATTGGTAGCGTCATTGTTGGGACGTCAGCAATCGTTTCATCGCCAATATCCGCATCCGCGTCAGCTTCTGATTCTTCTAACATCTCATCGAGGAGTAAATCGTCCAATGACATATCGCCTGACTCGTCAGTTGCAGGATTGGCTGACACGACCTCGGCGACTTCAATCTCATCCTCATCTTCAAGTGCGTCCTCAGACATTTCATCTTCCGCCTGAGCTTCTGCAGCTTCCCCTTGAAGCGTATCGGCAATATTGGCCAGGTGTTCTTTGATGGCTTCAGTCTCAGTAATCTCTCCAGCACTGATCGCGATAGTCAAACTTTCTAGAGACGCAAACCTTTTGTCTGCTGACTTTTGCAATAAAGCTTGCCACAGCAATCCTAAATCTTTGATTTCGTAGGTGCGATCGCTCGGACGATACAGTAGACGCTTCAGGCATAGAATTTGATCATCATCAATGAGCAGATTTTGATGCTTAAGTAAGCTAGGCTCTGCCTCAAAAGCGACTAAACTCTCCCAAAGGTCAACCATTTCGTAGAACCAGTGAATGAGTTCCAAGGGTTCTGCTGATTCAGAATTCCAAACATCCGCTAACTGCCGCCAAGTGGAACGATCTTCGAGAACTAAAACTGTGAAGGATTGTTCTTGCCAAGCAGCTTGTAGTTCTGGGATAACCGGAAAGAACTGATCCTGAAGCTTCCAGTATGGGTAAGCCAAAGGCGGCAACGAATCAGCCACCGATGACTCTTCATGGGGCATGGTCGATTTAATCTCAACCATCAGCTCTACTGGAGACTCAGTTGCTGGCTGACAATCAATCACATCCAGTTCTAACTCTTCTGACAGCAGCTGGTCATGCTTGGCCGGGTAACGTAGCTGATAGCGCTTTTCACGGTCCAGATAATTGTCTGCCGTCAACAAATCCGCTAATGTGCCTGTTGCGTTGGCCGGGGCATCGTTGAGGGGCTGTGAGTTTGAATAGTCTGGCTTCAGAGGGGTGCCATCGATATCGTGCTTCTGTTCACCAGATAAATTTGGACAAGCGACGATTGCCCGCAATTGCTTAAGAGGATTCCCGCAGCGCTGACAGAAACGGTTTAGAGTTGGATTCTCAAACTGACAATGTGGACAGACGATCATGGCCGGGGCTCAAATTTACATCTGGCAAGGTATTGCAAAAGGTTTATCCCCATAGCCTACCTAAAAAATAGCTGGCCGATCAGGAGAGACGTGCCTACAGATCCCAAAGAGACCCTGTGACGTATAGAACAATACAAAACTGTTGTCTTCACAGGGTTAATCAAGGCTAAGCTAGCTGATGATTTCAACAACCATATCCGAAATTTACAAACCTGCTCATCATTATCCGGGAAGCTGTATGGGTTCTATATAAGAAGTCACGGAATCTTGTCCAAGGATTTACACGTTCGCATTATCCATCGCACTATCGGTCAGTAATTGTTTTTGCTCAGAAATTGTTAGCGATCGCCATTGCCCTGGGGCCAATCCTTGCAGAGTTAAGTGACCAATAGCTACCCGTATCAGTCGCAATGTCGGGTGCCCTACTGCGGCTGTCATCCTCCTTACCTGACGATTACGCCCTTCACGCAGAACTAACTCCAACCAGTCGGTGGGTACTGATTTACGGTATCGAACTGGGGGATCACGTGACGGCAATTGTGGCGGCTGCCCTAATCGTTGTACAGTTGCGGGAAGGGTTCGTCGGCCTTGAATAACAACACCCTGAGCTAACTTTTGCAAAGCTGCATCATCGGGAATGCGTTCTACCTGGACCCAGTAGGTTCGAGCATGACCGTACTTTGGATCGCTCAAGCGATGTTGTAGGCGGCCATGATTGGTCAGCAGGATCAGTCCTTCGCTGTCGCGGTCTAAACGCCCAACCGGATATACATCAGGGATATCGATGAAATCCTTCAGGGTAGCCCGATCCCCTTGTCTGTCGCTAAATTGACTCAGTACATTGTAAGGCTTGTAAAAAATCAGATATTGATACGGCAACGGTTTGCATGACAGCAAATCCCGATGCAAACGTGGCGACTTTGAAGCACGTCTTTGGGAAAATTTTTTCGCGCGATATTGCTTACTCACTAAAGCATCAATCTATGTAAATGTTTTATTCGATATCTTCAAAAATGTTGAGAAACGCTGCTTTCTGAAATGGTACTTATATCCTAAAAGTAACTTCAGAATTAACCATAGGCAGCATTATGGATAAGCTACAACGGTACCGCTTTAACTGCACACTTACTTTCGGCGATATCTATGGACAAGTTATCGTTTGGTTGGTTGTGCTACTCATTAGCTTGGCAGGAGCAATGGGGCTTATGGGAGCTAGGCAACCCCTCTATGCTTTGGTTTCTGTCGGGTTAGTGCTCGTCTTGTCTTTGCCTTTTCTACTCTTCGCGTTTGTGACTACATTGGTCAATCACATTGAGTTCACAGCTGTCGATGCTGAAGCTGCAAAGGTAAGCAATTCCACAACTCAAATGTCTCAGCGTCCTGCTCAGGCAGTCTAAATAGATCCCAGGGCTTTGCTAGATTCAGATCCCAGGGTTTGGGGTCAGGTCAGAAAGAACTTTCGGTATCTAGCAAAACCCTGGAATCTGGCTTTCTACGCTTCCAATATTTCAAGCAAGTCTGCTTCCGAAAGCTGTTGAATTCCTAGCTTTTCAGCCTTTTGCAGCTTCGAGCCCGCATCTTCGCCTACGACCAAAAAACTTGTCTTAGCACTGATGCTGCTAGTAACTTTGCCTCCTGCGTGCTCAATCCGAGCTTTAGCCTCGTTTCGGCTTAGAGTCGGTAAAGTTCCTGTGAGAACAAAAGTCTTACCTGTCAGAGGCTGCTCTTCGGTTGATCGATCAGTCTCTGGTTGAACACTCACCAACTGCAGGCCTGCCGTCTTCAAATCCTCTATTAGCTGTTGATTGGCGGGATTGCGGAACCATTCGTAAACCGATTGAGCGATTTCGGGGCCGATGCCATAGACGGCTTCAATGTCCTCTATTTTGGCCTCAGTAATTGCTGTTACCGAAGGAAACTCAGTGGCCAATACTTGAGCATTGACGCTCCCCACATGGCGAATTCCTAACCCATATAGGACTCGTGCCCAGGGCTGCTGTTTGGATGCTGCGATCGCATCGATTAACTTTTGGGCTAATTGCTTACCCATGCGCTCCAGCGGGAGCAAGGTTTCTACGGTCAAGTTGTAGAGATCCGCCACCGACTTCACGAGGTCTTGATCAACCCACTGCTGCACCCATTTCTCTCCGATACCATTGATATCCAGAGCATCACGACGAGCCCAGTGAATGAGTGCGCCACGGACGATCGCTGGACAGGAACTGTTGATGCATCGAGTGACTGCCTCATCCTCCGGTTTTACGAGAAGCTCACCACATTCAGGGCACTGAGTCGGCATGTAAAAAGGGATCGCATTTTCGGGCCGTAATTCCGACAAAACCCGAACCACTTCAGGAATAATCTCACCCGCTTTACGGACAATGACTGTGTCACCGATGTATAGGTCTAATTCGGCAATGCGCGCTGAATTGTGCAGCGTCGCTCGAGCTACCGTCGTACCTGCTAGTTGCACAGGTGTCAGTTCAGCAACGGGGGTGACGGCTCCTGTGCGTCCTACTTGCACGGATACCTGCTTGACAATCGTAGGGACTTCTTCGGCGGGATATTTGAGTGCGATCGCCCAGCGTGGAAACTTTTGCGTAAAGCCCAGATGACGCTGTAGAGCAAACTCGTTGAGCTTTACAACCACGCCATCGGTCATATAGGGCAGGGTTTGCCGCTGAGTTGACCAGGTTTCATAAAAGGTTGCTACATCATCAGCTGTTTGACAAAGCTGGCGATTAGGATTCACCTTGAATCCTAGCTGTTGTAACTGTTCCAGCGAATTCCACTGGCTCGTAGCAGGCGTAAACTCATCGGTCGGAGCTACGTCGGGAATGATCAGCGTATAGGCAAAAAAATCTAGGTGGCGATCGGCCACAATGCGGGAATCCAACTGTCGCAGCGTTCCCGCTGCGGCATTACGAGGATTGGCAAAGAGTGCCTCTCCAGCGGCCTCGCGTTCCTCATTGATACGTTGAAACTCCTGCAAGGGTAGCAATGCTTCACCCCGCACTTCTACGACTGCCGATGGATGCTGCGTTTGTAACTTCAGGGGAATTGAGCGAATCGTTTTGACATTCTGGGTAATCGCTTCGCCTGTGGTCCCATCCCCCCGTGTGAGGCCCCTAACCAAAATGCCGTTTTCGTAAGTCAATGCCAGAGCGGAGCCGTCAATCTTTAGTTCGGCCACAGCAGCGCTTTCACCAACATCGGGAGCAAGCCGCTGCCATTTTTCTTGCCACGCTCGATATTCCTCGATGCCAAAAGCATTTTCCAGGCTGTAGAGGGGAATGTTGTGACGTACGGATGTGAACTGACTCGCGGGCCGTTCGCCCACGCGCTGGGTAGGGCTGTCGAGCGTAATCAGTTGGGGATGCTGAGTCTCAAGATCTTGGAGCTGACGGTAGAGGCGATCGTAGATCTCATCCTCGAGGATGGGGGCATCGAGAACATAGTAGGCGTAGCTAGCTTTCTGAAGCTGCTCCCGCAGCTGACGAATCTGTTGTTCTGTTCCCTCGCCCATGGTGTCAGTCATAACTCAATGTCCACAGAACAGTGTATCGCTGTCGCCAATGAAGACTTTAGCCGAGTCTCAAGGGATTGACCTGAAAATAACCCCTGCGTAGCGTGGGTCAACACCCTACCCGTCTATCAGAACACCCCATCTGTCGTGATCCGACCCACGGCACCCCACCCGCAAACCCTGTTGTCAACAAAAAACCAATTTCTTCCCGTCACCCTTAGCATCTGGAGAAGCCTCGTGGCAGAATCATTAGGTAATTGCCCGAAGCGAGATCCCTAGCAATGACGGCCACGATTCCTCCTCTCTCCAGCCAGTACGATCCTTCCATGACTGAAGAAAAGTGGCAGACGGGCTGGGAAGCCCGCCACGCGTTTAAGGCTGATGCTAATCAAGCCGGAGAGCCGTTTTGTGTGGTGATTCCCCCTCCTAATGTCACCGGCAGCCTGCATATGGGCCATGCCTTCGAAAATGCACTGATCGATACGGTAGTGCGCTACCAGCGCATGCAGGGACGTAACACCCTTTGGTTGCCGGGGACCGATCACGCCAGTATTGCTGTCCAGACGATTTTGGAAAAGCGGCTCAAGGCTGAGGGTAAAACCCTGGATGATCTGGGACGCGAGCAGTTTATCGAACAAGCCTGGCAGTGGAAAGAAGAATCCGGCGGTACTATCGTGGGGCAATTGCGGAAACTGGGTGTTTCCGTCGATTGGACACGTGAGCGTTTCACCATGGACGATGGCCTGTCGCAGGCTGTGTTGGTTGCCTTCAATCGCCTCTATGAGGAAGGTTTAATTTATCGCGGCAACTACATGGTGAACTGGTGTCCTGCTAGTCAGTCTGCTGTTTCAGATTTAGAGGTTGAACCGACAGAAGTCAATGGCCATCTGTGGCATTTTCGCTATCCCCTTACGGATGGTTCTGGCTACTTGGAGGTTGCGACGACGCGCCCTGAAACGATGCTGGGTGATGCTGCTGTAGCTGTGAATCCAGAAGACGATCGCTATCGCGACCTGGTAGGTAAAACCTTGACGTTGCCTATCTTGAATCGCGAAATTCCCATCATTGCTGATGCCTACGTTGATAAAGAGTTCGGTACCGGTTGCGTTAAGGTCACACCGGCACACGATCCTAATGACTTTGCCATGGGGCAGCGTCATGACCTGCCCATGATCACGGTCATGAATAAAGACGGGAGTATGAACCGCGAAGCCGGTCCCTTCGTCGGTATGGATCGCTTCGAAGCCCGTAAAGCGGTTGTGCAGCGACTGGAAACAGATGGCTTCTTAGTGAAAATCGAGGACTATCAGCATACGGTTCCCTACAGCGATCGCGGCAAGGTTCCTGTCGAGCCACTACTTTCCACCCAATGGTTTGTCAAAATCGAGCCTCTAGCAGACAAAGCCTTGGATGCGCTCGATAATCATCAATCTCCCCGCTTTGTGCCAGAACGCTGGACGAAAGTTTATCGTGACTGGTTGGTGAACCTGCGCGATTGGTGTATTTCTCGCCAACTGTGGTGGGGGCATCAGATTCCCGCTTGGTATGCTGTGAGCGAAACCGACGGTCAAATTACTGATACAACTCCCTTTGTTGTGGCTTTGAATGAAGCCGAAGCACAGGCGAAAGCGATCGCCCAATTTGGCGAAGGCGTCCAACTCCAGCAAGACCCAGATGTCCTGGATACCTGGTTCTCCTCTGGCCTCTGGCCATTTTCTACCATGGGCTGGCCTGACGAAACGACTGCTGATTTCCAAACTTACTACCCCACTACCACCCTGGTTACAGGCTTCGACATCATCTTTTTCTGGGTGGCCCGCATGACCATGATGGCCGGTCACTTTACGAACACCATGCCCTTTGAGACCGTCTATATCCATGGCCTTGTCCGGGACGAAAATAACCAAAAAATGTCCAAGTCTAAGGGCAATGGCATTGACCCCCTGATCCTGATTAATAAGTACGGCACTGATGCCCTGCGCTACACTCTAATCCGTGAAGTGGCCGGAGCCGGACAGGATGTTCGTCTGGAATATAACCGCAAAACCGACGAATCTGTTTCGGTCGAGGCTTCGCGCAACTTCACAAACAAACTCTGGAATGCGGCCCGGTTTGTCATGCTCAATCTTGACGGACAAACACCGACGCAACTAGGTAAGCCTGAAGTCCAGACCCTCGAACTCGCTGATCGCTGGATTTTATCTCGCTACAACGGTGTAGTACAGCGCGTTCGGACTTACATGGACAAATATGGCTTTGGTGAAGCTGCGAAGGAACTGTATGACTTCATTTGGGGTGATTTCTGCGACTGGTATATTGAACTCGCCAAGTCGCGCTTCCAATCAAGTGGGATGACTAAGCAAGTTGTCCAACAGACTCTTGCCTTTGTCTTAGACGGGATTTTGCGGCTATTGCATCCCTTCATGCCTCACATCACAGAAGAGATTTGGCATACCTTAAACCAGGTAGAAGACACGGAGTTCCTGGCTCTGCAAACCTATCCAACAATAGAAGTAGCGCTAATTGACTCAACCCTGGAGAAGGAATTTGACTTGCTAATTGGCACAATTCGCACGATTCGTAATCTGCGGGCTGAGGCCGGTATCAAACCCAGTGCTCGGATTGAGGCCATTCTGCAATCGGAGAATCCTGAAGAACGTCGTATTCTTAAAGCAACCCAAACCTATATCCAGGATTTAGGCAAAGTTGAAACCTTAACGATTCAATCTGAGGAAGCTGCTCCAGAAACCTTAATCGCTCCGGAGGTGACTTCTTCTGAGCCATCGACTGAAGCGATCGCACTCGATACCCTCAAAACTGAAGTGACTGACTTCTGGGTAACTATGCGTCCCCTCTTTGAAGAACCGCTGATTTACCTGCAGCGCTTCTTCCGTGACTTTAAGCAACCCGCACTCTTGTTAGGCTTTTTGGTAGTCCTGTTTATCGCTTTGAAGGTAGCGTCAGCTTTGACGGGAACTTTGGAAAGCATCCCATTAATTGCCCAAGTTTTCAGGTTGATTGGGTTTGGGTATGCGGTTTGGTTCGTCAGCCAGAATTTGCTGTACGCTGAAGACCGTCGCCAGACCTGGCAACGCGTAAACCAAATACGCCAAGAAATCTTAGGCGAAGCTCAAACCTGGCTTCAGAATTCGTCAGCAGCCCCGGCTACCCGTGTCTACCCACCTGCGGCTTTACCCACCATGCAACCTGAGGCATCCGCTCCCTCCTCCACTAAGTTATTTGCAGGGGTCATTGGTACAGTGCAGGTGTTAATTCCGCTGGTAGGTCTAGTTGACATTAACGCCCTTAAGGCAAAACTTGAAAAAGACCTTGCCAAAGTCGAAGGAGAGATTAAATCGCTATCAGGAAGATTGAATAATCCAGGATTTGTTGCGAAAGCTCCTGAAGATGTTGTCAAAGGTGCCCGAGCTGCTTTGGCAGAAGCTCAAACTCAGGCCGAAATTCTGAAATCTCGTTTGGCAATGCTGTGAAATTCAGTATCGTTATCACAACCTATAACCGAGTCGAGTTCCTCAAGCGGGCGATCGCTTCGGCACTTAATCAAACCCTCCCCTGCGAGATCATCGTGGTGGACAATGCTTCAACTGACAACACTGCAGACTATGTTCAAGGTTTGAGTGATGGCATCACTTATCACCGCAATCCCACCAATACACATCATGCAGGCGCTGTAAATGAAGGGGTACGCATTGCCACGGGCGATTGGGTCAAATTTATCGACGACGATGATTATTTGGCCAGCAATTGCTTAGAGGTCATTAAAAACGCGATCGTGGCTCATCCTGCAGCGGTTATCTGTTCTTGCCAGGCCATCCAGGTTGATACCCAAGCGAAAGAACTGAGTCGCACCCCCAAAACTGGTCCTGGAGATGCATTTTTTATCCCACAGGAAGCGATTCACTATGGCATGCTCCTAGAACAGGTACCCTTTGGTACCCCCATCCAGGTGGCTGTCAAACGGGATGCTTTTCTCAAAGCCAAGGGATGGGATCGCACGATGACTGGCTGCGTGGAGATTGATGCCTGGATACGCATAGCCGAGTATGGCGATGCGCTGTTTATCAATCAACCTTTGGCCTATCGAACTATTTGGCCGGGTGGTTACGACCAACGAATTGATCTAGCCAATCGCCGCGACGTCAACTTTATGATCAAAGAACGCATCTATAAGCGGATCGATTCCAAATACCGGGATCAGGTGCCATCACTTGAGGTTGTGCGTCGTTATCTCAATCTCCATTGGGGCATCGTTGCTTTGAAACAACGCAAATGGGGAATTGCGACCTCGCTTTGTTTTCCGGCAAGCTTTTCGCTTCCAGCTTGGCAGTTACTTAGGCAAGCCAGAACCATGCGTCGTCGGGGTTTCGAATCTTCTCTTATTCCTAAGATGACCATTGCCCCCTAGCGCATGGTGGCCCCTATACGGTTAGGAGATGAAAAATACTCCAATAACCCCGATCGCAATCATACCAATCACTGAAATACCAATCGCAACGGCATTCCAAGCCTTGAGAGTGCTGCCCATGCGTTTGACAGAATTACTTAGCCCACGTACCCGAACATCTAGCTTCTCAAGACGCTCCCGTTGAACCGATGAAGCGATCCCGGCTTCACCTAATCGGTTTACAGCGTGGCTCATGTCGCTTTGAAGACGTGCTTCAAATTCTTCCATGTACAGTTGCATGGATTGCTGCTGTTTGGTCCATTCCTCGGCACATCGGGCCATTGTCTGATCCATGGTTTGTTTGAGCTGAGTACACTCATTAGTCAGCTTCTTCAGACGGTTCTCCAGGGTATCAGTACGCTCGTTCAATAAAGCCTGAACCTTGTCGAGGCGTTCAAGAGCAGTCTCTGTTTTACGACTAGTTGTTTTGACCGTTGATTTTAGCTGATCGACTGTACTCAGCTTGTTCTGAACACCATTAAGGTCTTCGACTGCTCTGAAATGTTGCTTGATTAGATTTTGTAGATCTTCGAGCTCTTGTTCGACATAAGCGAGCTCATCTAATTGTTCTACAGGGCTAACCATGGATACCTCGCAATATTAAAAGGATACTAAGAATAGCTGACATTTTTATTTCAAAGGGCACTCAGCAGAGCTGACGTTCCGTTGACTGATACAGTTTCTGGATGTCCAGAGTCAGCCGCTGATGTTTTCGACAGCATCATTTTCAGGAACCGAATCCGGTACAAGAGCAGCAGCGATCGGTACTGAGAAGATCCCCTACCAAACTGCTTAGCTGCCTCCTGAATCAGGAAGGGAAGGCGCTTGAGCTTATTCCACGGGCTGCCGACCTGCGTCAACCAGCTGAATGCTGACGAAGCATCCAAGGGCAACGCCTCTCGATAAAATATCAGCAATGCCTCGGGGGCGATCTTTTGTTGCATCCCTGCTTGGAAACCTGCTTGCAGCGATGCAAATGCTTTTTGGGGCTCATTCCACGTTTGGCGAGCCATTACCCCGTAGACATACAGCGCCGCTAGGTTCGTCGGTTCCTCGGCAATACGCTCCTCAAGAACCGGTTTCACTGCACTTGCGGTCTCAGAGTGGCTGTGTAATTCATGTAATAGCTTACGCAAATCGTCTGGATTAAACTGATCTAATGCCAGCATCGAAGCTGAACTCGGCAGCGCGACCGGCTGAGAAGTGCTACTAACAGGTGTTACAGGTTGCTTTTGAGGAAACTCTAAAATATCCCCGCCAGTAACCTTTGCCGACGAGCCAACTTCGGCAATATCCTCAGTCAGGAGCTCTTCAGGTTTGGCAATACCTGCCACCATTTTCTCAAGGATACCTGGGCTAAATTGCCCATACCCTTTGTAAACGTTACGGATGGTGTCCGTGAGTTCCCCACTGAGCGTGTCCTTAAGCAAATAGGCTTTGGCACCTGCTTTCAGCCCATTCATCAAATAGGCATCATTGTCATAGGCACTCAGCAAAATCACCTTGGTTTCAGGAAAACGCTGAGTAATCAACCGCGTTGCACTCAAGCCATCCAGATTGGGCATTTCGATGTCGAGAAGTACGACATCGGGGCGGCAGAGAGCAACCTGCTTAATGGCTTCATGACCATCAGATGCCGTACCCACGATCTTCAGATCGGCATTCTGTGTCAGCAAATTTTCCAATGCTTGGCGCAGCAATGCTTGATCGTCAACTAATAAAACATTGATGGTTTCGGACATGTGAGATAGCCAGAGGTAGAAGACAGTACCGTTATTCTGATGTGCAGTCAGAACAACGGAAGCGAATCAGCAGAACTTTCATTAATTCACTCTGCAAGATTTGTGAAAACTAATCAGGAATAAAATGGTGCTGGCAGCATCAGCTTCACCATTGCTTTGCTTTTTTTAACAATTCATCTGCATAGATAGCTAAATTATCATGAAATCCACGGATGACTCCTAGTCGTGTATATACTTGTAGCAGTAATTGTTGACTAATGACGACTTTTGTCAACTTATCCACTAAACCTAATATTTATTCGTGGTAAGAATCCTTGTATCCGGTAAATCTAAACTTAGACTGAGTTGTACGCAATTTAACTCTGTAGGTAACTCCTCTAAATTAGAGATTGCAAGTCCTAACAGGCGAACCTTTGCATAAGGGTCTAGATGTTGTCGTAGCATTGATTTACCTAACATTAGGAGCGTCTCACTTTCTCGAATCGGTTGCGAATGAGTATAGCTACGAGTAATCTGACGATAGCTACTGTACTTAATCTTCAAGGTTACTGTCTGCCCACCTCGGCACTGTTCTCGAATGCGTTGGCTTACTCGCTGAGCTAGCGTTGACAAAGCTGTTTCCATGTCAGCGAGTGTTTCAAGGTCGGGAGCAAACGATTTTTCAGCTCCAATCGATTTGCGGATACGATTGGGGTTAACGGGGCGAGTATCTTGACCGCGCGCAACACAATAGTAGAAACGCCCAACTTTACCAAATTGTTTGATCAAGTCTGCTTCCGACCACTGCCTCAAATCAGCCCCTGTAAAGATACCGAGCTTACGCATCTTATTGGCTGTGACCTGCCCGATACCGTGAAACTTGTCGATCGCCAGCGTTGCGACGAAGGTAGCTGCGTCTTCTGGAAGAATGACATGCAACCCATTCGGTTTATTGATCCCCGAGGCAACTTTGGCTAGAAACTTGTTGATTGAAACCCCAGCCGAAGCGGTAAGTTGGGTCTCACGGTAAATGTCTTGACGGATTAACTTGGCGATCGCGATTGCTGATGGCTCCCCCACCAGGTTGTCGGTGACATCCAGATAGGCCTCATCGAGTGCCAGTGGTTCCACCAATTCGGTATAGCGAGCAAAAATCGCTCGGATCTGTTGTGAGACAGCTCGATATATTCCAAACCGAGGTTTTACAAAAATCACATGAGGACAGCGCTGTTGAGCAACTCGTGACGGCAGCGCCGAGCGTATGCCAAATTTCCGTGCCTCGTAGCTCGCTGCTGCCACAGCTCCGCGCTGTTCCGGTCGCCCTCCTACCACAATTGGCCGACCACGGTACTCAGCATGATCCCGTTGTTCTACCGAAGCGTAGAATGCATCCATATCGACATGGATAATCTTGCGTGGGGTATCCATTTGCATCAAATCTTGCCCTATTTTATGTGGGCAAAAGATTAATAGCGGTTTGCATTGGGTAGGGAGTCAGAAGTAGAGATTAACAATTTTTGCCTCTAGGGGAATAGAGAATCAACTTTGATAGGGTAAATACATTCGATAAGGGGGTATTCCTGGGCTACTCTTAAACGTGGTTCAGTTCTTTCGGTTACTGGCCATTAGCAAGTCTTTAATCTGATGTCTGATTTTCTCGATTGTCTCAAACATAAGTATGCATACGTTGCTGTTGGCGAGTTTAAGCCAGGTTGTTTTCCTGAAGCCCGCCAACTCTATGAAAAAGCTGTCTCCACCTACAAAGAAGGATTCGAGGGAGCCTATCTCCTGCAGGAACCGGGCAGCGATCGCGGCATCGCTGTTATCTTCTGGGATAGCCCTGGCGACATGGAATCTCACCAAAGTACGATTTACACCCAAGCTCTAGAGCGCATCTCCCATCTCTTTGTTGCTCCTCCTAAGACTGCATTCTATGAGGTCTGCAGCGAGATTATGCCTCTGGCGGCAACAATGGCCTCTTCGGTCAATAACTAAATGGGTTGTTGGTTATCGGAGGATGGGTGTCCATCACCCTTCCCTCCTCCGACTTGTCAACTTTCCGACCCTTCTACCTACTTTGTTGTCATCGTGTGTACACCATCCCAACCCTCTGGTGGTGGATTGATCAGATAGGCATTGGCGCGATTGATGTGGATATTCACAGCGCGATCGGTCGGACGCATTTCAGCGGCCCGTTCAAATATCTGAATGGCTTCTTTAAATCTCATACCTGTATAGGCTTGGCGACCTTCTTGATAGCATTCTAAGAATGCTTGGGTCTCACTTTCTAAGGAATTACTTTGGAAATCAATCAACTCGTAAATACTCACAGGCTGATTTTTACCCTTGACACGAGTTTTATCTAACTCGCGGACCCAAATTTTGTCCTGACAAAGCTCATACGTATGTTCGCTCAAAACGATGTCACAGCCATACTGCTTGGTCACGCCCTCCAGCCGTGAGCTGAGGTTTACACCATCCCCAATCACGGTATATTCCATCTTGCGCTGCGAACCAATATTACCCGAGACCACTTCCCCAGAACTGATGCCAATACCAATGCGAATTTCGGGTTGATTTTGCGTAATCCGTTCTGAGTTGAACCGAATCAAACGCTGACGCATATCCAGGGCTGACTGTACGGAAGCCCAAGCGTGGTTTTGCAGCGGTAAGGGAGCACCATAAACGGCCATAATGGCATCCCCAATAAATTTATCGAGGGTGCCTTCGTAATTAAAGACGGCCTCTACCATAGTCTCGAAGTAGGCATTCAGCATCTCCACGACTTTGCCTGCTTCGAGATTCTCTGTCAGGGTAGTGTAGCCCCGAATATCAGAAAAGAGGACCGTGACTTCGCGACGTTCACCTCGCATCAGCATATCTTCGCCCAGTGCCATCACCTGCTCGGCAACACCAGGAGTCATGTAACGATACAGGGTTGTCTTCATCCGTTTCTCTTGACTGATGTCTTCTAACACCAGCAATCCACCCCTAACTCCCCCCTCAGGGTTACTCAGGGGATTTACGGTCAGGTTAATACTGCGCTCCAGCATTTGGACCTGCTCTCGCGTAAATGGAACCGAACCTTGCCGATGTCCCCAGGGCCAAAATTGCTGAGGACTTTTTGTGTCGGGAACTAAGAGAATCGCATCGGGATGAGAATGGCCTTGCTCTCCCGAAAATGCAACTTCGCTGAGATAAGGAATCGCGACTTTCAAAGTCTGCTCGGGGACATAATGCTTAGCCCCTTCTTCCAGGCTGTCTTCCAATCGGAATTGCAGTTTTTCAATGGGAATCACATCCCAAACACAGCGATTGATTAATTGTTGCTCCCACAGTTCTCTGAGAGGGCGATCGCCCTCTTCTACCTCCGGGCATCCCAACAGTTCGAGGGCGGCGTCATTGATGGTGACAATCCGTCCTTCCATATCCGTGGAGATCACCGCATCCGATAGGCTCTGCAAAATATCCTTCTGATACTGCTTTTCCACCAAAACATCTTCAAACAGTTGGGCGTTCTCCAGCGCAATACCCGCTTGAATATTGAACGCCCGCATAAACTCTTCGTCGGAGCTATTGAAGATCCCCTGCTTTTTGTTGATGAGCTGGGTGACGGCAATCAATTTACTAGCCGAGTCAAACACTGGCATGCAAAGGATCGTACGGGTCAAATAGCCAGTACGCTTGTCCGATTCTGGATCGAAACGGGGATCCTGATACGCGTTGGGAATATTCAGGGTTTGCCCTGTAGAAGCCACATAACCAACGATGCCGCGATCAGCTGGAATGCGCAGCTCAATTAAGGACTGTCCATCCCCGGTTTTGACCTTTGACCACAGTTCGTTGCTCTCCTCATCAATGAGCCAGAGTGTACTGCGATCGGCATTCATCAGATCCCGCGCTTCTGCCATGACCGACTGCAGTGTTTTCTCAAGATCCAAACTCTGCTCCAGCGAGGAAATTGCCTTGAGCAGTGAAGAAACCCCTTTCTGGTTACGCGCTGCAATGTAGAAGGAGTTGCAGCTCTCGAGAATGATGCCAATGGAAGAAGCAAACTCGCGGAAGCTACGCTCGTCTTGACTATCAAAGGCGATGGGCTTGCCGTTGCTGTCTAACTTATTCAGCAGTTGAACAACGGCAACCACAACTTCTTGGGTCTTGTTGAAAACGGGTATACACAAAATACTGCGAGTGTGATACCCAGTTTCCTCATCAGTTTTACGGTTGAACAGCTCGTTGGAGTAAGCATCCGGAATGTTCAGGCATTCTTCTGTATCTGCTACATAACCTGCAATTCCCTTGCCAATGGGAACCCGAATTTCAAGGCGTTCTTCGCCATCACCCTGGGCAATTTTGGACCACAGCTCTTGTTTATCTCGATCCACCATAAAGATAGTGGTGCGATCAGCCTGGAGAATTTGCCCAATTTTGAGCGTAAATGCCTCCAAAATCTGTTCCAGCATCGTCTCCAGCGCTTCATTGTTGATCATCTCGATCGCTTGAAGGAAGTGCCCAAACTCCTTCGTGATCTGATCAAGCAAATCGATAAACTGGTGAGCTGGTAACCCTTTTACCTGATTGGCTAAAGTCCCCTGCTGATTCACACGAGAGAAAGTTGCCAACATACTGGAGTTAGACGGTGCCATAATAGGTCGCTACTATAAGCAAGCAAAAGTTTGGAAACACGGACGGTGAATGCCTGACAGCCTGAGCGATTATTGAGCGCACTGCAGGGAAGTCGAGACAATGAATTTGGCGAAATTATACTAGGAGTATCTCGCCTCAGATATGAGATTTACCTGCACAATAGGAACACCTCTACTCTAACCTCTAACCGATTTCCATCAACGTGGAAAGATGTCAAGACTACAGAACACCCTAAATATAGCTGTTGGCTGAGCTGCTGATACCTTTAGCAACCATGTTATGGAGATTATGCAGCAAGTTCTTCGCAGCGGATACCCCTCGCGCCTAATTTGATTCTGGGCAAATAGACTCAACGGGCTCTGAACCCGCTTTGACGAGGCTCCGTTCATTTTCTCCTGTCAAGCTAACTGTCGCGGCAAAATGCCAATGCTCTGACAGTAGTTTCTTTTGCAGAAATCTCCTTATCAAGAGTGCAACAGATTTAGTTGACAGCGCTGCCTCTCCGATTTCCAAGTTCAACGGTAGCTAGCCTTTAGCAAAGGCGAACATGATTTTAATTTTTCTCAGAAGACTGCAAAGATTTTGCAGGGTTGTCTGGCTAAGCTGTCTACCAACGCGATGGAGTCAGGCAGATGTCTCGGCATGTAGAACGACTATTAGCAATTGATGAACTCATCCGCAAACCTGAACGCCAAACGGCTGAGAGTTTAGCAGCAGTATTGGAGGTCAGTGAACGAACAATTCGTTATGATTTGGACTTTTTACGCGATCGCTATGCGGCCCCTTTAGCCAACAACCGTAAGCAGGGATACCATTACACGAATCCCGACTGGCGCTTGCCGGTGGTGTCTCTTTCGAAGGGTGAATTGTTTGCGCTCACACTGGGGGCCAGAATGCTGGAGGCTTGCTCGGGATCAGCCTATGCAGTGGAACTGAGGTCGGCGATCGCGCGCTTAGCGAAACGCCTACCGGAGGAAACCTGGGTGGATTTGCAGCAGGTTACCGATGAGCAAATCATCTTTCGCTCGGGGGCTCAGATCAACCTGGACCCAGAGGTGTGGCACCAGTTGGAGGATGCCTGTCGGGACTCGCAGCAGGTGTGGATGCGTTACTACACGGCAGGTCGGGACAGTGTTTCGGAACGGGTGTTGGATCCGTATCTATTGCATATCTACCGGGGGACCAATCCCTATGTGATTGGTTGGTGTCACAAGCGCCAGGAGATTCGCTGGTTTCGGGTGGATCGCATTCGTTCGCTCCAACGGCTGGATGCGTCTTTTGAACGCAAGCCAGATTTTAATGCTAGGGATCACCTGGCCATGATTTTCCAGCATGAGGTAGGGGGTGTGCCGGTAACGGTGCGGATTTGGTTTGACGCGAAGACGGCTCCCTACATTCGGGAGCGACGCTGGCATCCGACGCAGGTATTGGAAGAGCACGGGGATGGAGCGGTGACGCTGCAGATGGTGGTGCGGGGATTGAACGATGTTAAGCGCTGGGTGCTGGGGTACGGACAGGGGGCGATCGTACGGGAACCCGCGGAGTTGGTAAAGATGCTGAGGCAGGAAGTAGAACGCCTGCATCACAATTACTCAAATTCTGCTCAATCGTGAGTTGACGCCGAGAATTTACAGGAGAAACGAGTCATGGAATTTCTCGAAATTCAGTTTTCACTGAGGGGTAAAACCTTGCCAGCCGACCATGGTTATTTGCTTTATTCGGCAGTGAAAAAGTTGTTACAAGATTCGGGCCAGGATAACCTACCTCCAGATTTGCCTGAAAAGGTTCACCTATGTACCGTTTCAGGGATTCCTGATCGAGCAGGAATGATCTACCTGAATCGGGGATCGCGTTTTCGGTTGCGATGCCCTTCAGAACAGATACAGCTTTGGTATCGGTTCTTTCAAAATCAAGTTTTCGACATCCAAGGGCATTTAATCCGACTGATTCAACCCAGAATTACTTTGCCAGAGGCAAGCAATACTTTGGCTTCACGACTGGTGACATTTAAGCTCAAAGAAATTGATCATATAGACGTGCCTCGATACTTTTTGAAATCCTGCCAAACTGGGTTGGAACGTCTAGATATCAAAGGGCAGGCGTTTATCCCTAGTGATGCAGATGGGGATTTGGCTAGGCGGACTTTGCAGGTAAAGGATAAGAAAATCCTGGGCTTTGGTGTTGTGGTTGAAGGCTTGAGCGATGAGGATTCGCTGAAGTTGCAGTGGCATGGTTTGGGTGGACGCAAGCATTTTGGTTGTGGCTGGTTTTATCCACCAAAGGAGGATGCTTATGCCGCCTAAACTGACGCCCGATCGCCTCCTGGCAAAATCGGTTGAAGGCAGATGGAAAGGCTCTTACAGCTTAGTGGGACATACTGCTGATGTCGTGCAACGGGTCTCCACACTTGTCGATGTCCTAGGCGATAGGCTGATCGAGCAATTTAATTTAAGCTGCGACTTAAATCATTTGAAAGCCACCGTTAGGTTAGCTGCTTACATCCATGATTGGGGTAAGGCGAATAATCACTTTCAGGGGGTTGTTCGCAAAGACATGCCGGAGGCCAACCCCAAGAGATTTCCGCTGCAAACTCCACAGCTTGTGCGTCATGAAGTGTTGTCTCTGTTGATGGCCTGGGAGTTTCAGGATTGGTTGAGAGAGGCCAATGGACATTTTGAAACGGCCTTGATTGCCGGCGGTGGGCATCATCTCAAGTTGGGTGGAAAGGCTGGCAAACAACTTGACTATATTGATGAGACCGTTGTGCGCCCCTGTGGTGATAGTTCACTTTCGCTCTACCTATGCCATCCTGACTTTAAGCGCGTTTTTCGATTTGGCATCAAGCAACTTGGCTGTCCAGCCAAGATCAAACTAACGCGCAAACCGCAAACTGAGTTATCAGTCAGCCAACTCAAAGATTCGCTCAGCACCTTGCTGTTTGATGAATTACCTAAGTTTGAAATTGATCCCGTTCTCACTGCGGTTTGCAAAGCTTTAATGATCTGCGGCGACTCGATCGCTTCAGCGGCTCCTTCAGTAGATGTGTCCATTGATCAGTGGATTAAGGCAGAAGTGGGTCGCACTCTGAATGGGGAAAAGACGCAGAAAATTATTGATGCTCGCTTAAAAGGCCATACTTTACGGGATTTTCAAACCAAGCTTGCCGACAGCAGGAAACGTGTCACCTTGGCTAGGGCGGGGTGTGGGACTGGGAAAACGCTGGGAGCCTATGCCTGGGCAAAGTTTCACGCCAACGGGCGCAAACTATTTTTCTGTTATCCCACTACAGGGACAAGCACAGAGGGGTTTATTGATTATGTTCATGGGCAAGCAGATGCAGCCCTGCTCCATTCACGGGCGGGTGTGGATTTAGCTCGGTGGGAAGAAGAGCAAAACAAACGAACCCTCAAGGATCTCTACACCACAGGTGAAGAGGAAGATGCTGGCGATGGCAGTGATAACGAAGTTGCCAAGAAACTGGAGTCCTTTAAGGCTTGGGGACGTGAAATTAGCGTCTGCACCGTGGATACGGTGCTGGGAATGCTCCAATGCAACCGGCGACCGATTTATTGTTTCCCCGCGATCGCGAATGCTGCTTTCGTTTTTGATGAAGTCCACTGTTATGACGCCAAGCTGTTCGGAGCCTTACTGAGGTTTCTGGAAACAGTTAAAGCTCCCATCCTGCTAATGTCAGCCTCCTTTTTGCCGTGGCAACGAGAGGCAATTGGGCAAGCTGTTGGCGAAGCCATTGCGGTTATTGAGGGGCCAAAGGACATTGAAATTAAGCCTCGCTATCGATTCGAATATCGCGATGCTCCTAACTGGGAGCGGGTAGAACAAGAACTTGAGAACAACGGCAAAGTGCTATGGGTTTGCAATCAGGTCAACACCGCTATCGATGTCTATCGTGAAGCCCAGCGACGGAACCTGAATGCGGTGGTATATCACAGTCGCTTTCGTTATGAGGATCGGGTGGCTCATCATCGGGCTGTTGTCGATGCTTTCAAACCTGAACAGAAGGAACCGATTCTAGCGATCGCCACTCAAGTGGCAGAAATGTCTTTGGATCTCTCGGCCACCTTGCTCGTCACCCAAATCGCCGACCCAGCAGGCTTAATCCAGCGCCTTGGTCGGCTGAACCGCCGCTACTGTGGTCGTGCTCTAGAGGCTATTTTCTATCCCGACGCAAAAGAAGGGTATCCCTACAGCAGTGAGGATCTGCAAGCGGGGCTTGACTTAATCCAATCGTTCACTGGCGAGGTCAACCAGGCAGAGTTAGCAGCTTGGTTAGAAAATGCTGCATCGCGGGCTAGCCCAAAGTGTAAAACCGTCTTGTTGGATGGTGGTTGGCGAACCTATCCGGCCTCCCTCCGCGATGAGGGCCATAACGTCACAGCCATCCTTGAGGAAGACTTAGACACTGTCAAACAGTTACCCAACAAGGAATTACCGCGTTTCACTATTCCACTGCCTAACCCAAAACAACGGAAGTGGGAAAAGGAAAAGCACAAGTTTTACCCTGTAGCGTCGAGTGAGTTCTGGCGGTATTCCAAAGAGGAGGGAGCTTACGAAATTAAATAGGTATTTTCTCAATTCCTTCACTGACTAAGCTCATGTCACAATACAAATTTTCAATTTTTGAGCCGAATACATTACTGCCTCATCGAGCGGGTATTGGAGGCTTAGCGTTAGCGCTGTCTGTTCTGGAAGCAGATGAGGCACCTCTGAACTGGGAGGTGACAGAAGATCTTGTCAACCTCAGTTGGGAATGTAGCGATCGCGAGGCTGTCCAATGGCTTTTGGAACACACGTATCAAGTTCAAGACGGATATATTGATGTTCCAGCGCTGAACTTGGCAGACACCCAGAGTAAGTACACGGTAATTGCTCAACTGGGTTGACCTGGGTGTTGGTGCAGGCGAGGATGGTAGACTTTTGCCATGCAAGAACTGCCGC
>JBCBTQ010000031.1:0-35202 GCA_039818605.1 Cyanobacteria bacterium J06639_14 | reverse complement strand
ATTGGCCTGATCGCGATAATGTTCCGCCAACAGCTTCCAGGCATCAATCCAGTCGGCTTCACTGTATACATCGTCATACCAAAGCTCAGGAATAGTTTGGTCATCTAACTGATGATTATCTAATAAAATCAATAGCCCTTGACGCTCAGCTTCCTGAATAATGACATCCAAAACTTCTAAAGGAGATTTATCTTGTAAATCAGCATTTTCACCAATCGAAAAATCAATACCACTCACGGCTTCAGCGTATAAAGAAGCGACTGAAAAGGGGATCCGAATCGAGTTATATCCTAAGCGTTTAATCTGCACCAGCATATCCTTATAATCCCGCGCCCAGAGGCCATGGGGGGCATGGGTTGGGGTCTCCATACCAAACCAGTTGACCCCTCGCAGCAATACAGGATGGCCCTCAGCATCAACAATCTGAGCCCCCTGGGTTGAGAACGGTAGAGCTGGAAAGGCAGCGGACTCAGCCGCGATCGCCCGCTGGGGAACACCCTTGAACGAGAAAGAAAGGAGTGCAATCGTGCCTAAAAATACGCCGAACAGAAAGCGTAAAATTCTTCGATGGGACATGCTGGAAAATAGCAGTTTTTTAGCCTATAAAAACGTTCAAATTACTGGCAGAGACCCTATACCAAATATCATACGGCTAAATTTTGTGGATGAGTTCGTATTGGATGAGCGATCGATTATATCTTCGGTCATATCTAAAGCTATTGAAGAAGACGACTTGCCTCGACTAAAGTTGCCGGATATGCTCACAAATTCTTGAAATCTTTAAAGGCATAAAGTGTATTTGTTGGAAATGGGTAACCTTTTAGGTTGGGATATCCTGATTGATGTAGAGAGTCAATAGCCAAGAATCAAAATCCTATTTTCTCCTGACTCCCAAATTCTGAATTCTGAATTCTGACTCCACCGAAATTTTCTGGTTTAAGTTGATACCTATGCCAAGCAATTGTCGCTGCAAACTCTCCAGATTTTTCATCGTACTGGTTCTATGCGGAACAGCAGTCGGTTCGGTGAGCTGTCGTGCAACTGAGCCACCCGTCAGCTTGGCCTCATCACCCGCTATTTCAGAAACTGAAGCGCAAGCAATTTTGGCTGAAAGCTGGGAGGCTTATACGCAACGCTTTATCCAGGGCGATGGTCGAGTGATCGACTTTGAAGCGGGCGATCGCACCGTTTCTGAAGGACAAGCGTATGCCATGTTACGAGCTGTGCTAATTGATGACCCAGAGACCTTTGACCGCACATTGGCATGGGCCGAAAGCAACCTGCGACGCCGCCAGGGCGATCAGGTATTAGACCAGCTTTGGGGGTGGGAATGGGACCAGCAAGCAACCGGGCAATGGGGATTAATTGATCCCAATTTTGCCAGTGATGCCGATATTGACGCCGCCTTCGCCTTAATTTTGGCAGCTCGGCGCTGGCAGCGTCCGGATTATTTAGACTTAGCCCGGACCAAACTGGTCGATCTCTGGGATGATTCCACGGTCGTCGTGAGGGGAAAACGATATCTATTACCAGGACCTGCGACTGCATTTCAAAGTGAGACCCATGTCTATCTCAATCCGTCGTACCTGGCCCCCTATGCCTTCCGCGTTTTTGCTGAAGTGGATCGCGATCGCGACTGGATGCAGTTGGTGGAGAGTAGCTACAAGATACTAGAGAAATCTGCGTCCCTCTCAGCACTCGAATTACCCGGCGATTGGGTCGCACTTAATCTAACCTCGGGTGAGTTTGAGCCGATTCCGTCCGATAGTGATAGTGATTTAAAAAACCAGTATGGTTTTGATGCCTATCGGGTGTGGTGGCGGATCGCGTGGGATGAAGCATTGTTTGATGCGGCTCCAGCCCGGAAATACCTCCGCGATCATCTGGAGTCTTTAGAAGCGTTGTGGCGATCCGATGGGACGATTCCCGCCGAGTTTGATTTCCAAGGGCAGCCTCTAGCAGACTATGACACGATTGCTCAATACGCCATGCTCTATGCGGGGTGGCAGGTCGTCAATCCCGCGATCGCCGCCGATATTTATCAGCAACGCATTGCGCCGCAATACGAGGCGGGCATTTGGGATAATCAATCCGCTTACTACAGTCAAAATTTGGTGTGGTTAGCCTTGTTTCCAACCAAGTCAATCCAGACATTGCTGCAGGAACCGTAAAGTCCCGATCGCAATTCTATGTATCACAACGATGGCGACAAGTCGGCTTCGATACCGCTCAACCGACGTTCCATGAGCGGAGTCGAAAGGAACATCTTTAACCCATATCAAAGAATGGGTATTAGCCTAA
This sequence comes from Cyanobacteria bacterium J06639_14, assembly GCA_039818605.1. Classification (GTDB taxonomy): domain Bacteria; phylum Cyanobacteriota; class Cyanobacteriia; order Phormidesmidales; family Phormidesmidaceae; genus SIO1E4. The sequence continues at coordinate 32,901 of JBCBTQ010000031.1, read as the reverse complement.
TGCCAGCTGTTCGAAATCAGTACTATCTAAAATTGCGCTCGTTAAATCGACCCCCTGCAAAGAGGTTCGCGTTAGCTTCGCACTACGTAAATCAGTGGCCTGTAGATTGGCTCCCCACAGAGTAGCTTGGGCCAAGTTGCTGCCGCTCAAATCGGCTCGTTCTAGATTGGCTCCCCACAAATCAGCTCCGGCTAAATTGGCATTCATAAGGACTGCCCCACTCAGATCCGCCCCCGCTAAACAAGCCCCACTCAAATCCGCCTGCCAGAGACAAGCTCCGGGGCCAATCCACAACATTCCTGCTAGTTGGGGATCAAAGCCTGCCGGGAATTGTGTGGTTTCGTCATAAAGTGCCTGCTGCAGATTCGTGTCCTGAAACTTAGCGCCGATGAGATTAGCCCCCATAAGATTGGCCTTGAGTAAACGGGTGTAACTCAAATCGGCCTGAGCTAAATCAGCGCCCTTGAGGTTAGCTTCGCTGAAATTCGCTTCCGCCAGGTTCGCTTGCTGAAGGGTTGTGTCAATGAGTTGAGCTTGCCGAAGCGAAGCTCCAAAAAGGCTGGCTGACTGTAGCTGGGCACTATTTAAGGTTGCTCCCGAGAGATCGGCTCCCTCTAGTCGAGCCTCACCGAGTTGAGCATTGGCTAGATTCACTAACGGTCCAATGCAATAAGCTTGAGCTTGCCAGGGACCGACCTCGGCGGGAAACTGGGTTGCCCCATCATAAATAGCTGCCCGAAAAATTGTCTCAATGATGTGGGCCGCTGAAAGATTGGCTCCTCGCAGATTAGCTTTGCTCAAGTCAGCTTTATTTAAGTTGGCATGCTCTAGAACCGCATCGCGGAGATCGGCCCCAATTAACGATGCCCTCTCAAAATTGGTGTGGGTAAGGTTGGCACGCCAAAAACTTGAGCGGCGAAAATCACAGCTACTGAAGTCAAATTCATTGAGATCCAGGTTACAAAAGTTCCTGTGGCCTGTTTTATATTGAGGCCAAAATTCCTCAGCATTCATGGCTTATTGTTCGAAAGTTGATCCACTTTGATATTTGGCACCTGGGCGATGAATACTTAATGGGTAATCAAGTAACATCATGACAAGCTCATTGGTAGATTAGGCCATTAGCCTCAATTCATTGAGTGGCATCAAAAACTCCTGAAACATTTTGCCAGTAGTCTTTTTTATTGAATGCCATCACCACAATTTTGTTCCAATTCACTATACAGGTAATGGTTTCTACACCCGATAAATTTCTGATAAACCTGAGCTTCATGCCAATCTGAACGCTTGATCGCAAACTCAGATTAATCACCCATTTCATGCTGTCTGTCTTTCAGACAGGCTATGCTCACATGCTAGCGGCTCCCTTAAAAGCAACGGAGTAAAGCAAAGTAGAGACATCGCGATACTTCATTGTTCCTAGAGATTCCCCGTCACCCTTTACTTCATGACTGCTAGCGGAGTCGCTTCGCGAACGGCATGACAGGTTACGTATTACGTATATATCAACGAACTTCATATGAGATGGTCGCTACACCCTTGCGATATCTTTGTCTCTGGATTGTATTGCTCTGTATAGCTGTTAACTGTGGCAGAACTGTGTACACGTAAATTAGTTAGGGTTTTGACACTTTTAGAGTCTTGCTAAACAGAGCCAGATTCAACTACATCAGGTCGCAAGGCTAATTGTCTAAATTCCGTGATGCCACCGCGATCGCGGGTTAGGCGATCGCTGGGAAAGCAATTACCCGCTCGCTGCGTTGGGTCTCGTGCCTTACGCCAACCTAACAAGGTATATTAATGCCGAGAAATTTCCGTACATGACAACCCTAACTAGGCTACAGATATTAACTGGGCCTCGGGCTCTAACACCCAGACAGCATAGCCTTCATTCATCTGAGTTAAAATTGCTGGCCGATTTTCCTGGTCAAGCTGCGTGATGGCAGCAAGTGCCTGCTCTTTGGAAACCCCAGCACTTAACAAGCTGTAGAACTTTTCATCAAACTCAATCGCGTATGACTGCTCGCGTTGCGAGGGAACCTGGATACGACAGCGCTGATATTGACCGGGAAAAATGACAACGGTCATATCAGGTGCTTGGGCAACTGTCGCAACGGCAGCAGGGGTTTCCCAGGTAGCTGCCGTGAACTGTTTAGGAAAATCGTAATCCACCCAAGTCTTGGCAGCCGACGATGCCGTTTCTAGATTTTTCGATGTCGGCCACGCAAAGTCAGGTGCCCTGAGCGGTAGCGACGTTATTGAAGAGGGTATTTCAGGGCTAGATACCGAGTCATCTTCAAAGCTATCTGCAAAATCGGCTTCAGGTGTCTGTGCCGCAGTCGATTTGCGGGCAGCGTGCCATTTGCGCACTAATTCAGCCGTTGCAATCCCTGCCCCAGCACTGAGAACAATAACAGTTCCGATATAGGGAATGGCAATATCTTTGTGAACCCGACTCAGATCCATTTGAGATTGTTGACTGGACGTGGGCAAATCAACGGCATGAGTAGTAGATCGCTGCAGTGCAGTCGGTAGGGTAAGGGCTGAAAAAACAGCACTAGCAGCCAAGGCTGCGGGAAGAAAAATGTTACGGATAGGGAAATCTTGCATGGTTTATGTCTACCTCCTGAAGAACTGCAGTGAGCCCATATTTTGGTTAAGATATGCTGAGCCCAAGGCACTAGAAATACTGGGGTAGATGCATTGAAATTTTGAGTATCCAATTTTGCTTGATTGTTATTATGCCTATTGGATAAATTCAACTCTCCCTTAATTATACGGAAGTCAGGAAGCATTACAGTCAGATAAGCTTAAGCATCGGATAAAGTTTGATCTCGATTTCCCATCATTTCAGGCATCCAATTAATCAGAATTTCAAGGTGTGCATTCATAAAGTGTCGCCCCGGCTTGAAGAGCTAATTTAGCTCTATGCAGAAAGCTCGACACTAACCACTCCCTACATTGTGTGATTTCATCTTGAATCTATGAACTTCAATACAGGTTTAATAGGAGTGCTCGTTGCTGTCACGATCGCTCCTATTATGGTGTATACCTTAGCTGTCAATAAAGATACGTCTGAAGCTGAGGAAGTAGCGCAATCGACAACGCCAAGGGAATCTGCGCCAGGGATAAATGTCCTACCTCGGATCAATCCTCTAGAAACCCTGAAAAAATCCAATCAATGTGTAGCTTGTAATTTAGCCAAAGCTGATCTGCGCGATTGGGAACTGAGTCGCGCCAATTTTAGCCAAGCAAATTTGGCGGAAGCAAATTTTTCGCAAAGTCAACTGGTAAATACTGTTTTTTATCAAGCTGAGTTAAAGTCGGCTCAACTGATCGAAGTCAATGCTACGGGAGCCGACTTTGATGCCACGAATTTGAGTCAGGCTGATTTAACGCGATCGCAAATGATGCATATCAGCTTAATTGAGGCCAACTTAGATCAGGCAATTTTAACTGCGGTAGAACTGCGCGAAGCAGCCTTAAATAAAGCCACGTTGCAAGGGGCTGATTTGGCCAATGCAAGTCTCTATGGCGCGATTCTGCGGGAAGCTGATTTGTCTGGAGCCAACTTACAAGGGGCTGATTTGCGCTACACCGATTTGACTGGGGCTAACTTTGCAGGGGCGAATTTGGACGGTATTCAGCTAGATGGCGCGATTTTGCCTGACGGTAGCAATTACAGCGGTAGCGATGACATCATCATCCTGTCTGGCGATAGCCAATCGTGAACCATCACACCGCTATCAATACAACAATTCTTCGCGCGCAACCGGAGCGTTGGTTTGACGATGTTCAGGGAATTCCAGCTGCCGGGTATTGGGTGGGTCGGGTAGCGGTAAGTAACGATTCCCCCAACCTCCATTAATATCCTCAGGCTGCTCACCCGGAGGCGTGGTCTTTCTGGTTGGGAGGTCAACTTTTACCATTTCTCCTGTTTGCAAATAGCGGCTACCCTCTGACGTAATGTGGATAAAGCGGCTAGCGATTTGCTGATTGCCAATGGCAAGCTGTTGCTCAATTTCTTGCAGATTATGAATAGGTGCCAGGGTCACCAGGAACAGCACTCCCTCTTCTGGCTCAACTGCTAGTGCCAGGTCAGGCTCGTGAAGCTGCCAGGTTTCTTTGAATTCGCCGTTGGGAGCTATCTGCCAAAGAGGCAAACGGGTACGCCAGCGATCGCCTTTAACCTGGACCACATCATAGGCCAGGATGGCATAGGTTGGTTTTAGGTCAGCTGTTTGAATTGTGGCCTGGCTCAAATGCAGATAGCGAATCGCGGCAACCGTCAGTTCTGTCTCCTGAGGTAAATCGGCAGTCCCGGAGACAATATATTCACCGAGTTCGTCAGTCGGTTGTACCTGAATATCTAACTTGACTTTATCGAAGTCGATCTGAGGTCGGGATAAAAATGCCTTTTGGGCTGGGGTACAACCAGCAGTGAGCATCGCCAGAGTGCAGACGAGAACAAGAATTTGAGTCAGTGTTTGGCGCATCGTAATTACCGTAGCGATCGCAGGAGTCGTTTAACTTTGCCTTGTTGAGTATCCTTGAGACTTTCAGGGAAGCTAAGTTCCAGCGCCACACGCTGTCGGTTGGGGGCTTGCAATTGATTCATGGTGGGCACAGAGAGGGACAGAATCTCAACTCGTGTAACTTGCGCAAGGAGACTTTGGGCGTTTGGGACAGTCTTAGATTGATTGATGAGCAAACCGATCAAAGGTTGAGAAATTTCTAGGTCAACTAAGTTCAAATCGATAGACGCTTCCAACTCAACTCGCAGCTCTCGGGAACTCATTTCGATGATGTCTGCGGTCAGTGAATGTTCACCCCACCCTTCCCAATGAAGTGCGGCAGCAGCATTGACACGTTTGCGCATTTTGACACCACGCTCAGGCTTGAATTCTTTAAATACTCGCTTGAGGCTGGTCAGGATAAAGCCTAAGGACTGCAGGGGGCGATCGCGCTCCGTCCGATGTTGTGAATACCATTCCTTAACATCAGAAAAGATGACGATAACTAGCGCATCCAGTTGAGCCTGGGTGAGCTTAACAAAGTTGACTGACAAGAGCGTTTGTAACTTTTGGGTGGCACTGGCTCGAACCACATCAGCGTCAAGCAAGACCTGTGAGCCATGGTCACCCATTAACGTCACCTGAACCTGATCAGCAATATTGGGCCACTCATCAATACAGATTTGCGCCCCACTTTCACTCAGGTTGATCGTCTGGCCCCACCACTCCCGACCTTCACTATGGATCACTGCGGTAAGTTGTCGGGGCATCCGATGTGCTTGGCGTAACTGAGGTTGTTCAAACGCAACTAAGCAAGCGGCAACTACCAGCGATAGGTTGAACACACACCACAGCGCATTGACCAACACTGCCTGAGTATCTTGCGGACTCAGAATGAGCCAGAAGGGAATCGTTAATAGCGAGGCCCCGGTAATCACCCCCAAAATGACCAAATACCTCACCGTCTGGAGATCAAAACTCCGCTTCGTCACCGTTAAGCCTTTGTCCGTAACGTTGAAAGAGCCCAGTTTTGGGTTGATCAGGGCCAAGATGGTCACAATACCCGCCTGAAACGACATGGCAAACTCGTAGATTTCATTCCAAAATGAGAACCGAACGTGTTTATAGGGAATGTGGTTTGCCTGCATCGACAAAGCAATATGCGGCAGCGCGTAGAACAAGGTTTCTAGCCCTAATCCTTTTACGGCGCTAACCCCAAAAAGTAAAAATAAGTTGGGGGCGATCGCATACATTAAGCGCGGGAAGCCAAAAAAGAAGTGTGACGTCGCACTGAAGTAGCAAATACGCTGCGGCAGTCGCAGGTTCAACTTACGGTTAAGCAAGGGATTTTCGAGGCGCAAGATTTGGGCCATACCCCGAGCCCAGCGCACCTGTTGCCCCACATAGGAAGAAAACATTTCAGGGGCTAAGCCAGCGACCATGATTTTGTCGTAGTAAATCGTCTCATACCCCAGCGAATGTAGTCGCAGTGAGGTATGACAATCTTCCGTGACAGTTTCGGTGGCAATGCCCCCCACCTGCAACAAATGCTGGCGACGAATGACGGCTGCTGATCCACAAAAGAAAGCCGCATTCCAAAAATCATTCCCCCGCTGGAGGATTTTGTAGAACAATTCATTACCCACAGGAATACGCCCTTCGGTCAGCAGATTCCGTTCAAATGGGTCGGGGTTGTAAAACCAGTGAGGCGTTTGGACCAGCGACACCTGAGGGTTTTCAAAAAAACCAACTGTTTCCTGGAGAATATTACGTGTGGGAATGTGATCACAGTCAAGGATTAAAACCAGATCGCCCTGAGTGCGTGTGAGCGCCGTGTTAATGTTGCCAGCCTTCGCATGGTCGTTGTTATCTCGCACCAGCATCTGGCAGCCCAACTCTTCACACATTTGCTGGAGTTCGGCCCGTCGCTCTGGATACTTGCGGCCATCATCCAATACGTAGACCTGCTTTTTATCTGGAGCATATTCCGTTGCCAGTGCCCCTAGCACAGTCTTGCGAACAATTTCGACATCTTCGTTATACGTGGGAATGTAGATATCAACTCGGGGCCATTGCTCTATGGGCAGCGTCGATAAATCGAGAGGACGGCGCTCTTTCAACCTCAGCGTTTGGAAGTAAGTCAGTACTAATGTCGAAATAGCATACAGCTCCGCCCCAAACAGCAGGATGCAAAAGATAGTCGAGAGCCAATGGTCAAAGTTGAGCGTATAGCGACTGCGGTAATACAGATAGCGCCCTGTCGTTAACAAGCTGAGGGCAATCAGAAACAAATGCAGGGCTTCTGATGTGCGATTATTCTGGGCTCGTTCTTCTAAACGAACCAGAAACTGCCCGACTGTCAGCAACAGCAGCGAAATCATTCCCTGTTGCCAAAGATTCGGACGGGTCGTAACCAGCGGTAAACAGAGTACTCCCACACACCCGGCTAACAGCAAAAGCTGCCGGCGACTTAACCACTGCAAAATCACATTGAATAAAGCCGGGAGGCGATCCACCAACCAGCCATGAACCTGAGCGTTAAGCCAGCTCCCCAAAGCCTGCAGGTAACGACCCAATAAAGAGCGGCGCTGTTTCTTAGAAAATAAGCTGTCCATGGTGGGAGTGGGAGGGAGGGTGGGTAGGGAGGAGGTAAGAGTTTGGAATTCGGAGTTCGGAGTTCGGAGTTTGGAATTCGGAGTTCGGAATTCGGAGTTCGGAATTCGGAGTTTGGAATTCGGAGTTCGGAATTCGGAGTTCGGAATTCGGAGTACCCTGCGGGAAGGGCAAAGCCCTACGGAATTCGGAATTCGGGAAGTAGGGAATAGGCAGGAGGTAAGAGTTTGGAGGCAGAAGGCAGGGGACAGGAGGCCGTTATAGGAAGGGTTCAGAGTTTTGTGTAAATGTCCCCAAAGCCCTATTCCCTGGGGCAGGCGATGTCTTGCAGACAGGCGATGTCTTGCAGACAGGCGATGTCTTGCAGACAGGCTTCGCCAACGCCAACGCCAACGCCAACGCCAACGCTCCATACCCCTTTCACCCTTCCACTCCCTTACTCACTCACGCCTCCCTCAAGAATCGGCCTGAGACAGGCGCTTGAGAAATTGCTGGGCGATACCGTAGAAAACCAGTCCAGCTGCGATCGTGCTGGCGGAGAGAAAGAGCCAGTGGCGCTGGAGTCTCATGAGTATCTTGCGGGGCCGCTTTTCAAGGGATGTACGTTGTTGTTGGGCTTGCTTCAACACAGTGACGTCGTAGGCGTCAGGGTCGTAGGGGTCGGGGGTGGGTTCAGTGGTGCGAACTAAGACCGTGTCGCCTTCGATTTGGTAGAAGAGGGGATCACGATCCATGAGATTGCGGACATGGTCCAATCCGGTCGCATTTTGTCCACTAAGGATCAAGAGAACACGTTCGGAGTTCCAAGGCGAGCGGATTTGCTTGACCAGTCCTTCATCGTCGGGGAGGGTCTGGATTTGGGTTTGCTGCCACTGTCGTGAGAAGGCATTTCCTAGCTGGAAGCCGGTTTCCTGGAATGCTTCTGGCAAGGGGAAGTCTTTTTGAACGCCGATCGCAATCAGGTGATTATCTTGACGAATAGCATCTGTGATTTGGCTAACTCGATAGGCAGCGAGTTGAACTGAGTCGGCTTTGCTGATACGTCCCAAGCGTTCACTAATTTCCAACATCAGTGCCAGGTCACTGTCGGTGGGTGTATCGGGCAGAGCGATCGCAGTTTGCGACAAATCTTGCGGTGCGGCAAAGGGAAAGCCATACCGCAGAAGCTTAAGGTCTGGCAACCAGGCCGCTACTTCGCGAGGAAGCTCAAATTCGGTATCCGCATGGATGGTCCCCCACAACTGCTGATCGGTGACGCGACTGCAGGAACGACGCTCACGCGGATCGAGGCGAAAGTTCACTTGCATCTTGGAGTGAGGTTCGATCAAATCTGTCGGCAACTCAAGGGCCACACTCTCGTGCATGGCTCCGTCCTCAGAGCGCAGACGCTCGCCCCCAATGGCAACTCCATCAATTTTGACTTCGACCTGCGAGGTCAGCGGATTGATTTGCGGGCCATAGCTATAGTTCAAACGCATGACACTGCCAGGCAGGAACTGGTCATCGGGTAAGGCCCGGAAGTCGAATTCCAGAGCTGGAGCCTGAGAGCCCCACACCGTAACATCCTCAAATGGTTGCTCATTAAATGTGTTGAGTTCCTTGAGCTGAAAAATGGATTGGGTTGGCAGGTATTCAGGCCAATCGCGAGTTTCTGGACTGGAGCGTTCCACCAGTTGATTGACCAGAATAGCCTGCCCTGTACCAATTGCCTTGTCTCGACTTTGCACCAGGAACTGGGTTGCTTTGGCGACGCCTTCAGCACCGTTGCCAGTTATCACCAGTACAGGTACCTGGTCCTCTAAAGCGGTGGTTAAGATCAGTACGCCCACATCAGCCGGGACAGGATTACCGTCACCATCAAGAAGTTGATTTTGCGCCAGGGGCATCGGCAAATTAAGCTCGGCCAGAGCTGGTTGGGTCTCTGGGGTGCCAATCACGACCAGATGTTCCCCCGCTTCCAGTTCAGTTAAGTCTTCGACCAGGCGCGTATCGAGAGGGCGATAATCCACAATGCGACCCAGGCTGCTGTGTAAGCGACTAGCTGAGGTTAGCCAGGTTTCAGCGATCGCCTGCGGTTTCAAGTAAGCCAATCGATTAGGCTCTAGACTCAGTACATCCACAATGGGATATGGATACTGCTGAAAGTCGAGGGTTACAGGCTGGGGTACGAAGTCGAACACCAGCTTGGAGTCCGGTAAGACTTCTGACCAAAGCGACGGATCGAAGGGATCTTGGGTGCAGGTGGGTGAGTTATTTTGCAAGGCTGCCACCACCACCTCGTTGTAGTCACGAATCAAGCGGGGTGGAATCTCAAAAACCGCATCGCCCAACTCGCCCTGCTTGCGGTTGAGAGGCACACTACCGATGCTAGTCCCGTTAACCAAAACCGTCATGTTGGAGCGAGTCGCATAGAGTGCCGCCGAATGACGATAGCGCAACAATATTTTTACTGCTTTTGGCTCCCAGTTACGGGGGCGGGTAAACCACAAACGTGCCTCGTCATAAATACCTTCAAATCGCAGACGATCCTCAACGACAGGACTGCGGTTAAACTCCAAAACATACTGTCCGGCTGGTCCAGCTTGGACAACGGGTGAGCCTCCTGCAGTCACTGGCAGTGGCAGAATGCCTGCCGTTGCCTCCGTTTCTGATGGGGAGGAGTCCGTCGTCGATTCCGAAGACTCTTCAGTTGGGACCCCGGTGTCTGTTTGGGAATCGCCCGCGGATGGTTCATCAGTATTCGTCGCTTCCGAAGACTCTTCAGCAGAGGTCCCAGTGTCTGTTTGGGAATCGCCCGCGGGTGATTCATCGGTTGCAGTGGGTTCTGTAGTCGATTCCTCTGGCAGTTGTGGAGTTGCCGGAGGCGTTTCACTCTGGCCATACACACGCCCCGTATGCAGCCCCAGTTGGATCACCAGAAAGGTGACCAGTAAACCCAATTGGATGTAACGCGATCGCGGATGCGAAAGAAGCCTCGAAGTGGCTCGGAGAAATTTCATAGCATGTAGATGATGCAGGTCTGAAAGCAGGAGGGGGCAGGGGAGTAGGGGAGGGGGGAGGGGGAAGGGGGGGAGTAGGGAGTGGGAGGGGAGCAGGGCGGGAGGGGAGAGGAGTGGGGTAATTTTGAGTTCTTAGTTCTCAGCTCAATTCAAAACTCAAAACTTAGAACTCATAATTTGCTCCTCCTAACTTCTAACTTCTGACTCCTGAATATTCTCTGTTCCCTCTACCCTCTACCCATTACCCCTTTACCCCATCACCCTTAATACCGCTCCCAATCGGGTTGAAACCCGCGACGGCGGAGGAAATCGAGTTGAATTTGCTGGACTCGATGTTCTAGGGGCGGTGCGGAACTGATGTCGGGGGCGGTGGTTTGGAGTTCGTTGAATCGCTGGAGAGCCGCAATGGGTTGGTCTTGAGCGAGCTTGAGTTCGGCCATGGCGCGGTACGTGTCCCAGTGTTCGGGGTCAAGTTCGAGGACCCGTGCGTAGAGGGTTTCGGCCTCATTCAGGCGTCGTTGCTGAAACCGTACTCCGCCCAAAGCGGCAAGGGCTCCAAGGTTATCGGGCTGTTGCGCCAGAACCATCTCGTAGGCTTCGCTGGCTAAGGTGAGTTCTCCCAGGGTTTGGGCAACCTCGCCTTGGACAAAGTACAAATCGACTTGGGTGGGGTCGGAGGGGGTCAGTTGTTGGACGTAAGCTAATGCTTGTTGAGGATCTTTGGCCGCGAGGAGTTGGGCATAACGACGGTTTAACGCAATATGCTCAGGGGCGATCGCGAGTAAGGTCTCGTACAAAGCTTCGCGACTAGCATCAGGGGGTAACGTTCCGACCAAATCCAGCAACTCTGGGACCACAACAGCCGGTGTGACACTGGCATGATTCACGAGCCAGGTATTGAGGACGGCTTCGGCCTCGGCTGTCTCAATTTTCTGCAGACGTAGTGCCAGATGAGCGCGCCCCAATTGCGCGCGCTCGTTTTGAGGATTGAGGGTGAGCAGTTGCTCATAAGTCGCGAGGGCATCCTCCCATCGCTGTTGGGTTTGGCGAATGCCACTGAGTCCTAAAAGAGCAGCATCGACAACGGCAGGGGACTGGGTCCGGCTGAGAATGGCTTGGTATTGCTGGGCACTGGCCTCCAGGTTGCCCTGCCGCCGTTCGAGTTCGGCCAGCAGCAGATCAGGGGCAATGTCTTGAGCACCAGTGGTGGTAGCTTGATAGGCCGCGATCGCCTCCCTCGCTTCAGCCCAATGACCTTGGGCTAGCTCCATTTGCGCAACCCGAAAGTAGAGAAAATCGACCGGCACAGCTTCCGTCAAGAGAGCCTGATAGAGGGGCAAGAGGATGGGATCGGGATCTTCTAAAGGAACCAGTGCCTGACCAATTTGTTGCTGGACAGTGGCATCTGCAGGCAAAGGTTGCAAGACGGTCAACAACTGCTGATTCAACTCTGTTCGCGAGAACTGCCCGAGGGCGGCAGCGAGAATCAAACGTTTAGTCTGTAAGGCTGGTTGGTTGGGGGATTGAGCAAGCAACTGGTCATATAGCGCCAATGCCTCTAACTGGGAGTCTGGATCTTCACTGAGTACATCCGCCACTTCAGTGATGAACCCGCTACTAGGGTTGGGCGTCGCTGCCAGAGACTGCCGATAAAGCGCTACAGCTTCTTGATACAAGACGGCATCGCCAGACTGGCGGGCAATCTGACTCAAAGCCCGGGCCAAGGGTAGTGTCGCTTCAGGTTGATCCCGCAAAGGCTCCAGGGTTTTCAGCGCCGCTTCGGTTTGTTGATTGCTTTGGTAGGCAACGGCTAGGGCAGAGCGGAGGGTAATAGAGGTGGGCTCGGTCTGGAGACGGCGCTGCAACAGGTCCAGGGCTTCACCGGACTGTCCTGTTGCTTGTAGCGATTGAGCATAGGCAGTGGCAGCCGGAGTAGACAAGGATTCACCCGTAGCCAAATAGCGTTCAAACAGGACTAACGCTTGTTCGTAGTCACCGCTATAGGTATAGATTTGAGCGGCATCTTGAAGCGTTGCGGCAGTCGGATTTGCCGCTAAGACCCTCTCATAATCAGCGATCGCCTCGGCAAAGCGCCCCTGATATCCCAGCAGTAATGCCCGCTGAGCGCGCGCTGGCATATCGTCTGGCGTCAATTCCAGGAGCGTGGTCAAGGCATCAATCCCTTGGGATTGCCACTCAGCACGATAACCGCCTAGTAATCCGATCGCTGTCAGTGCCTGAAGATTGGTGGATTCTAGAACCAGGACCTGTTGATAGGCCTGCCATGCGTTGGTATCTTGGCCTGCTCGCTGATAGGCGATCGCCAGCCCCAACTGCGCCTCAACGGACTGAGGTTGTAACTGCACAGCCCGCTGAAACTGCCGAATCGCATCATCCACCCAACCCCGTTCCAAGAGACTATAGCCCGCTTGAGTAGGGTTGGTCTGGGCTAAAGCGGGATTAAGTTCCACGCTGGCGATCACCGTCAACCCTGCCGTCATAAAAAGAGCCGGCAACGTGTTCACAAACCACATCCGATTGGGAAACGGGAGTTTTTTCCTAGACAAAAAACGGGGATCTAGATGTAGCCAATGGGTAAGTGTGCGTTTTGGGGTCATGACTCCTGTTTTTCTCTACCAATCTGCGCGTAGTCGTAGCCCTAAGAATGTGTCAGAAAACTCATCCTGACTTTGCAGGCTCACACCTGCTCGCACCCCATCAAAAATCGGCGCATCGTATAGCAACTCCCACACGTCAGGCGTTTTGCCTGATCGCAAGTCACTATTGGATAATCGCTGACCATAGGCCAGCCCCAAACGATCGCCATCAAGAAATATATCAAGTGCCGTCAGACCTAGACTGAAAGTCTCACCATCGCTATCCAGGTCTTGATTCTCGTACCAGCCGTAACGCCCAAATATGCCCAGATTGATCGATTCAAAAAAGTACTCGGCGTTGATACCGTAAGCAACTTCGCGATCGTCATCCAGCAGGCCAAAGCTGTCATCGTCCCGTTGAAACTGAAAAATTTCCGCGAAGCCATCGTCCTCACCGGCGTCTCGAGCCGTGGCAAAGGTCCCACGAAGGATAAAGTTCTCAACCCGAAAACCTAGCTCTGCGGCAAAGCCATCGATGGCAAAATCGCCCAGATCACGAGTGGATGAAAAGGCAGCAGCTTTCAGCTCGAGATTGTCCGTTGCACTCCAGTTAACTAACAAGCCCGGACGACTCGCAATACCCGCCGCACTCAGAGCTGGATTCGTCTGAAACACTGGATTAAAGAAATGCGTTGCAGCGTCTTTAGCAAAGCTATTGCGATCAAAGTAGGCAGTGAAATCAATTAGACCGCCAACAAATCTAAGATTCGGAAGTTCGCGAATCGGTGCAGCTGCCACGTACAACTCGTTCAGGTTCAGGCCCTCTTCGTCGGAATCAACAAAGGCATCGCCTGTCGTCAAATCCACCACTGCACCGAACAACACCTGTTCACTCACAGCATAGATTCCCGTGGCCCTTAGTCGCCCTGAAAAATCATCATTCTGATAAATGGAGACGGCTTGAAACTCTAATAAAGGCTGATAGTTGTCCAGTGGTTCAGAGGATTCAACTACCTGCGAAAGGTCATCGGTCGCTGCCGCCTCAGTGGGCTCCGTAGCTTCAACGGCCTGCGAAACAATCTCGGTAGCAGTGAACTCAATGGCGTCAACGGAGGGTGTATCGGCATGGGTCAACTCAACGAGTTCAATTTCCCGAGCAATGGTATTAATAGCCGCTGTATCTTCTGTATCTTCCTGGGGCAGGGGTCGCAGAGTTGAGGCGATCGCAATTTGCGAGGTTTCGGGCCTAATTACCATTGGAGTGTTAGCTTTCAGGTGATCCCCTCGCAATCCCAGGGTTGTAGCCAGACCCAAACCATCGGTAAAATTTGCTTCTTTGATTGGCACGGTCTTAGCCGTTGGGGCAGCGGATAGTGTTATCCGCTGCGACTGCGCCCAGGAAACATCTGCTTCAATTGACTCAAGAAGAACTGATATCAACGCTTCCTGGGCTTGATCAGGCGACCCTTCAGTCGCCGCAAAAAGGAAATTGCTTGCTACTATCGTCGGCTTTTGGATCTTTCTGGGCGTCACCGCTAATTCCGAAAAATCAGGTCTGGGCTCGGCAGTAGTCGCTTGTGTTGGCTGGGCCAGAATATTCGAACCTAACATCAGCCCAAAGCTCAGACCCAAAAACTGGATCCAGATATTAGAATGAGTGCGATCGCGGAGGAATATCCAAAAATAAGGGCACAAATTTCTCATAATTTAGATGCGCAGACACATTACAAAATTGGCCCAAATTGGACCAGTTAAGGGTTATTTCAGACAGTGTGCTTTTCCCGACAACAGAATTTGCCTTAGTAGTAGAATCAGCAGACTCCCTCAATTGACTCATCGAATCCTTATCTAATTCACTCTGGAGAGCTGAGGTGAATTAGCCTAAACTAGAGCAACTGAGTGGGATACAACTATACGCATCAATCTCTTTCCTAGCGATGCATGGGGGCAAAATTGCAACGCTTAATACCTGAGTAACTTATACGTGCCTACTCAGTACTTAGAGAAATCGGTGATTAATCTAGACAGGCATCTTGAGTTTGAAATAACTTGGGTAGATTTAGAAAGAAAAAGCCTTAGCCTAAATGCTCTGTTGCGAAACACCCTAGTTTGCCTGTAGCAATGCTAACGGATAAAACTGCAGAAGCAAAACCGGATTATGCTCACACAGTCACCCTCACATATTTAGACAGAAACTTTCTGAAGATGCACCAATACTCCTTTAAACAGTCTTTCCAATCCATAAAGAATAAACTTACTAATGTCTCTTTCGAGATATGAAATTGTCAAAACTGTGTTTCAATTCTACTAACTATTGACTACCAAAATCAAAAGGAAAGCTGCAAGCTAAACTTTAAATCATTTTAGAGGTCTTTACAGAAGTTCGAATCATTGTAAGTAAAGCTCTAAGTAAAGGTTCAAGAAACTGTCAAATAAGGTTCGCCATTAAGATACCTCTTTAATAACTGCGACAATTTCCATTAGAATCCGGAAAATTTTACATGCGTAGAGATTTCCCGTCAGACATTAGCGATTGTTTGATCAATAAGATGGGCTGTACCGGCATTCCACGGTGCGTGCCTTGAATCTTACAGAAGGCTTTAACTAGAGACGATACAGAGCTTCTGGATTCTTTGCTGAGTGACGATAGCTCCTTTAGCAAATCTTTAATCAAAAAAATTTGCTATTCAAGAAGATTTCCTGGTGATTATGCTTTATCCTAAGCAGACTTGTCAATTAAAGTACTGATTGACTCACAGGTCTACACAGCCATCGTCCTGTTTAAATCGAATCAAATCGTCACTCACGTAGTTGCGAATACAAGGTTGCGAACCCAAAGTGGGAAGTTATCCCTCATGTAGGCGTTCGAGTCAGGAGTCAAGAGCTAGTTTCCTACTGGATTCTGGCCTTTGGCTCCTGGATTCTGCCGCTACCGATAGACCCTGGTTTAAATTACAGGCCCTTTGGGACTCTCGATAGAGATGTATCGTTACTTTCATACAACGATCATTGCCCCATGAAGCCGTCAGGGCTACTTCTGCAAGCCGATCTACCGATAAGTCAATGGCAAACGTGATTTGATCAAGCCGGGGTCAGAATAGCCTGGGTTTCAGCTTCTCACTCAAGGCGGACTTCCACCTTGAGTTGATCATGGATAGATCTCAGTGGACAAACATGAAGATTGATCGATTTTATATTAAGAAAAAGTAAATGTAAGCTGTTAGAATTGACCAGCTCTGAACTATTAACTGAATATCAGAGGTGTAGTTCTTGCGGGCCTTGAGGCAAGCGGTATATAAAGGTACAAATTTTGTTCAGTGGACAACTGAAAAACCCTTGTCTTTGTATATTGAGCCGTCTTATCAGCGCATAGTCAGATCATCTGGGGATATAGCGCATCCTTATTTAGATTGACGGGTTGCTTTTACCACAGTCTTCTTGCATTGCTGGTGGCTTGGGTTGTTGGCCCATCCATCTTGTCAACTAACACTGCTGAGTCAAGCTGGTTATTCCAACCGGCTACTATAATAAGGAGGGCCAGTTTACTTTGACACTATTGAGTCAGACTGGTCGCCCCAATCAGCTACTATATAAGGGCTAGCTTCCTTTGCCTTTACCTCAAAAAGGATAGCTCTGACCCCTGATTCACGCTCGCACCTACCGTTAAATATCAGGGCAATTTTAGGTTTCGAAACTTCATCCTATTGATGAACGACCGTGTGGTTTGGAACTCTGAAATTGGGATTCTACCGTAACTTTCAGAAAAGAGTTTGAAGAGTGAAGGAGACTGCTCTCTTCTACAGAAGGTAGAAAACAAATCAAAAATACTTATTAGCTAGCCTTGCTTAGACATTTTCGAGGGATTTTATAGGATTTTCCCGAAATGCTTCTGTGACAGCGTCATATATATAAGCTGGTGGTTTTTTGTCTAGGATTGCTTCGATCGCACCCCCGGTTTTAGTGATAATTCGATGACCGTTGATGAGGCTCGTGTCCTTATTTGCGACGACTGGGATTAGCAGAACCTATTAGGGGCCATGCATTGAAACTCTAGCAATCCTCCCAACCAGCCAACGGTAACTGTTGCGGGAGCTTGGAATGCATTTGGTTTGGATACAACGGCTCATAAATTGAAAACTCGTCGATTAGCAATTAAGTCGACGAGTCTTGCTCACCTGACCTAGATGATCGGAGGCGGATCAGGCTGAAATGCGCACGAGAACGAGGACTACTGATATGACTGGTTATCACTACCGAGCTCCTCAGGAGCTGCACTTGCTAAGCATTTTGGCGCAGACGGCAAGTCGGCGAGCCAGTGGTTGTTTGAGGGTGACAGATACATCTAACACTTGGATGCTTTATCTAGAACAAGGCAAATTAGTTCATGCTTACAGTTCTTTAGATCCCTTTGGTCGCCTTGATCGTTATCTTCGACGTTTAAGCGCTCAAGTACCTAGTTTGGCAAGTCCTGTGCGGGTTCAGGTAAGGCTTTTATTTCAAAAGCCTTATGAGGAAGCAGTCAGTCGCTGTGGTGATTACGAAGCAATTTGTTGGTTGGTAGAACAACAATACTTGACACAAAGCCAAGCGGCCCAACTCGTTGAGGCGATCGCTAAAGAAGTATTGGAAAGCTTACTGCCCCTGCAATTTGGTAACTACAACTTGCTCGTAGAAGGCCAATTGGAGTACCACCTTCAGTTCTGTCGACTAGATTTGCGGACTTTAGTGGAGGCCTGCCAGGTAAAGCGACAACGGCAACAGTTCAACGGCGTCAGCAAGCCGATAGCCAGAGTCGTACCATCCCCCAGCCTACACATGCCGAGGCCAGGCATTCAACCGCCCAGCGTAATGCCGCCAAGTGTCCGCCAGCCAGTGGCACCAGCCTCCCAAAATCCGGGAGTGTCACCGCCACAAGACGTGGAAATTGCGGCTCCTCCTCAGCCCAAAACTTACACGATCGCCTGTATTGATGACAGTCCAACTGTACTGAGTGCGATCGAATCATTCCTAGACGATAAAGCCTTCAAGGTCTTGAGAATTGACAATCCAGTTAGCGCATTGATGAAAATTATCCGTAACAAACCAGATCTAATTTTATTGGATGTCACCATGCCAAGTTTGGATGGCTATGAGTTGTGCTCACTATTACGGCGACACACTTTATTTAAGCAAACCCCCATCATCATGGTGACGGGCAACACAGGTTTAATTGATCGTGCCAAAGCTAAATTAGTCGGATCTTCTGGTTATCTCACCAAGCCTTTTACACAACCCGATTTACTCAAAGTGATTTTCAAACATTTAACATAAAAGCATTTTTCATTCCCATTTGAGCTCAAATGGTGCAGCTACTACGCTTAAAGTTCCCCAAAGCTTGACTCAGATTTCTAGGAGTT
The DNA here is from genome assembly GCA_039818605.1 of Cyanobacteria bacterium J06639_14. Lineage (GTDB taxonomy): Bacteria > Cyanobacteriota > Cyanobacteriia > Phormidesmidales > Phormidesmidaceae > SIO1E4. The sequence goes on along the minus strand of JBCBTQ010000031.1, from coordinate 14,782 downwards.
TAAACGATGAGTATTACGCTCACTCAAACCATTTTAATTGTCGAAGATACGCCCTCTGAAATGGAGCTCATGATCCACTATTTGAGCAATAGTGGATATAGTGTTGTAGGGGTCACAACGGCTAAAGAAGCTATTAATAAAGCTGCAACACTCAAACCTTCTGCAATTGTTACAGATGTGGTTATGCCTGGAATGAGTGGTTTTGAGTTGTGCCGCAGTTTGAAAAGAAGTCCTGAGACAGCCAATATTCCAGTGGTCATTTGTTCATCAAAAGACCAGGAAATTGATCGGCTTTGGGGAATGAAACAGGGGGCTGATGCTTACGTTACAAAACCCTACACACAAGAAAAACTTATTCGGGCTGTCAAGTCAGTTACCCTCTAGTGACATGGATACTTCCACACTGATTCCACTTCCTAATCGCACTGAAAAAGTTGCCGGTGACGCTTATCTGCAATTTCACTTGGGCTCTCAATCACCCGCTGTATTTGCTATGCAGTATATCCAAGAGGTGATGACGCTCCCACTCCAGCGGCTAACCCCTATGCCTAATGTGCCATCGTGCCTGTTGGGATTAATGAATCATCGCAGTCACGTGCTTTGGGTTGTCGATTTAGCCTATTTATTAGAACTCGATCAAATAGACGATGCTGCTCGGCAATACAACGTGATTGTTATTCGCGTTGGCAAAGTTCGTCTTGGTCTAGCTGTTCCACAAATCAACGGTATTGTCTGGTTCGAACAAGACAAAGTCCAGTCCCCAATTGGGCATACATCGAGCGGACTGGTGCCTTATTTACAGGGATGCATCTGGCAGGAGAACACCATGTTATTGGTGCTCGATGCCGCTACCATCAGCCACGCTTCACTGATCAGAAATCCTGATGCGTTTATGCAGGTTTGAGTTTTCAGTGTTGCGACGGTGCTCTGGGGCTAAATCGCCAAAGCGGTACTTTTCCCAGGGGACTGCCTTTTGGGGTACACAGTCAGCCCCTCAGTACTCAGAAGTTTGCTGAGAGGCCAGCGCCGTTGACTGTTCCTATCGCTTGTTCCTTCCCCCCGTTCTGGTCCCCTGATACTTCTAAGGGTTTTATTCCATGGTTAATCGTATTAGCAGCATCTCAAAAGGCGGTAAATCCGTCGGCTCCAGAGGAGCCCAAAATGGCCAGGTTCCTAACCCCCCGCCACCTAACGGCAAACCACCAGGCAAAAACAAATCTACCGCATCGACGTGGCAAACTACGTCGAACCAGCAAGGGAAAGCCAAACCATTGCGCTTTCAGCTATTGCGAGGAATCTTACCGGCAGTGTTGTTGCCTCTTGCCATTGCTGGCTTTGTGGGGGAGAGGGTAATTCATGAGCGTTTGGAGGAAGATCTCTCCGATCAGGTGCAGGGCCAAGCTTTGTTAACTGGGGAAGTCACGCATCAATACCTCGATGAATTGGCTGAAATTTCTGAATTTCTTGCAAGTAATCCAGTGATTGTTGAAGCCGCTAAGTCAGCCGGATCACAACTACCTGAACTCAACGAACTTTCCGTTGAAGAAATTGAAGAGCGTTTTGCTGAAACCCGCCTGCTTGAGTCCAATCAGGAACTCAATGACTACCTGGTTCAAACGGCTGAAAAGTTTGAATTTTCCGAACTGTTTTTTACCGATAAGCGGGGCTTAAACATTGCCTATAGCAATCCGACCTCTGACTTTGTTCAGAGTGATGAAGAGTGGTGGAAAACAGCACAATCTGGCAATAGTCAACTCTTACAGCCAGTCTTTGATGAGTCTTCCAACATGAATGGCATTGAGAGTTCGCAAGCCATTATCGATTCTTCATCAGGCGACTTTTTGGGCGTCATCAAGGCATTTATTCCCATCCAAAGTAAAGGCATCGCCAGTATTACAGACACTCTGGAGCTTGTCGGATTATCGGGCACACAGCAAGTGCAGTTGATTGATACAGCTGCGGGTGAAGTCCTCAACACAATGACATCGGAAGGCACCGCTGAAGCTGCCGAGATGATGGGCGGAACAACAGTTATCGACATTGCAAAAGCTGTAGTCCAGCATGACAATACCGATCTAAACAGTTTTCAAGCTGAGTTACAGGCTCAATACAATATCCGAGAGCTCGAAGTTATTCCAGTTGAAATAGACGACGCGGCAACTGGATTTGTAGTCTCTTTTCTCAGCGAAGGCCGTAAGTACTACGTCAAGACAGTCGAAGGCTCAACCTTGGCCGCTGTCGCCTCCATCGACAACGGTGAACTAGAAGGGGCTGGCAAGAATTTGGTTCTGATCTTCGGTTTAGTCATGTTGGCGGCAGCAGGCCTTTCGGTGCTAGTGATTCTATACCTGGCCAATCAGATCTCCAGTCCACTACGGTATTTGTCCAGCACGGCAGAAGAAGTAGTATCCGGCAACCTGGATGTAGAAGCAGTTCCTTATGGAGCTCGCGAGGCTCAAACCTTGGCAACCACCTTCAATGCCCTTGTAGCCAGAGTCAGAGACTTTTTACAAGAGCAAACCAATGCCGCTGATCAAGCCCGCTTGCTCTCTGAAATTGTTGGGTCTAACGTCCGGGACAACCATGATTTGGATGAGATTTTCAATAAAGCGTTGACCGATGCTCGCACTGCTCTCGAAGTAGATCGCATGGTAATTTATCGCTTTAAAGAAGACTGGAATGGTTATGTCTCACATGAATCTGTGGCTTCAGGCTGGCCCGTAGCCCGTAACTACGAAGTTAGTGATCCCTGCATTTCAGCAGAATTGTTAGAGTCCTATCAACAAGGCCGGGTTGTCCCCACAAGTGACGTAGCCAAAGCTGGTTTCCATCCCGAGCACCGAAAGCTAATGGAGCAACTACGAATTCGGGCCAGTCTAGTGGTGCCCATGTTGCAGGAAGGACGGCTGGTTGGCTTGTTGATTGCGCATCATTGCGAAAAGACGCACACCTGGCAAAACTCTGAAATTGCTTTCATGCGTCAACTGTCGCTGCAGCTTGGCAACACCTTGAATCAAGTGACTTACTTGAAAGCGAGAGAAGACGAGACGAAATGGGCCGAATTCATTCGTGACTTCACGGTTGAAATGATTCAAACCGATGTGGACGGATCTGTTCTTGACCAGCTGCCTCTAGAAAAAATACGGTATGCCCTTGAGGTCGATCGCGTACTTGTTTATCAGTTCGACCAAAACTGGCAAGGGACAGTCACCCACGAATCGGTCGAAAATCTCTGGCCTACAGCCCTAAACGCTGAAATCTATGACCCTTGCTTTGAAAAGGATTATGTCAAGAAATATCAGCAGGGGCGGGTAAATGCCATAGCAGATATTTATACCGCAGGTCTGACAGATTGCCATCTGGAGCAATTGCAACCGTTCGAAGTGAGAGCCAATTTGGTGGCACCGATTCGCCAAGGCGATCAGCTCATAGGGTTGTTGATTGCTCACCAATGTGCTGGACCACGTCACTGGCAAAACCGCGAAATTAATGCCTTTGGCCAGATTGCTAGTCAAATTGGACTGGCACTTGATCGGAGTGAACTCTTATTCCAGCAGGAAGTTGCGACGCAGCGGGCCGAGTTCCTCAAAGACTTCACATTGGAAATTACCCAAACTGTAACGCCTGAAGCAGTTTTAGAACAGCTGCCGCTGGAAAAGATTCGCCAAGCTCTGCAGGTTGATCGCGTTTTAGTTTATGAGTTTGATGAAAGCTGGAAGGGGACAATCGTTCACGAAGCGGTAGACAGCGAATGGCCTGCGGCCCTGGGAGCTGAAATTTACGACCCTTGCTTTGCCGACAATTATGTTGAAAAGTATCAGCAAGGAAGGATACAGGCCACCCCCGATATCCAAAATGCAGGATTGACAGAGTGTCATTTAAAGCAGCTAGAGCCTTTCGCGGTTAAAGCCAATCTAGTAGCTCCCATCCGGAAAGGTGAGCAGTTATTAGGCCTATTAATTGCTCACCAATGCTCAGGGACCCGGCAGTGGCAGCAGGCAGAGGCAAACTTCTTCGGTCAGCTTGCTGCGCAAGTCGGATTGGCGCTCGATCGCAGCGATCTGCTACTGGAACGCGAAGCTGCCGCCGAACAAGCACGATCGCTCGCAAACGAACAGCAACATCAAAAAGAATCCTTGCAAATCCAGTTGGTTAATCTACTCGGTGAGGTTGAAGGGGCTGCCAGTGGTGACCTGACTGTGCGAGCTGATGTCACAGTCGGTGAAATTGGCACGGTGGCTGATTTCTTCAACTCAATTATTGAGAGTTTGCGGCAGTTGGTAACTCAGGTCCAAATATCAGCCCAGCAAGTGAACCTGTCCGTCGGTGATAACGAAGGGGCCATTCGTCAGTTGGCAGACGATGCCCTGAATCAAGCAGAAGAAATGACACGTGCCCTCAGTTCCGTAGAGACCATGACCTTGTCCATTCAGTCGGTGGCTGAAAGTGCTCGTCAAGCTGCAGATGTAGCCCGAGCCGCATCCGATAAGGCTGAAGTTGGCAGTTTAGCCATGGAACGCACTGAGTACAACATTCTGATGCTGCGCGAAACCGTAGGCACAACCGCCAAACAGGTAAAGCGTCTGGGTGAATCCTCACAGCAAATCTCCAAGGTGGTTTCGTTAATCAACCAAATTGCCGTACAGACGAACCTCCTGGCAATTAATGCCGGGATTGAGGCAGCTCGGGCTGGTGAGGGCGGACAAGGATTTGCCGTCGTTGCCGAGGAAGTGGGTGAACTGGCCAATCGATCGGCCGCTGCGACGCAAGAGATTGAAAAAATCGTCGAAACGATTCAGCGAGAAACAGCACATGTGGTGGAAGCTATGGAGCAAAGCACCACACAGGTGGTTGAGGGAACCCGCTCAGTCGAAGAAACCAAAGCCAGCCTAGGGCAAATTCTCGATGTTTCTCGTCAGATTGATGAGTTGGTGCAGTCTATTTCAGACGCGACAGTGTCTCAAGTCGAAACATCGACATCGGTTTCCCAATTGATGCAGATTGTTGCAGAGGTTTCCAGACAAACCTCTGACTCATCGTTGCAGGTGTCCGAAGCGCTCCGCGCAACGGTATCAGTAGCGGAAGAACTCAAGGCATCAGTTGGCACATTCAAAGTTGAAGCTGAGGGGTAACAGCATGTCGGATGCTAAGGAACTGGAAATCAAGCGGCAGTTTCTTGACGAAGCGCAAGAATATCTCGGAACCTTAGAGGCGGCTCTGCTTGGAATTGCCCATGGTCAAGTAGACACCGAAAAAATCAACGGTGCCCTCCGAGCTGCCCACTCCATCAAAGGCGGGGCCGGAATGATGGGGTACTCCGAATTGAATCGGCTAGCGCATAAGTTAGAGGACTCCTTTAAGGTTCTGAAGATTCAACGGCAACAGCTCGATATGGATTCCGAGCTGGAGCGGCTGTTATTGTCAGCAGTGGACTGTCTGCGTCAGGTAATTACCTGGAATCGGCAGGGCACTCCCGTCGATCATGCCTGGTTAGAAGGACATGCAAAGCCAATTTTTGGGCAGTTGCACGATCGCTTGGGCGATCCACAGGAGGAAAATGCCGCCTCGATGCTCTCTCCTGAAGAGGGGCAAGACATTATTCCAATGTTGTTCGAGACCGAAGTCGAGGGCTGTTTACAGCGACTCGAAAGCATTCTCGCCGATCCTGCGCAGCCCTGTTTGAGTGAAGAGGTCGCGATTCTGGCCCAGGAATTGGAAGGGTTGGGCGAGATGTTACAGCTGCCAGCTTTTTCATCTCTATGTCGATCAATTGCGGAAGAACTAGCCAAAGCACCCGACGAGTATGCCACGATCTCACAGCAGGCGATTGCAGCTTGGCGGCGATCGCAGGCTTTGGTGCTGACAGGACAACTGGCCCTCTTACCCACAGCCCTCACGGATGACATCCCACTGGAAACATTGGTTACCGGTGTCACGGGTGCCGCCGCCGATGAATTGACAGCCGCTGCCATAACCGAGTCAGCCGTCACAGGCGCAGCTGCTTCTGAGGTTGAGCCGCATCAGGTGACACAAGATGGAGATCAGCCAGTTACCGCTGTAGGCAACAACGAAGAGAATGCCTCGATGCCTGCTGTTACGCCCCCTGGTGGTAACTTCAAACCTGTAGCGGTCCCCGTAAACGACACGGTTCTACAGGATGAGCAAGACACGACTGTCCGTGTATCCGTCAAGCGTCTGAACACTCTCAACGATCTCATGGGTGAACTTACGATTGAGCGCAACAGTCTAACGCTCAACTTGGGTCGGCTCCGTGAACTGTTGGGCATGCTCAAAGATCGGATTCAAACATTAGACAAAGCCAACAGCGAACTCCGATCGTCCTATGATAAGGTCGCGATTGGTCAGGTTGCACTTGACTTGCCGGTTTTAGCATCCGTGCCTCAAACCGGTAATTTGATTACTGGTAACGCCGACAATTCTTCCCCGCCGACTTCTCCACCACCGGCAAGGGACAATGGCTTCGACGCCCTCGAGATGGATCGCTATAGTGATCTGCATCTCATTTCCCAGGAGATGATGGAAACAATTGTCCAACTGCAGGAAGTTACCAGCGATATTGAGCTTGAACTTGAGGAAACCGAGCAAACAGGACGCAACTTTAATAAAACGGGCAAGCAGTTACAAAATGGCTTAACGCATGTTCGTATGCGTCCGATATCGGATGTTCTCGAGCGTTTCCCTCGTGCTTTACGGGATTTATGCCTACAGCATGGTAAGGAGGCCGAACTCAAAGTCTTGGGTGGCAATACACTCATTGATCGGAATATTTTAGAAAATCTAACCGATCCATTGATGCATCTTTTGCGAAATGCCTTTGACCATGGCCTTGAGGACCCGGATACACGGAACACTGGTGGCAAAACCCGCAAAGGATTAATCGAAATTAGCGCGGCTCATCGGAGTAATCGGACAGTCGTGACGATACGGGATGATGGACGTGGCATTGATCTGACCAAGATTCGTCATCGTGCCGAACAGATGGGGTTAGATGCTGAGCTACTAGCCACCGCTACAGAACAAGAGCTATTGTCGCTCATCTTTGAGCCAGGCTTTTCAACCTCGACTCAGGTTACCGACTTATCTGGTCGTGGGGTGGGCATGGATGTTGTACGCAATAACTTAAAGGAAGTACGCGGCGACATTAATGTAAATACGGAGTTGGGACAGGGGACAACCTTTACCTTATCGGTGCCCTTTACCCTGTCAGTGGCGCGGATTCTGCTGGTGGAAAGCCAACACATGGCCTTGGCCTTCCCCACCGATGCCATGGCCGAAATTCTGGTGTTAGCCCCAGAAGAGGCAGAAGCAGCCTTGCAGAAACAAAACTTCCAATGGGGCGATCGCAGGATTCCCCTAGTTCGTCTGGCTAATAGCTTCACATTTAATGGGCCTCGTCCTACCCAAAATCTCGATAAGACCCCAGCCATTGATACGGTCACCATTATGGTGGTCAACCATGGGGATCAGTACGTAGGACTGCAAGTAGAACGCTGCTGGGGCGAACAAGAAGTCGCTATTCGCCGAGTCGAAGGCGACCTGCCTTTACCACCAGGTTTCAGCAGCTGTACGATTCTAGGAGATGGTCGAGTTGTCCCTCTAGTCAGTGTTCCAGAAATACTGCAATGGATTGCCACGACCCAGCAATCGCCAGAAGATACCCCCAATATGCCTGCCCGCCTGGCGTACCAGCTTAACGACTCCAGCAATCGTAAACCAGGGAATTTGCCAGGACGCAGCTCGAGTACTCGGCAAACACTCTTGATTGTTGATGATTCCATTAACGTTCGCCGCTTCCTAGCCCTGACGCTAGAAAAGGCTGGCTATCGAGTGGAACAGGCAAGAGATGGACAGGATGCCATCAATCAGCTGCAAGATGGATTACGTCCCAATGCCATCATCTGTGACATTGAAATGCCACGCCTAGATGGTTATGGATTTTTGGCAAAAGCTAAAGCCAATGCTGAACTCGAACCCATCCCAGTGATTATGCTCACATCCCGTAGTGGTCAAAAACATCGCCAACTCGCGATGAATCTAGGAGCCAATGCCTATTTCTCAAAACCCTACAACGAGCATGTCCTCTTACAAACCCTGGAACAGTTGGTAAATGCCGCGGCTTAACTACCGCGATAGGTACTGTACGACCAAGGCGATACCAACAGCGGCACATGATAGTGGGCAGCAATATCGGCAATGCCAAACCGGATCGGGACCTGCTCCAGGAAGGGTGGATCGGGCAAGTCAGCGTAGAGGGAAGCAAAGTATTCGCCAACCTCGAAACGTAGTTCATAAACACCGATCGCCATGTCTGCTGCCGCTAAAAGTGGTGCATTCGTACGACCATCCGCGTTCGTCAACTGGGTCGTAAGGCACTGGGTGTTGTTTGCCAAAACCTGATAGAGCTGTACTTGCATCCCTGCTGCCGGACAACCACCGGCAGTATTCAAGACATGAGTCGTCAGCTTACCTGTCAATTTGTCTGTCAACTGCTCACTCCTAAAGCCATCACCTTGCGCCCCGGTGCATTGCTTCGCGCGCAGCACCCCAGGGACTTACACAAAATAACTATCTATCCATCACCGACCCTATACGGGCAGGTTTTGGATAGAAATTACGAATTTCTCATTCAGAAACTAACTAAACTTTCCCCTAATACTAAAGCCGGTTTACCCACCTCCCTAATTGAGGGTTAGTCATTCGGATTCGGTATAACCTCTTACCCATTTACCATTCCATCTCAATACCCCGTGTTTTAGTGCATGGGTCCCGACAAGATGGTTGTCGAAATCGCATTCATAATTTTGGTGCCGTCCTCCGACGCCAGCTCAGCGTACCACTGCTGCGTCTTATCGGGAACTTTGCCGTGGGTCATCGCGGCGCGCTGGCGCGCTTTGAGGATAATCTGAGTGACTCGCTCTAATCGACTGACCTGATACCGTTCTAAGGCATCCGTCACACTGATATTGGTCGTGAACAGGTAATGGGCCAGGGCCCAGGCATCCTCCATGGCTTGACAACCCCCCTGCCCTAAATCAGGTGCAGTGCTGTGAGCTGCGTCTCCAATGAGGGCAACTCGACCTTTAACTAAGGTCTTCAAGGGTTCAATATCATGAATTTCAACTCGGTTTGTCTTATTGGGGTCGAGTTGCTGGATCAGTCTCTGAACTGGAGTCGCCCAGCCAGCAAAGTGCTGAGTGAGTTCTTGTTGATAGTTTGCCGGATTGTTTTCAGTCCCTTTAGGCAAGGGGACATCCAGAAAAAAGTAAAAGCGATCGCCACCTACCGGCATGACTGAGGCCCGTTGGCCATCCGCAACATAGATATCCCAACTATTGGGAGGGGCCAGCTCATCACTAACGGGTACTAGTCCATTCCAATTCACATAGCCTACATAGTGGCGTTCCGATGCCTGCCCCACAACATGGGTGCGAATGAGGGAGTGGGTCCCGTCTGCGCCCACAACAACATCGCCCGTAGCTCGATGACCATCTTCAAATATCGCCGTAGCGCTTTCAGGCGTCTGCTCGATCGCCACACACCGCTTATTTAAATGCACCTGATCAACGCCAACAGCCTCTAGCAGCATCTGCTGGAGATCGGTACGAGCGACGGGATAAGGCGCTTGTCCCGCCCGCTCAACCAGGGGCTGCAAACTAAACCCGGTCAGCAGGTTCCCGGTTTTACCGTCATAGTAGGCCATCTGCTCCATCGGACCACCGATAGCCGCAATTTCTCGACCCAGCCCCAAACGATTGAGCACCTTGACCCCATTTGACCAGAGCGAAATGCCAGCCCCCGCTGGACGCAGCGCTTTGACGCGATCGTAGATTTCCACTACGTAACCAGCTTGTTGCATTGCCAGGGCAGTCGTTAAGCCACCCATCCCAGCGCCTACGACAATCACCTTGAGCTTTTCCATAAGCAATTTGGAGTTGCAATACCTGAATAATCTGTTGGGACAATTTCTGCGATCGCCCGTCGATATCCTAACGAGTCTGGTTAAAACAAGTCGAGAAGGCCACCAGCAGGTATGGTGGATCTGGCATTAATCCACAGGAACGTCATCGTGTCGGCAACCTTCTTTAATCAAGACCCTGACCTTCAGTCTGCTTTAGAGCAAGTGTTAGCAGCCGCGTGGGAGACCTTTCCCCGATTGGCACGAAACCAGATTGCAGCGACTTGGATTGTGTACGATCCGCCCTTTCCTATCAACACAGGAGGGGCCATTTCAGCCGGGGAGTTTTGGCAGCATCGCCCCCGAGGCGCTAATTATCGTGGCGTCGAGTGTATTTATCCAGCGAGTGTTGTCAAGCTGTTCTATCTTGTTGCGGCCCACGAGTGGATGGAACGGGAGATGATCGGCAGCACACCAGAACTCGAGCGCGCCTTGCGGGACATGATTGTTGACTCGAGTAACGACGCCACAGGGCTAGTCGTTGATGTTTTAACGGGCACAACAAGTGGCCCAGAACTGCCTCCAGGACCGTTTCAAACCTGGCAAAGCCAGCGTAATCTGGTGAATCGCTATTTGCAATCATTGCAGTGGCCAGAGTTAAAAACCATCAATGTCAATCAGAAGACCTGGTGTGATGGTCCCTACGGTCGCGAGCGATTATTTTTGGGAGAAACCTTTGAGAACCGCAACATGCTGACAACCGAAGCGTCAGCTCGATTACTGCATAGCATTGCGGGTGGGGTCGCTGTAACCGGGGCGCGATCGCAAGCCATGATGGCCTTAATGAAACGTAGCCTCGCACCAGAAGCCCTGGCAGCCGATCCAGAAAATCAAGTTACAGGCTTTTTAGGAGCAGGACTACCACTAACAACTCGACTTTGGTCCAAAGCAGGCTTAACGAGCAAAGTCCGCCACGATGCTGCCTACATTGAAACACCGGATCACAGTCCCTATCTCCTGGTTGTCTTCACCGAAGGGCCAGAACATAGTCAAAACGAAGCGATTTTGCCCTTTATCTCACAAGCAATTTTGCAACATATGCCCACCTGAGCTAATCATGACATTGCTCAGAAATGTCGTCTAGGATGCTGTTTCCTGAAAAATACAGTGGTAGCTTCCTTAAGAACTTTTAACGGATCCTGGTCACATCCAGATTTCTAGTTTCTCCCTCAGGGTAAAACTCCATTCTCCAAATTGGATGTGGTTTAGTTCTTAAATAAAATGCGATACACCTTAAAGCCTTATTCTACTGTTACTAGGCATTGCAAAGGAAATCGTGCTTTCAAACATATGTTTGGGTGATACCTACTAGTCATTCAGGAGTAACTGTAAACATGACTTCCACAAAACATTCTTTACTGTTGGTAAGTGGTGCTGCGGTTGTATTGTTGACTGCTGTACCGACTCCAGCTAAAGAAGAATTATCACAGCCTGCAATCATGGCAGACGCAATGGGTATGGCTGAGTCTGAAGCCTCTGCTGAGCGTGCCGAGACCTCTGGATTAGCGATAACCACTCATCGGACGACGGCTTCCGACTTCGAGATAATGGCTACCGATAACGAACTATCGGGTGAAGCAACGGCAACTGAACAGATAATTCGCTTTGTCGCGGAATAAGGTCTTGGATTGTTGAAAACCCGTATAGTACTCACCTTGGTTGATTATTTAAGGGAGTGCCCTGAGACTGTTCATGCCCCGCGCCCAGGCTGAGAAAAGCCCCTGGAGCCAGAAGCTCCAGGGGCTAGACACTTGAGGGTGTCTATACCCTCATTGTTCAAACCAAACATTCAGGTTTGTTGAGGAAAATTGAGGTGTTGTCTTTCTATTTACCCCTTTATTCAATGCACGATTCCCCCTGTTCTTCTTGGGCATGCTGAGAGCGGATGCATCCTAAACCGCCGTGACTCTCAGCACTTCTCCCGATTTAGCTAGGGCTGAAGCCCGCCTACAAGAAATTTGGGGCTATACTCACTTTCGCCCCCCTCAAGACACCGTTATCCAATCGCTCTTGCAACAACAGGATGCTCTCATCATTCTGCCAACCGGTGGGGGAAAATCGCTCTGTTTTCAACTACCAGCCTTGCTACAGACGGGGGTAACGCTGGTCCTCTCCCCACTGGTAGCACTTATGGAGAACCAGATTCAGGAACTACGTCAACTGGGCTTGCCAGCGGCCACGCTGCATAGCGAACTATCGAAACGAGAACGATACACAGCTTTGAAGGCCCTTGAGCGACAACAACTCAAGCTGCTATATCTTTCTCCTGAAGGGCTTTTGAGTAAACCTGTTTGGGAGCGCTTGATCCAACCTCAGTTACACATCAACGGTTTGGTATTGGATGAAGCCCACTGTTTGGTGCAATGGGGGGAAACCTTTCGCCCCGCCTACCGGCGTTTGGGAGTGGCTCGACAAGCACTCCTAGCCCATAAACCAAAGGGAACCCGGATTCCGATCGCGGCCTTCACGGCAACCGCCGATCCGACAGCTCAACAGGTGATTCGCCAAACCTTAAAGCTGGTTTCGCCTAAGGTAGTGCGCCTCAGTCCCTACCGGGCCAACCTTGACCTAACGGTCCAAACAGTCTGGACGCCTCGGGGACGGCAGCAAGCCCTGGTGAAGTTTATGCAACAGCACTCGGGGCAGACGGGGTTGGTCTATGTACGAACTCGTCGCGATAGTGAAGGTCTCGCCAGCTGGCTTAGCCAAAAGGGCTATCGAGCCGTGGCCTACCATGCTGGCTTGCCTGCGGGCGATCGCCGCCAGCGCGAACATGCCTGGATTCAAAATGAAGTGCAAGTGGTCGTCGCCACCAATGCTTTTGGCATGGGCGTCAACAAACCTGATTTACGCTGGGTGACCCACTTTCAAGTACCGACACTGTTGACAGAATACGTGCAAGAAATTGGTCGTGCCGGACGCGATGGCAATCGAGCCCATGCTCTTTCTCTAGTCAGCGAACCCACTGGACTCCTGGACCCCACAGATCGCCAGCGATCCAAATTCTTTCGCAGTCAGCTCCAAGCGGTTCAGCAGAAGGCCATCACACTAGCTGCTCAAATCCCGCCGGAGGGAACCCTGCAAGCGGTTCAGCAAGCGTTCAGGGACGGCGCGATCGCCCTCTCCTATCTGCACAGCCAAGGTCGACTGGAATGGCTAGATCCGTTTCGCTATCGTCTGCGATCGGGCAAATTATCCTCCCCAAGTTGGGGCCAAGACCCAGAAAAAGCCATGACTCGTTTCTTTCACAGTCGCGACTGTCGCTGGCAGTTAATCCTGCAGCAATTTGGCTTTCGTCAAGATGCCCAACGACTCAATAGTTGCGGACATTGTGATAACTGTCGAAGACAAAAATAATACCGATCCTGCAAGTAACCGCTATACATTTTGGCTAGGGTACACGGTTGTGCACCCCTACAGATTCGTCAGGTGTAGCGATGATTGGAGGAAATGGTATTATCAGGATTTTTAGCTGAATGGCTACCTATCACTCTCCGATTTCAGCACTTTCGATTCGCACGGAATCCGCCGCAATACAATAGCAATCACGCCCCTTTGACTTAGCTGCATATAAAGCCTGATCAGCCATGAGAATAAGTGCCTGAGAAGTTATCTGAAAACTTGGAACTACACTGGCAATCCCCATACTAATCGTGACATATTGCCTCTCATAATTACTGTGAGGAATTTGCATTTTACGAAGCATTTTTTTGATGTTTTCTGCAACATGCATACCTCCATCCACATCAGTTTTAGACAGGATAATGGTAAATTCCTCTCCGCCATAGCGAGCCACCAAATCAGCAGGACGCTGTACGGCTCGAATAAGAATCTGAGCAATCTGTTGTAAACAGCGATCGCCAGCAACATGCCCATAAACATCATTGTATTGCTTGAAATAATCAACATCACACAATATGAGGGTTAGAGGCTGTTGATCTCGTAAGTGCCTTTGCCATTCCTTTTCCAGAAAATGATCAAAGTAGCGGCGATTTGCAGTTTGAGTTAAGCCATCAATATTGGCTAATCCTCGCAACTCTTGATTGAGTTGAATAATCTCAAGCGTTCGTTCTTCAATGCGTTTCTCTAAAGTCTTGAAAGAGCTTTTAAGCTGTTGGGTCATGGTCACAAATGAGCGTGACAAGTCCCCAATAGCATCAGAGCGCTCAATTTCAGTAACTTCATACCAATCACCATTAGCAATACCTCTCGCCGTATCGCTGAGCTGCTGTAAAGGTTTAGTCAGCCATTGTGTAATCATTAATCCAATGAGAATGGTCACAATTAATGCTATTAGGCATAAAAAAAATGTGATTTGGGTATTATGATTAATGCGCTCCATAAAATCATTTTCAGGGACTAGAAGTACAACGATCCAATCAATTCCATACCGATCATTGAAGCGTACAATTTGGAGATACTGGCGTTCACCTTCGATGAGGAAGTTATGTTGTGAAGATTCGACTCTTTCTAGACTTTCATAAGTATTACTCAAATACTGGATAACACCTTGAATCAGAGGATTTTCGCTCTCGCCAGCGGGGAGTAATTTTGTATTTTCACCACTTCCGGAAGTGATCGGTTCTTTAGTAGAACTTGCCAGCAATAAGCCAGAGGGTTCTACAATAAAGGCAATACCTGACTTACTAATTCTTAGACTTCTAAGGAATTCATTTAATTCTCTAGAAAGAATAATATCGGTTGCACAAACTCCGACAAACTGACCATCGGGTGCATCCCAGTCATGCAATGAGTAATAGTGCTTATTCCTAAATAAGCTCATCAGAGCTAGGGTTTGAGCAGTTT
>JBCBTQ010000030.1:0-35297 GCA_039818605.1 Cyanobacteria bacterium J06639_14 | reverse complement strand
CAAAACCCACTCAGCTATATCAGCCAACGTTGCTCTGTCACCGTTGCCAAACAAAATGAATGAGTTCTCTGGGCTACCGGGGATAAAGGCCGCATGGGTGGCAAAGTGGATGACGTCAAAATTGCGCATAATCGGCAACACCGCATCCAGGCTAAAGTCTTGATCGATCAGCAGCGTGTGATTGTCGCGCTCGGCGGTTAACAGCTCAACTTCACGGCCCGCAAACGGTAGGCCACTCATGGTGGCGGAGCGATCGCCCAAGGGGACCGTGTACTCCAGGGTGCGATCGGCAAACGCACCCGCCAGAACACGCGGATCGGCCTTTCGTTCAGCCGTGAGTTCTTGCAGCGAGAGGGCAGTAATAGTATTAACGCCATAGTTTTCAACCAGCCACTGATCACCGTCATGCAGTGCGGTCAGGGGAATGTAGCGTAACTGACCGTAGGGCGCATAGAGGATGCTTTTGACACCAGCGGTTGCGAGATCATCTTCTATGGGTGCAATTAACCACTGGTAAAGCTGTTGAGCCCGTTGCATTACATCGCCACGTCGTAGCAAACTACGGCGAAACGCGCTAACACTTGCCTGTACCTCACCTTGATCAACAAACACCGTGCGTCGTAAAGGGGCCGTTTGGGAGGTGGTGACAACAAGCTCGATGCGGTCTTCCAGGATGAGCGGATACACCACGGCTGCGTCCAGTTGCGCGAGCTTGTCCCGCAGCTGGTTAAAGTAGCTGGGATTGACGGTTTGCCGCTGGGAGTTGTCACTGAGTTCATCGACGCGAGTTCGGATGTTGGGGCGGGCAATGAACGCATTAAAGTCGCGATTGATGTCGTTTTCCAAGGCGGTTAGCTGGGCAATGCGGTCATTTTGGGCAGCGGTGCGTTGGGAAGGCTCAATTTCCAGTAGTCGAGCGAGTTCGATGCCAGACGCCATGGCTCCGGCTTGGTCGGCATCATGGGCCAAGAGAATATCGCGCTCTGCCTGCAGAATAGTCACGGGAGAGCTGGAAACATCGGCACTGGCAATTTGATTGGGCTTCATACCGGTAGGGTATGAGGGCAGCGCTTTGGCTTGAGCATAGGGGTGAGATGCTGGTTGTTGAGAAATCCGCATCGCTGTTCTCGGAGCAGCAATATCAAAGTAATAAGCCAGCTCCCAAACCGTAAAGGCATCCAGGGTTTCTTGTGCTTCGATGGTGCGATCTTGTTCTAATAAGGTAGCTGCCAGCAGGCGATAGGTGCGTTCAACTTCTTCTTTGGTGGGTTGGGGAGCGTTGGGGTTGAGGCGGGCTTGTTCGTATTCCTCAAGGGCTCCTTTGAGGTAGGTGGTGGCTAACTCGGGTTCGTCTTCCGCCGCCATCCGTTCACCGATGTTGCTGAGGGAGTTTGCGGTGGTCGGCGCGACGTAGCTTCCAGCAATTTGGATGTTTGTGGCAGGAGTAGGGCTAGAGGTGGATGAAGGTTCTGGGCTGGCAGTGGATGAGGGCTCAAGTGTGGTAGTTACGCCGTCCGATAAGCCAGCCTGTTGACACATTTCTGAGGCTTGGTTTTCCTCTTCTTCCCATGCGCTCTCACCACTGTAAACAATCTCATCATCATGCCATATGCTCCAAGTGTCAGTACTGGCATCCCATTCCCACTTGTAGACTCCAAACCCAGCTTCTTGGGCTCCAGTATCAGTCAGAACAAGTTCGATATATCTATTACCTGTGTTGCAGTCAATATAGTGTCTCCACGAATCCCAATAGTTATCCAACCAATCTTCAGTTAAACCCTCAGGATCAGTCCAAAATCCATCTGCAAGTTGCCAATTCAAATACAACCAACGATTCGATAAAACTTGAATATTAAGGTCAAACGCTTCAGCTCCATCGGAGCCGGTATATGTGTAGTCAAAACTACCTGTCACATTGGCTTCGTCAGCTTCTGAGGGCCATTCTGCATAAGCAGTTGCAGATATGCCGAAAATTGTTGCGCCGATAGTCACTGCGCTTAGTAACAAAGAACGATAGTCGGCCATGGAAACCTCATGTGCTAAGGAATAATAACTTCCAAAGAAGTTATGCAGTGATACAGGCGGGTTGGAACAAGGTGATTTTCAGAGAAAAAATAACTAATTCTGTAAAGGTGGATTTTGATTGTCTGGGCTGGGTTAAATGATGTATTTATGGACGGCACAATGAAACAAAGCTACGACCTTGAAAAGGGGAAAGCCAGAGAATACATAAAGGTAATAGTTAACCACTTCCAGGAATATTTTGCCGAAGAAAGAGATTAAGACACAGAAGCATCTATTTAATGGGGTATCCCTTAAGGCGGGAAATTTGGGTGGCGAGAGAATACTCTGCGAGAAGGGAAAAGCCTTACAGGAGCGAGGCGTCAGGAGGGTGGAGGGTAGAGGGTAGAGGCCAAATCTTGCGGCTGTACCGACAGGTCGCGTCTCTACAGGTATCACCTATTTCCCATAATGGGGATTAGCCATTCGGATTCGGTATAACTCCTAACTCCTAACTCCTAACTCCTAACTCCTAACTCCTAACTCCTAACTCCTAACTCCTAACTCCTAACTCCTAACTCCTGATTCCTGATTCCTGATTCCTGTCCTTAGACGATCGCTAAGCAAGAAATTACGCGATCGCAGTGTTGGGTTTCAGACCTCGACCCCAATCGCAGTCATGTATTCATTCTGGGAAATCCTCTTAGAAAAATATCCCGTCATAAGTTACTACGTTCTAGAAACTATCTTGAGCCGCAACAATTTCAGGCATTAGTTGTTCGATCGCTCTTTCAGTAGCATCGGATAAAAGTTCGTCCGTTACTCGCTGCTCTTCACTATTAATATCGGGAGCACGGTTAAGCGAAACACCAAAGCTGGCGGAAACTGCATCGCCCTCTCCTTGCGCAGTTGCAATGACCGTTTTCGAGATGGGATCGACTAGCCGCACATTTAGTTGGACGATCGCTTTGGTCTCATTGTTGCAAACAGTCCCGACAAAAGGTACGTTGGCACACTGCGCACTATCTTGTAGATCAAACTGAGTAATCGTGCCGATTAAAACGGCATCCAAATCATTCTCTTCAGCCATCTCTAGCGCAGTGCCTTCATCATCAGCACTACTAAACTGGCTACTATCAAGCAAAGAATAGCTACCATCGTTAACTAGCTCGTTCACCAGAAGTTCTGTGATACCGCGAGCTGCTCCCTGGCCTTGATCATAGTTGTACCACCACCAGTAGTCAGAGCTAACATCCCCATGGCTTAAGGGCAAAACCGTAATCCGTGGTCTTGCATCTTGAAATTGCGCCAGGTTTATATCATCAATCCGCTCGGTTTCAGCCAGTGTTGCTGGACCAGCCGCTGTTACAGCCGATAAGGTTGTTGTCACCAGTGCCGCTAAGGTCAACCCTGAAACCGTTAAAAATCGGGAAAGAAATTGCATGTGTATGTGCCTCACTATGCTAAAAAACTATTTCCACAGCTGGACTTTGCTACATCCAAGGGGTATGCATGTTTGCCTTATAGGATCCGTTTTGCTGGAACGTACGATTTCCGGAATATATGCATCAAAACAATGATGGCTGTAATCAATTTACGCCGCAACTCGTTTAGATACGGGTGCTTTTTCTGTAAAGATTTTTACCCTGGAGCTACTAAGTCACTTGATAACGCCTACTAATAACTCCGGTCGTAGGACCACTCATTCCGGATCGCAGTGTAAGCGGAAACGTCTGAAATGGCCCATGATGAATCAAATCATCGGTTTCTTTTACACCCTCGAATTTGCGCTTAGTGTCGCCACAGGTCTATAAAGCCTCTTTGTATATAAAGGTGACAACGCGATCTGGGGTACCATCCCCGTCGTTGTCATAGACGCTTTGAGTCACATTGCTGTTGGCATCGTAGGCATTGGTCCTGACAAACTCCGGCATCCCATCGCCGTCGACGTCGGAGGATTGTTGAGTCAAATTGCCGCTGGCGTCGTATTCATAGGTGTGAATAGAATCCAGTGTGCCATCGCCGCTGTGGTCGTAGGACTCTTGGGTCACATTACCGTTGGCGTCGTATTCATAGAAGAGGACAAGATCGGGCGTACCATCGCCGTCGTGGTCAAGTAACTTTTGGGTCACATTACCGTTGGCATCGTAGGCAGAGTTACTGATGCTCTCTATAGCGTTGCCGTCACCGTGATGGTTAACAACACTTTGGGTCTTATTGCCATTGGCATCGTATGTAGCGATTTCAATGAGTTCTGGTATGCCGTCACCATTTTCGTCAGTGGCGCTCTGAATAGCATTGCCATTGGCATCATATTCAGCAGTTTCGATACTATTTGCCCTGCCATCGCCATCATAGTCATAGACACCTTGGGTCATATTGCCATTGGCATCATAGTCATAGGTAAAGACACTGTCCGGCGTGCCATCGACGTCATAATCAAGGGTTCTTTGCAGCTCATTGCCGTTGGCATCATATTTAATGGTTTCGATACTCTCTGCCCTGCCATCCCCGTCAGCATCAGAGATCCCTTGAGTCATGTTGCCATCGGCGTCGTATTCATAGGTGCTAATCGCATCTGGTGTGCCGTCGACATCATAATCATAGGTTCTTTGAATGGCATTGCCGTTGGCATCGTATCTAATGGTTTCGATACTATCGGCTGTGTCGTCACCGTTAGCGTCATAAACACTTTTAGTCACATTGCCATTGGCATCATATTCAAAGGTGGTGATTTGCTCCAGCGCATTGTCACCGTCATAATCATAGGCCCTTTGAATCGCATTGCCATTGATGTCGTATGTAATAGTTTCGATGCTATCGGCTGTGCCATCCCCATCAGCATCATCGATGCTTTGAGTCATATTGCCGTTGGCATCATATTCATAGATTTTGATACTATTGGCCGTGCCATCCCCATCGTCGTCATAAATAGTTTTAGTCGCATTGCCATTGGCATCGTATTCAAAGGTGATGGCAGCATTCGCGATACCGTCATCATCTGTGTCATAGATGACTTGGAGCATATTGCCGTTGGCATCATATTCATAGGTGGTGATGCTATCAGTAGTGCCATCCCCGTTGTTATCAGAGACACTTTTAGTCAGATTGCCGTTGGCATCGTATTCGTAGGTCGTGATGCGATCCGAGACGACATTGGCGAGCCAGTAGCTCTGGATCTGATTGCCGTTGACATCGTATTCCGAGATTTGGATGCTATCAGCTGTGCCGTCGCCGTCAGAGTCAATAGAGTGTTGCGTCTGGTTGCCGTTGGCATCGTATGCCAAGGTTGTGATGGACTCTGCCGTGCCATCACCATCAGAATCAACAGAGCGTCTAGTCAGATTGTCGTTGGCATCGTAGTCAAAAACCGTGATTTGCTCAACGATGCCGTCACCATCATTATCCTCGGAAATTTGGGTTACATTGCCGTTAGCATCGTATTCAGAAATCGTGATCCGCTCTGCCGTGCCATCGCCATCAGAGTCATAGGCATTTTTAAGCCGATTGCCACTGGCATCATATTCCGAGGTTTCGGTGCGCTCCGCCATACCATCACCGTCGGAATCAACAGAGTGATGAGTCAGATTGCTATTGGCATCGTATTGAAACTTCTCAATACGCTCTGCCGTGCTATCGCCATTTTGATCCTCAACGCTTTGAGTCACATTACCGTTGGCATCATATTCCAAGGTTTCAATATGATCCGCCGTACCATCGCCATCTTGATCCACAGCGCTTTGAGTCACATTACCGTTGGCATCGTATTGCAAGGTTTCGATAGTGTCGGTCGTGCCGTCAC
Source organism: Cyanobacteria bacterium J06639_14 (assembly GCA_039818605.1). Lineage (GTDB taxonomy): Bacteria > Cyanobacteriota > Cyanobacteriia > Phormidesmidales > Phormidesmidaceae > SIO1E4. The sequence continues at coordinate 29,494 of JBCBTQ010000030.1, read as the reverse complement.
CGTCGTTGTCATAGAGGGTTTGAATCAGACGAAATGTGGATGCAACCTCCTTGGTCCGGTTGTTTTGACTCGTAGCCACCTCTGGTGCATGGACACCTAACGGCCCTTGGCGAACTGCTGGAGCTTCAAAATAGGGCGACTCTGTATCGCTAAAGCGGTTTGGTTGATCCAGCTTATGTGCTTTATCAAGGTCATTGGTATTCCGTTCACCGGCCTGCTGTCGGGTTTGCCAAGCTGCTGCATCAGGGGATTCTTGGACCTTTGCAATGACTCCTGCCGACAGAGAATTTGCGAAGGGCTGTGGGATGTGGCTGGCCAAAGTTTCGCTGGCTTCGAAAAGCGTTTTATTGGGCGTTGATGTTGGCGTTTGTGAGAAGCTACGGTTCTCTAATTGCTCTGGTTCCAGGGCTCGATCGCGATGATAATCCGTGGGAAGGGGCACTGCGGCTAAAGCTGCAAGACTCATTAATTGAACACTGCTAAGGCTAAGGATGCTCAGAGTGCCTGCGTAGCTTAAAGAAAATCTGTAATTTGACTTCATATCAAGGGATGTTTGCGATGGAAATTAAGCGCTGATAACGACGATAAAGATACTGGAGCTTCACAGCGTGCATGTATTGATAACTATCCCTCGACGAACTAGCTTATTCATTCTGGCGATCGCCTGCTATTGATCGAGAGCAGGTCAGGTTGGTAGATTGCTGAATGTCAAAAACTAGTACTTGACGGCGGAAGTATGCGCTAGCGTTCAGCTGCAAGATAGCTCCGAGCACAGACCCTTGGCAGCTTCTGATCCTTCTCAAAATAAGGGATATTGACGCATTGACCGCTGCTATCAAATTCCCAACCGTGATAGGAACAAACAAGGCGATCGCCCTGCACTTCCCCTAGATGTAATTCAATGCCCTTGTGGGGACAAGCGTTCTCCAAGGCATAAACCTGACCCTGAATATCGCGATAAACCGCGATCGACTTTTGCCAAACAGTCACTGGGATGACGTGATTTACCTTAAGGAGACTTCCAGAAATAAAAATACCCATGCTTTGGTGCGTTACGCTGCGATAATACAGACCGTAAGATGGGCAAAACGAAGTGTGCCCATCCTATAGAACGACTGCAATTGGTAAATTCTTTCCTGGAAATTCCCTAAGTTGATTAGCCCAGGCAAATGGATACCAACGATTCTCGTTAATACCCACTTCGCGAACGTCATTTTGGATGATTTGGCTTTCTAGAGCGACTGTAGATCCCATAGCTGCTTAACCTAGTGAATCTCAGAAGGGTTTTGTGGTTTATGGCTTGTAGTTCATGGTTCGTAGTTCATGGTGAATCAATTGATATGACTAAAGATTAACTATCAACCATTAACCAGCAATAACGAAAAACCTGAGTGGCAACTAAAAACCTGAACGGACGAGACATTTGGGCAAAGAGATTCATGTGTAGCACAGCAGTTATTTACCCAATGCCTGGCCCCAAAAAACCCTCAACGATCACGCTGAAACTTAAGTTTCTTAAACCGCTTTAAGAACCGCCAATTGCGGAAAGGATAAAGCATTTGACCCAAGAAGTCTTCGGTCATAGTCTCACCCTCGATCCCAAAGTTGCCGGGTTGTCGTTTAGGCAAGTAGTAGGTGCCAAAGAGAATATCGTAGATAGGGAACATGCCAGCAAAATTTCGGCCCTGGCCATCTTTGTCCATTGTGTGATGCCAGCGGTGAAATGCTGGACTGGAAAGCCAGTAACGAAAGGGGCCAAAGTTCCAGGAAAGGTTGGCATGGATCATGGCCACATGTATCGACAAGATCGGCACATAAGCTTCAACCGCAAGTGGCGAAAATCCCAAAAGCAGTAGAGGAGCTGCTTGGCCGACGTGCGTCACAACATCGTTAATAGGGTGTAGGCGTACGGCTGAAAGCCAATCCATCGTTTCGGAACTGTGATGGATCGCGTGGTAATCCCAAAGCATCCGGGAATGATGCAAACGATGTGTCCAGTAGCCCACAAAATCGCCGATGATGACAGCGATCGCGCCCTGTTGCCAAAGAGGAAATTGAGCAATGGGACCATATCCAGTCAAGATGTCATCCCAGGCCAGCGATCGCCCCAGGGCAATATACAACGGCAACATAACAATGCCGATGCAGACCATACTCAGGATCTGGCTAAACACAGGCGTGACAAACCAGTAAATTGTGTCTAACCAGACTCCCTTACGCCATTTAGCCTGCTTCGGGATGCTCGGCCACAGCCGCTCCAGAATCCCGAAGGCAACGGTAAGGACAAAAAACAAAACGAATGCTCTAACAAACCGCTCTTGCATAGGTACAGCTTGTGCTTAACGTATTCTCAAAGCTTTCATTGGTGTGCATCGTAGCATGAGGATGGGAAAGCTGAATGAGTTTGTGGAGAAAGAAAGTTAAAGCATTGAGAGTAAAAGGAATCAGGACAGTCAGGCGTTGGGAAAATAGATGGATTCTCCGGCGACAGCGGCAGCATCGGTTAGGTGAAGACTTGGTATACACCGTAGCCCCATCACCCCATTACCCCATCACCCCTCACTCCATCACCCCTCACTCCCACTAACCAGATACCCAACATCAATGCCATCACGGCGGCTCCGTAAAACACCGGGGGTAGCCCTTGCCAACTCAAGACAAAGCCAAACACTCCAGGGGAGATGAACTGTCCTAAAAAGTTCGATCCCACACCAATGGCTAATACCGTTGACTGCAATCCTGATGGAGCTAAGTTGGACATCAGGTTATAAAGACTGGGTACGACAATACCAAGACCCACACCGAATAAAATGACGCAGGGCAGTATCGTTGGTAGCTGCTGGAGCTGTGGGATCGTCGTCAGAATGAGTGCCATAATGCCGAGTCCCAAAGATGTGGCTCGGTCCAAACCAAAGCGTTGCCCCAGTCGCCGGACGCCGAAAGCCGCGATCGCAGCTGCGCCCAACCCCTGAGCAGCCAAAACCAGGCCAATCAGTAACGTCCCAGCATTGAGCGTGGCTTTCAAGTAAAGCGGCAAGTAGATGATGGTGGCATGGGCGATCGCCGCGACCAGGCATTGTGTCGCGTAGAGCTGCAAAGGGTACCAGCGACAGACCACATCGAGCAACTTTGGTGGACGCCTGCTATCTGTCGGGGGCTGAACATCAACATTTTGAGTTTCAGGCTGACTGGCTACGTCACTTGTGGCATCATTCTCTTCATCGCTTTTGCGGCCTCTACTCCCCGGCTCTTGATCCTTGTGCCAATTAACGGCGACAAGTAGTGCCATGGGAATGCCAAGGCCATATAGGGCAAATACCCAACGCCAATTCCAGTTACCAATCAAACCTGCCAGGACGGGATAAAAAATGTTCGCGAGGGTCAGTACGGTGGCGACATAGGCGATCGCCTGAGAACGTACGGCTTCTGCTTCATAACGCCTTACGAGTAAGCCCAAACTAGCCGCAGCGATCCCACCACTTGCGGCTCCGACGAGGACCCGTGTAATGAGAATGGGCACAAAGTCATGCAGAATGCCACCGGCTGCTCCAAAGACGGCATAGAGTAACAGCGAAGTAACCAGAACACGCACTGCCCCCGTGCGATCGGCCAGAATTCCCAATAAGGGGCTGAATAGGGCAACCGTCAGATAGTGAGCACTGACTAAATAGCCTGCCACAGCCGGATCAAGCGACAACTGCTGGATCATTTTGGGCAGAATTGGCGCAATCACCGCCCCGGTCATGACAATCAACGAGCCAGTTGCCAGTAGAACGAAGAGCTTACTGTCCCGCCATGGATATTGCATTGCTTTAGTTTCCCTCCGATCCGCCAAGCCGCCAAAAAGTAAACTCTGTTTGGCTGAGCGTTCACATCTAAGCCTGCCTCCCGATGCCTGCTTCCTGCCTCTACTCAACCAGGATTTACCACCTTAAGCGATCGCGAAGTAAAGAAATTACGCGATCGGAGCATTGGGGCTGTACCTCGAGGCCAACCTACAGCGGTATATTCATTTTGAGAAATGCCCTTAAACGGGTACCCTTTCCTCCTTACGTGTTCAGTGACAACTTTATTCCGCAAGTTTTACACTAAATTGGCCCTATCACTTATCAGAGCAAGACTCGTCAAATCAATTCATGGAAAAATTGATAACCGCGATCGTTTGTTTCCTTGCCGCCTTTATTTTGGCTAGCTTGGTCGAATATTGGATTCATCGCCTCATGCATCAGCCGCTCAAACTCGGTGAGCGCCATCGCGACCACCACCGTCGTAATGAAGGCCAGGGAGTCATTTGGGAATTTCGTGACTACATCCGAGGTAGCTTTGTGGTCGTGGTGCCGATGTTTTTTGTATCGTTGTCGGCGGGCCTGGGATGGTCCTTGGGAGCGTTCATTTATGCCGCTTTTTCAGCTTACGCCCATCAACTACAGCACGAAAATCCCACCAAGTGCTTCTGGATGAAGATGCCAGTGCATTATGTACACCACAAGTACGGTATGTGGCATCACAACTTCGGGCTCGCTGTAGACTGGTGGGACCATGTGTTTGGCACTTACCAATGGGTGGACTGGCTAACAGAAAGTGAACTGAGCCAATCCGAGCGGGGCTACTTACAGTTGCGCTGGTGGTGATTCAAACTTAGCGAAAGCCAACCGCCCGAATCGTGTACGGTTAGAAAATCCCGAAAAAACCGCGATCCTGGTACTCTGAATAGAGTGACCCTGCAGAGTATATTCGATGACTCTACCTTCTCTGATTCAGCTACCGGATCCGCTCAAATCACTATGGATTGTCGACAGAAAATCTGAGTTCTTAGGACAGGTGTGAGATTGGATTATGGAAGTTGTTCAAGAATATATGCAAGGGCTTTATGCCAGTGACTTGTATCCCGACCACTACATATGCCACCGCAAACGTGGAAATCAAGTCGAAATTGAAGAATCTCATACTGGCAAACGGCATCAAGTTCTGACTTTTTGTACTAACGATATTTTGGGCCTTGTTCAATCCGATGCCGTTCAACAGGCTGCGATTGATGCCATCTTGCAATACGGGACTTCTAACAGTTCCTGCCCGACCCTGAGTGGTCGGATTGATTTGCATCGGCAGTTAGAGCAAGAAATTTCGGACTTTAAAAAGCTGCCCCATACGCATCTGTTTATCAATGCTTGGATGGCAATACAAGCGTTAGTAGATGGGTTTTGTCATTTTGCAGCACCGGTTCCAGGTTTTCAAAATACTCGTCGAACACTGATTTTTACAGACGTGCTCAACCATGGCTGCATCGTTTCAGCCGTGGTGAATGCAGATACTCGCTCGGGCAAGGTCTTTGGCAATGGTGCTGGGGTGCAAGTGAAGCCCTACCGTCACTGCGATATGCATGACTTAGCTCGTAAGCTAAAGCGCTATGCGCGTCCCGACGATCGCATTTTGCTGATTTCCGATGCCGTATTTTCCATGGACGGCGATATTGTGCCGCTACCTGAAATGATTCAGGTATTAGAACCCTATCCCGGCAGCGTCATTGTGATGGATGAGGCTCATGCCAGTGGTGCCCTGGGCGTCAAGGGAGGGGGTATTTATGAGCACTTCAACATCACCCCCCAACAAGTTTTGGACCGGGGTTTGGTGCCCATCATCATGACGACGTTTTCAAAGTTTGCAGCCTCAGCCGGAGCCGCACTGAGCAGCCACTCGCGCGAATTCACTGACCTGATGGATGTTTGCCCGACGTCGATCGGGACCATATCGCTAGCCCCTCCTTTAACAGCAGCAGCACTGGCCAGCATTCGCCAGTTACGAAGCGAACCGCAGCGAGTCCAAACTTTGCAGACCAACGCCCGCTATCTGCGTCAGGGACTATTGGAGGCAGGCTTTGAGGCCATCGGCGAAACTAATGTGATTCCAGTCCTATTGCCACCAGAACTCAACCCCAAGGAGTTTGGCCGTTACATGATTGAGACCTTTGGGATTTGGATTTCGCCCATTTGGTTTGTCGCTAAACCACGTCTTCGTATTGTCGCCAATGCTCTACACACAGAGGAGGAAATGGATCGTTTGGTAGAAGCGATGGTAGCCACGCGGGATGCGCTTTATCCTGCTGACACCTCTTCCATTAGCCCGGAGATGGTTCCGGCTTAAATCGCATCTCCACTCACCCCTGTGTAAGCCTATGACCTCAGCCACAACTCCCGTGGAAATTCGAGTGGTCACGGCAGCTAATGATCTGGAGCTTTTTCTGGATTTGCCAGCTCATATTTACCGTGATGATCCCAATTGGGTGCCGCCTTTACGCAGTAGCATCGCTAAACAGCTTTCGCCAGCCAGTTTGATGGCCCAGTATTGCCAGTTTCAGGCGTTTCTGGCCCTGCGCGATCGCCAGCCAGTGGGACGCATTGTGGCGGCTGTCAATCAGCGATTGGTGGAAAAAGAGAACCAGGCCGTAGGGTTGTTTGGTTACTTCGAGGCAATTAATGATGGGGCTGTCGCTGAGGCACTGTTAGAAGCCGCCTGTCGGTGGTTACGCGATCGCCAAATTGCGATCGTCCGAGGCCCCATTGATTTGTCCATTCACAACAATGGCTTCTTTTTGATCGATGGGTTTGACTCACCCCCGATGATGATGATGCCTTACAACCCCACTTACTATCCTGGTTTGATCGAAAAGGGGGGATGGCAAAAAGCCAAAGATGCTTATGCTTACGACTTTCCGGTACTTGATCATGCGCTAGCTAAGAAATTTGAAAAAGGCTATCACATTGCCTGCAAATCAGGTCTTTCATTTCGGCCAATTCGGCTTAAAGGCGAAGGGTTTGAGCAAGATTGTCGTAGTCTCTATCGTATTTTCACCGAGTCCTTTCGAGACAGTTGGAGTTCTACGCCCCGCAGTGAAGAAGAGTTTTTAGAGGAAGCTAAAGACTTGAAGTCCTTAGTCGATCCAGATGTTTTCCCAGTCGCTGAAGATAGTGGCAAAATGGTGGGCTTCTGGATGGGCTTGCCAGACTACAACATTGTTTTGAAGCACGTGAATGGCAAACTCAACTGGCTAGGCATGCTTAAGTTTCTCTGGTATCGACGCCAAATTGATCAGGGCCGTGTGATTGCTATTTGTAGCCTGCCGGAATATCGCCGCAAAATGCTACCACTGGCCTTAATTCACCTGGGTATGCAAGGTGGAATTCAGAAGGGAAAACCTTACAAGCGAGCTGAGCTTTCCTGGGTTTGGGAGGATAATATGCCTTCTCGCAAACTGATTGAGGCGGCAGGTGGGACCATTTACAAAACCTATCGTATTTATGAAAAATCACTTTAAAACTCTCTCGAATTTAGACCTAAAGTTTACCCAGGTTGACGACCCTTTTCTAACCTTCTAATAGACAAGCCTAAGAGCTTAAAAACCAACAGCGAGAAAGTAGAAAAGACTTAAAGTAGACGCTGAGTTGTGAGCAAAATCATTGTGCATAGGGGGCGAGAAGAAAACCAAAAGACTGCATCTTAATCACTCCATAATTTGAGGTCAACGAATGCGCGTTTTACTTCTCTATCCACTATTTCCGAAAAGCTTTTGGTCCTTTGAAAAGGTATTGTCACTGGTCGATCGCAAGGCCCTGTTACCGCCTTTAGGACTCATTACCGTCGCCGCGATTTTGCCCCAAACGTGGGAATTTAAACTCGTCGATCGCAACGTCCGCTCAGTGACGGAAGCAGAATGGGAGTGGGCCGACATCGTAATTCTTTCGGCCATGATTGTCCAAAAAGAGGACTTTTTAGATCAGATTCAAGAAGCCAAGCGACGGGGCAAGCAAGTCGCTGTAGGTGGCCCCTACGTCACAGCTCTGCCAGAAGAAGCCAAAATAGCGGGTGCCGATTATCTGGTGCTTGATGAAGGGGAAATCACCCTACCGATGCTAGTCCAGGCCTTAGAACAGGGACAGCCTCGCGGGACTTTCCGGGCTAGCGAGAAACCAGATGTGACCACAACGCCCGTACCCCGTTTCGATTTACTCGACCTCACCGCCTACGACAATATGTCGGTTCAGTTTTCGCGGGGATGTCCCTTTCAGTGTGAATTTTGCGACATCATTGTGCTCTATGGTCGTAAGCCTCGTACCAAGACGCCAGCGCAACTGCTGGCCGAACTGGAATGCTTGTATGAGTTGGGCTGGCAGCGTGCCGTCTTCCTCGTTGACGATAACTTCATTGGCAATAAACGCAATGTCAAATTGCTTTTGCATGACCTGAAAGACTGGATGCGGGACCATAATTATCCCTTCCGGTTTCATACCGAGGCCTCGGTTGACTTAGCCAAAGATCCCGAGCTTTTGGAGTTGATGGTGGACTGCAATTTCAATGCCGTTTTTCTAGGCATCGAAACACCAGATGTGGAAAGCCTGTCGCATACTAAGAAGTTCCAAAATATGCGGGATTCTCTGGCAGAGTCCGTCGATACGATTACGCAGGCTGGACTGCGAGTAATGGCAGGTTTCATCATTGGCTTTGATGGGGAAAAAGCTGGGGCGGGCGATCGCATTGTCCAGTTCGTGGAACAAACAACCATTCCAACAGCCTTTTTCAGCATGTTGCAGGCACTGCCAGACACCGCCCTCTGGCATCGCTTGGAGAAAGAAGGTCGTCTGCGGGATCAACAAGACGTCATTGGCAACCAAACCAACCTGATGAACTTTGTACCGACCCGTCCCCTGGAAGACATTGCGAACGAGTTCGTCGACGCCTTCAGCCGCTTGTACGATCCCCTGGTTTATCTGAACCGTACTTATCGCCATTTCGTCAAAATGGGTGCGCCCAAGCACAAAGCCGGACTTCGTAAAATCGATGCAGTGGCCATTCGGGCACTCTTGACAGTTTGCTGGCGTCAAGGGGTTGTCCGTAAAACTCGCTTGCAGTTCTGGTGGAATTGGTTCCGCATCCTGCGTCAAAATCCTGGCGTGTGGGATCACTACATCGCCACCTGCGCCCTCAGTGAACATTTCTTGGAATATCGCCAGATTGTCCGTCGTCAAATCAAAGCGCAATTGGCGAAGAGTCTGGCGGAAGAGGCTAGGCTGAGGGCATTACAAACCGAAACAGCTGACCAGAATTCAATTAACGTTTTGGCCAGTTAGGAGCTGTATAGAAAGTTAGAGGAGTGTAAAGGGGCAAGGTCTTAGGTTCGTAACTGCAGCGTAGTGACGAAGTTCTTGGCACCCATGTTTCGCCCATGCAGGTAAAGGATGGAGTGGTGGAGTGGTTAGTTCACTGTCGAAACCTGACGCTTGCCCCAACCAGAGTTTCCCAGCTCAATTCGCATCGGGATAATTCGTATTGAGGTCAGTGTTAACGAGGAAGTTAGTCAGAAGCTGTATGCTCAGCTAGAATGCTCGAAAATCGCCTGAGAACGTTTTCTCGTTTTTGAGTGGCCGCGATCTCAGTCTTACTGAGTGCTTGAAGACGGTTTAACACTTCAGCATCACTTTTTTGTCGTTCAACTACTAAGTCTGATAGCATTTCTGGGATTTGCGATCGCAAGGAAAGCAAATTCACAAAAGTATCTTGAGAAAGTTCTAGAAGTTCAACATCTTGTTCGGTGTAGATTGTGGCCGTTCTTGGCAAACCTGTCATTAGGCTGATTTCACCAAAAAGAGTACCGACCCCCATTTCAAATTCTTTAGCTTCCTTTACCTCCTGATATTCCACTCTGCCATTCACATTCCCGGTAACGACAATATAAGCAGATTCTCCAGGTTCACCCTGATGGAAAATTGTTTTCCCTTTCGTCACTCGAATTGTTTTGATTTTAGAAGTCAGTAACCACACCTCAAATTCATCAATTAGAGATGCACCATTTTCATCAATCAAGAGTTTGTTAAAGAACTCACTTTGGATTAATAGATCGTATTTCTGGGGATTGGAAATCTCGTTAGTCATTCCCATGTTCTCACATCAAACTAATTCAGAACACCTTGTCAGAACTATCACAGCTACAAGAAGTCAGGCCCTGTTAAAAAATAAAAATCAATCAATAAAATACTTGATAAGCCTGCACAGGAAATGACCGGCACTTCCGTCAAAGCACTAGTACTAGCTTGTGATAGTTGTCACTCATTGCGCCCTTAGAACTTACGATACCGCTCTTCGAGCACCTATGACTGTGTAAGTCCTAACGATACATCTCAGCTACAACCTGTCAGATGACAGTTTCACAGCTACCGATGTTGAGGCTGCTGGCAATTAGCGGCATACCGTTCAAGCTGAAAAACTTTGGCCGGGTAGGGAGTCAGGAACCAGAATCCAGTATTCTCCTAACTTCTGGCTCCTGACTTCTGGCTCCTGGCTTCTGACTTCTGGCTTCGAGATTCTCGCGTCACCTAGATTTCCCGCCTTAAGTGAATAGCCCAATTAGCCTCTAAGAAGATTTCCAGAAAAGACTTGACTGCTTGTAGCGTGTTGTACAGCCTTCCAGGTATGGCTCGGAGAGATAGGGCTCCGCTAAAGCGAATCGTAACGCATCGCAATATTGGTATTTTTATTTCTCGAAACTCCCCGAGGTTTATCGGGAAAATTTCAGGACCTGAATTCAAGACCTCAATTTTCCTCAACAAACCTGAACTTTAAATCTCGATACTAAGAGCTATTACCCGCAAAGCTCAAGCCCCCCACGCGGAAAGATAGAGGATATCAATGCCTAGTCAGACCTTACACTCACCTCAGCTGACCTACCTAAACGTGACAAAGAGTTTTGTGACACGGGAAGTAGAACGACAGATAGAGTTGCTGCCCCAGCAAGTTCAATCTTATATTCGGCCCGATGAAGTTATGGCTCGTGCATTGGATTCTCTGCCGCCCCTCTACCTCCCAGCTCAGTCCACAACGAGTGAGAAGGGATGGCACTATCAGTATCAGTTGGCCAAACATAAGCTCCAGGCACAAGTCGCAGAAGCCGTAAAACAGGCATTGATAGCGATCCGATATGCCGTTTTCATGGGGCTGCCGAAGTGCGAACAGATCGGTTACTTAGAGAGTTGGCTAACTGGATTTGAATCGCTTGCTGTTCCTGCGTCTTTAGAGCATTCCCCCCTTTTAGGAATCCATAGGAAGCAGTGGAATGAGGGGCTTTGCCTGGGTGGAGAGGGTGGAGAGGGTTCCCGCCCGGCCACTCAGTGTGGCAGTAACCACAACGAAACAATAGTTGGCACCCATAATTCCACCCCAAAGAAGGACATCTAATCAGATAAGTTGATTTTCAAAGATTTAGCTGCACTAGTTTTAGCCTCTTAGTCCTTTCAGTTTGAGTAATCCAAGCTTTTCTATGCCTAGCTTAGGGGCTAAGATTTTATCTCTCGCCAACCAAGTTTTCTCAGACCTCTAAACCATACACAAGGGAAGCAAAATCATAGAGTGTTACTAATCCTCAAAACAACTTAATCCTAACCATCTTCTAGCGGTCAGAATCTTAAACAGCTTGTTGAGCGAACCTCGCATAGACGGAATTACTCTTGCTGCCATGTAAATTATTTAAAGATACGCCGATTTACGAAAACACTAAAAAAATATTGCTAACAATCAGAATTATTGTTGAATAGTTAGAGTTTCTTTCCTGCAAAGTCCTCAATGCAGAATGCAAAATTCGAAATTTTGGCTCTGTCAAGCTTTTCTGGCTTAAGCTTAGACCGCACAAATGGCAGAATTAAGTTAGCTACTTCCTGCTAAGGACTCTCTATGGATAAACCGGTCATTTTAACGATTGATGACGATCCAGCAGTACTTCAGGCGATCGCCCGTGATCTTCGCAAACAGTATGGCGATCGCTTTCGCATTGTCCGCTCAGACTCAGGTGCCGTTGCCTTAGACGCAACCCAACAACTCAAGCTACGGGGCAACACAGTGGCACTGTTTTTAGCCGATCAGCGGATGCCTGGGATGAGTGGAGTCGAGTTTTTGGCACAGGCCAGTGCCATCTTTCCTGCGGCCAAGCGGGTCCTACTGACTGCCTATGCCGATACCAATGCCGCCATCGATTCAATCAACAAGGCCCAGCTCGATTACTATCTGCTCAAACCCTGGGATCCGCCTGAGGAGAAACTTTACCCAGTATTGGACGATTTGCTTAACGATTGGCAAGCAACCTTCAAACCAGAATTTCAAGGCGTAAAGGTGATTAGCGATCGCTGGTCGCCCGATTCTCACGCCCTGCGAGACTTTTTAGCTCGGAATCAGGTACCCTACCGCTGGCTCGATATCGAGAACAACGCCGAAGCCCAACAGCTCGTCACCTATGCCGGTGAAAAGGACAATCCCTGCTTACCCCTAGTCGTGCTACCCAATGGGGAAAAACTGGTCAAGCCCAGTTCTGCAACCTTGGCGCAGCAAGTAGGCATGCAAACTGAGGCCACCAATCCCTTCTATGATCTAGTGATTATCGGTGGGGGGCCAGCCGGGTTGGCCGCAGCGGTGTATGGTGCGTCGGAAGGGTTGCGCACCGTGATGATTGAACGCGAGGCACCCGGCGGACAGGCGGGCACCAGCTCGCGGATTGAAAACTACCTGGGATTTCCGGTGGGGCTAAGTGGTAGTGACCTGGCCCGGCGCGCGGTTACTCAAGCCAAGCGCTTTGGCGTCGAAATCCTGACGCCCCAAGAGGCCACAGCAATTCGGACAGAAGCCAACTATCACACCATTACTCTGTCAGACGGAAGTGAAATCAGTTGCCACGCTGTGATTTTGGCGATGGGGGTGGCCTGGCGCAAGCTAACGGTTCCTGGCATTGAGCAGTTTACCGGATCTGGGGTGTACTATGGAGCCGCTCAAACGGAAGCAGCGGCCTGCCAGGACGAAGATGTCTATGTGGTGGGAGGTGCGAACTCAGCTGGACAAGCCGCCATGTACTTTTCCCGCTATGCGCGTCAAGTGCGTATGTTAGTCCGGGGTGAGTCCCTGACTAAGAGTATGTCCCAGTATCTAATTGACCAAATTGCGGGCACCGATAACATTGAGGTACTGCCTTTTCACAGCGTCATTGAAGCCCAAGGAACTGCCGGTCAACGTCTGGAAAAAATTCTGGTTAAAGACTCACAAACAGACACGATCAAGACCTTTGAGACCAATTCTCTGTTCATCTTTATTGGGGCAACGCCCAGTACTCAATGGCTTGACGGAATCGTCCATCGGGATGAGCGAGGCTTTGTTTGCACGGGACCTGATATTCCCAAAACCATATCCTGGTCACTAGCGCGCGATCGCTTCTTGCTTGAAACCAATGTGCCCGGCATTTTTGCCGTGGGCGATGTGCGTCACGGTTCCATTAAGCGTGTAGCTTCTGGCGTCGGTGAAGGGTCTATTTGTGTGCAGTTTGTTCATCGTCATCTTGCCCAGGTGTAGCCATGCTTCATGACCCCAACCAGACGGCGCTATTTCCCAAGCTATCGGAAGCCGACCTCCAAAAACTTGCTGAGCAGGGGCAAGAGCGTCAGTTTGAAGCAGGGGCAATTCTCTTTGCCCAGGGCGATTTGACCTATCCGTTCCACGTTGTGCTAGAGGGTGAGGTCCGGGTCACCAAACAAGTTGCCGGGGAAACTCAGCTCCTAACCGTTCATGGAGCAGGTGAGTTTACAGGCGATCTCAGCATGGTGGCCGGGAATCCGGCCACGGCCACGGCAGTAGCAGTGAGTCCCTGTCGTGTTTTAGAGCTCTCGCCTGAGGGTTTTCGTGATCTCATTGCCAAGTGCTCTAACTCAGCGGCGGTGATGCTGACAGCCATGGCCGGTCGTTCTGAGGAAGTAGGAATTCATCTGCAGCAGCAGGAAAAACTGGCCGCCCTAGGCAAACTCTCGGCTGGACTGGCCCATGAGCTGAATAATCCCGCTGCTGCTGCCGTGCGAGCTGCAAAACAACTGCGCGAGTACCTGAACCAACTACAACAGCAAACCTTGACACTGACGTCACAACCGTTATCTGCGGAACAACAAGCGGAACTGCAGCAGGTACAGACGTTTGCCCTAGCCTGCCGTACCATGAAGGCGTTGTCACCACTGGAGCAAAGTGAGCACGAAGATGCCCTAATCGATTGGTTGGACGATCGCGACGTTCCCGACAGTTGGAAGCTGGCTCCAGAGCTGGTAACAGCGGGCGTCGATGAGGCTTATTTAGAAAAGCTGGCAGATTCAGTCGGCCCAGGACAGCTAGGGAATGCTCTGCACTGGCTGGAAGGCAACTTAACGGTAGCTTCGCTGATTCATCAGGTTGAGCACAGCACTCAGCGAATCGCCGAACTTGTCCGCGCACTCAAGTCCTATGCCTATATGGATCAGGCTCCTTTGCAAGAAGTCGATATCCATCAGGGCCTGGAGGACACACTCACGATCCTGCATCACAAGTTGAAGTATGGCATCACCGTAGAACGTGATTATGATGCCACGCTACCGAAAATTTCTGCCTTCGGCAGCGAACTCAATCAAGTGTGGACCAATATTCTAGACAACGCGATTCATGCTCTGGTGGGCGACCCTAAAAAGCCAGGAAAATCGTCCCCAACGGCCTCTGAAGGTTCCGTAAAAAGGCCCGAGCAGCCCCAAATAACTCTACGAACTAGCCAGCAGTCGGAACAGGTTTTGATCGAAATTATCGACAACGGTCCAGGGATTCCCGAAGCGGTGCGATCGCGCATTTTCGAACCTTTCTTCACAACCAAGGGCGTTGGCTCAGGCACGGGCCTGGGACTCGACATTGCCCGACGCATCGTCGTCAAACGCCACGGCGGCTCTATTCGGGTAACCTCCAAACCAGGCGAAACCAACTTCCAAATCCACCTCCCTTTTCACCCGCCTAAGCAAAGTTCCCATGGTATTGACAATAAGCCTGTAGCTTAGAGGGCTCAGGTGAGAGAATGCCTATGATTTTGATATGTCACCCAATGGTTAAGGAACGCAGCCGAACAATACGATAGACGTGTCCTCGTCTAACCGTTGCCACCAATACCCAATGCTGAATGCTACCAATCAAGCCCGGTCTGACTGAGCTATAGGCTCGCCCCATCGAGAATGGTTGGGGTCTCCAGGAGCTGTAAGCGGACAGGTTTCAGTAGACATCAAGATCTTTTTGGCAACCACACAACCACAGGCTGCACAAATCCGTCGATCATTACCAGCGAAAGCCTTAGCAATCTGATAAGGAAATGAGTTGGGGGATGCCACCAACTGATCACAACTTAAACAAGCAGCTTTGCGCCTCTCAATAACTGCTGGCTCTGCTTTGCGAAAGCCAGCTGCTCCCCAGCGAAGTAAAGACGCACTACTCTTTTTAACGAGTGCCACCACGGAGGTTATCGAACTTGTATTCTTCTCACTTTCGTCTAATAACTCGCCAGTGGGCTCGAATGCTGCATTAGATGGATCAGCCAGGAGGCGATCGCGCCAATCGGGAAACTTGCGTACTGTAATCAACTTCTCCGCAAAAACTGAGTCGATAAGAACCCGTAATGTAACTGCTGCTGGAGCAGGACCCGCCAATTCCAATATCTCACCAAGCCTATTGCGGGCCTCTTCAAGCGTTTCTGCCTCGCGAACCAACTCAAGAAGAGTTTGAAAAGATGAATGCATTATTTGCTTACCAACTCATAATACGATGGGGCAGCTGCTTGCCTAAACTAATGTCACACTTTATACTGCTAAATCGCTGATTCCAATAAGCAAGCTAGCATAAATTTCAACAACTTGCTCGAATGCAATTGGTCTGCAATAACTCATAGAGAAGTTCGAACACTTATCAGCGAAGATTAATTAATAGATGTAAGCACTATCGCGTATCGCAAACAATTATCAGGCAAATGTAAGCAGCATTTTGCTTAATTCCCCAAAAAGACCAAAACTCACCACATACCAACGTCAAACAATAGCAATTCATGATCAGAAAACAATAGATTCAACATCCTTTATATGAGATATTTCGTATTAGCTGACACTGTGTTAAACCTTTTTGAGACAATGACTACGCTTCCCTCCTCTTGGCCGATCGCAATCGCTTAATTGAACAACCACTAACCACCAACTATCAAAGAACCACTATCAACAAACCGCAAATTCATGACCTACACTTTCCCACCCAACTTCCAATGGGGTGTTGCGACAGCGGCTTATCAAATTGAAGGGGCAGCACAGGCGGATGGGCGTCAACCTAGCGTCTGGGACACGTTTAGTGCCACACCAGGACGAGTCCTGAATGGCGACACCGGCAGCACTGCCTGTGACCACTATCGTCACTATGAAGACGACGTTCGCCTGATGGCGGATTTGGGTGTTAAGCACTACCGATTTAGTTTGGCGTGGCCACGGATCGTGCCAGAGGGTCGAGGTCATGTCAATACCGCAGGATTGGACTTCTATCAGCGTTTGGTCGATCGCCTCCTGGCTCATGGCATTACACCCCATGCAACCCTATTTCATTGGGATAGCCCCCAGGCCCTGGAAGATCGCTATGGGTCTTGGCGTAGTCGTGAGATGGTGCAGGATTTTGCTGACTATGTGACGGTGGTCGTGAAAACATTGGGCGATCGCGTCACCCACTGGATGACCCTCAACGAAATCTTCTGTTTCACTCATATGGGCTACGGTATTAACGAAGTTCCGCCCCACGCTCCCGGAACTACGGTCCCTGCCGCCAAAGCAGTATGGCAGACTTCCCACCATGCCTTGCTAGCCCATGGGCTCGGGTGTCAGGCTATTCGGGCAGCATCGCCCCAACCCTGTTCCGTGGCCTTGGTGGATAATTTCTTAGCGACCGTTCCGATAACAGAAACACCCGCGTGTATCGCCGCCGCGAAAACGGCATTTCATACCGTAGGAACCAATGGGGGCATTATTTTCCCTGCCCTAACGGGACAATACAGCCCGGCCCTACTGGAGCAGTTGGGCCATCAAGCACCGGCGATCGAACCCGGCGACTTAGAGACCATTCATCAACCGCTCGATGCTTTAGGCTTCAACATTTACAGCGGCGTATACGTACGCGCTGCTGAGACACCCACAGGTTATGAAGTCCTGCCATTCCCCCAAGGTTATCCCCGTCTGCATATGCCCTGGCTACATATCGTGCCCGAAAGTCTCTATTGGGGCATTCGTCACGTCAGTGAAACACTCCAGCGTCCCGAGTTACCTATTTTCATCAGTGAAAACGGCTGTGCGGCCCAAGATGAAGTCACCGACCAGGGGGAAGTGCTGGATTTAGATCGTATTCAATATCTGCGGCAATACCTCCAGGCTGCTCACCGTGCGGTATCGGAAGACTATCCCCTACAGGGCTATTTCCTCTGGAGTTTTATGGATAACTTTGAATGGGCCTATGGGTACGATCGCCGTTTTGGTATTACATATATTGACTATGCCACCCAGCAGCGTATCCCCAAAGCAAGCTTCCACTGGTATAAGACGTGTGTGGAGCAGAATCGAATTGTTTAACTGGTGGCGACTTTGCCGCCAGTTTCGAGGTGTCAACTTAGGGATTGCTCGAAATGAACATACCGCCTCGGGGTACAAGACTCAGTGCTCCAATGGGTAACTTCTTGCTCAGAAATCTCCCCAATACCAATTCTGCGAGACAGCGTTACATATCATAGTGGAAGGTGATGGAGTGTTGGTAAAGCTTACCCGAAGGGCTTTGGTATAGAGAAGCATCTCACACCTCAAGCACTCATCAATGCTGTAGCTGCAAACATAAGCTGAAACCCAGCTAAATCGCGTATTATAGGAAGCCCAGGAACATCAGACCATCCAGATATGCCAGTCAGCAATTTCCTCACTCCAGCCCAAAAGAAATCTCTTCAGAAGGCAATTAAGGAAGATGAATGCGCTCACTTTAGAGAGCATGTTTTGATCATGCTTCTAGCCAATGATGGTAAGACCCAGCAACAAATTTCAGATTTTATCGGCTGTTCATTACGAACCGTGAACTATTGGTTTACTCACAGCGACCCCGATAATTTAGACAGTTTTAGGGATGGTCGAGGAACTGGAAACCATCAAAAGATAACGGCTGAGTACAGGGATCTACTCCTCCAGATTGTGGAACAGGACCCGGCAGAACTGGGATATGAATTTGGTCGATGGACAGCTCAAAGATTATCTGAACACTTAGCGAAAGAGACGAACATCGTCTTGAGTAGTCGTCAAGTCAACCGCATTCTAAAAAAAAGGGATATTGTTATATTTGGCAGAAATACACTTTAGAAGACCGTCAGAATCCGCAGAAGCGAGCGGCATTCAAAAAGAAACTTGAGGGATGGATAGAGAAGGAGAAAAAAGACCCAGAGTCCTTCCAGATATGGTTTTGGGATGAAAGTGGCTTCAGTTTGCGGGTGCGGCGAGGGAAGCAGTGGACCAAGAAGGGGAACCGCAAAAAGGTTTCAGGAAAACGGCGAAGAGGCCGTGTGAATGTGATGGGAGGACTGCGCCATGGAGACAAGCTGAAAAAGTGTTTCTTCATTGCCAAAGGGAATGGCGAGGCATTTTTGGAGCAGCTTCGAAAATTGAACAACTTTGTGAAGGAAGAATGGGTCAAAAAAGGCAATCGAGCCGAAGACTTCAAGCAAAAAGGTCCTCAAATTTTATTGATATTAGATAATGCGAGTTTTCATAAAAGAAGTGATGTTTCCGAAAATATAGAGAAGGAGTTACCCAATATACAGTTAGAGTTTCTCCCTGCTTATAGTCCTGATTATAATCTGATTGAACTGGTCTGGCATTCATCGAAAGAATATATAGCAGGGCGGTTATTTAAGACAGTCGAGGAATTAAAGTATTTACTGGATAAACTGTTAAATCAGGGAGCACTAGAGATCAAATGGAGTAGAAAGCTCAAAAACAAAGGTAACCTTGTCAACGCAGATTAAAAGTCTGTTAGCTTAACGCCAGTGAAAAAATACTGTCATCACTGACAACGGAAACTGCATGAATTGACAAGTTGTTGGTTAATGAAAATCGCCCCACGATTGAGAAGCCGCCTTCGCCTGACGCGGTATCACCTCCATCACTTAAGCCAATCGTGCCGCCAATGCCTGTGTAGTTGATGCGATCGGGTTTTTCCTCATCTGATCGCTGGGCAATTTCAGATGACTGGGCAACGGTTGGCTCTAGGTCTAATGCAGAATCAGCTTGTGGCTCATCGTCAATCTGTGCTTGAGCTTGGGCCGACAGGTGCAAAACAAGCACTGATAGAAACAGCAGGTTGCATAGACTCGTCATTCATATCTTCTCGATAGCAGAAATCATTACAAAACTCCTCACCAAAGGTACACACGCAAGTACAAGTCACCGGCTTAAAGTGTCTGATACAGCTTGAGTTTTGAAATGTCACAGAAATCAATAGAATCTGTAGCAGAAAGTAGCGAATCTGTGCGACGTTTGCTTTTATTCCACAGTTACGCTCTTGGCTAAGTTACGCGGTTGATCCACATCTAGCCCCCGCAGGGCAGCAATGTGATAGGCCAGAAGCTGGAGCGGAATGACCGTCAAGATAGGGGATAACAGCTCATCCACAGAAGGCACTGGCAGCAGTTCGTCAAACGTTTCCTCAGCTTCTGGATCATCCATCGGGACCACACCAATGAGCCGTGCATCACGGGCTTTAGCTTCCTGGGCATTAGAGAGGACTTTGTCGTAGACACTCCCCGGCATCGCGATCGCCACCACCGGCACCTTGGCATCCAGCAGCGCAATGGGACCGTGCTTCATTTCGCCAGCGGGATAGCCCTCAGCATGGATATAGCTGATTTCCTTGAGCTTCAGCGCCCCTTCAAGCGCGATCGGGAAATTGATGCCCCGTCCTAGATAGATAAAATCGGTCGTGTCACTAAAGGTATGGGCCAGTTCCTCAATGGAGCTTTCATGG
This sequence comes from Cyanobacteria bacterium J06639_14, assembly GCA_039818605.1. GTDB lineage: Bacteria > Cyanobacteriota > Cyanobacteriia > Phormidesmidales > Phormidesmidaceae > SIO1E4. Next base: position 9,622 of record JBCBTQ010000030.1, on the reverse strand, counting down.
CTTTCTAAGACCGACTCAATTTGGACCGGCAATTGGCGGAGATCAGTCACAATCTGCTCAAGGCGCTCGGGTGGTAGCGCTTGGCGATGATAAGCCAACTCTAGTGCCAGGAAATAGAAGGCCATCACTTGAGCCGTGAAGGTTTTAGTCGCAGCGACACCGATTTCAACCCCAGCCTGAGTATCAATGATGTGGGATAGCATCCGCGCCAGCGAACTCTCCGAACGGTTGGTAATGCCAATCATGCGCGGAGCAAATACCGCTTCTGTGGTGGCCTGACGGCGTTGTTGCTCCATTTCCAGCGCGGCCAGAGTATCGGCAGTTTCACCGGACTGCGTGACGCCAATCGTGAGGGTATTGCGGGTCAGGGGTGAAGGAGAATAGCGAAATTCAGAGGCATACTGCACTCGGGTGGGGATGCCAGCTAGCTGTTCCAGCAAATGCTTGCCGACTAAAGCTGCATGCCAGCTTGTGCCACAGGCGACAATTTGGATGTGTTCCAAATCAGCCCAGAGATCTAGGGGTAAGTCGAGTTTGATCGGGCTGGTTTGGCTGTTTGCCGACCAGGAGCCATCCAGATAGGTTTCCAGAGATGTGCGCACAACCCCGGGTTGCTCATAGATTTCCTTGAGCATGAAGTGCTTGAATCCCTGCTTTTCAGCCATAACAGGGTTCCAGTTGAGGGTAAAGGGGTGCTTCTTGAGGCGATCGCCCCCAAAGGTATAGATCTCTACCCCCATCGGTGAAAGCCGGGCAATCTCACCATTTTCCAGCGGTAACACAGCCCGCGTATGAGACACGATGGCAGGCGTATCCGACGCACAGAAAAACTCACCCTGGCCAAACCCGATGACTAGAGGCGGTTGCTGACGCACCACAATCAGATCATCCGGAAAGTCAGCGCTAATGATAGCCAGGGCAAAGGCTCCCTCCAAGCGATTGATCGACGCTCGGACGGCTGCCAGAAATGGGTCATAATCCGCTGCCGTCGAGGCTGTAGAGGGTGTCTTGAGATACTCGGCAATCAAGTGGGGCACGACTTCTGTATCGGTCTCGGAGCGAAACTCATGGCCTTTAGCCTTGAGTTCTTCTCGCAGTTCGCGATAGTTTTCGACAATGCCGTTTTGCACCACAGCAATACGGTGATACGTATCGGTATGAGGATGGGCGTTATGCTCCTCTGGCTTGCCATGGGTCGCCCAGCGAGTATGACCAATCCCGAGGCGCGCTGAATTTTCCTCCCCGCTGACTTTAGTGGCCAAATTTTGGAGCTTGCCCTTCGCTCGAACGCAGTGCAAATCTCCCTCCAGGACTGTGGCTAATCCAGCGGAGTCGTAACCGCGATATTCCAGCTTCCGGAGCCCTTCCATGAGGATGTCGCTGGCAGGACGCGTTCCGATATAACCGACAATTCCGCACATAAGTTGGGCTCCTTGGTCTCGATTCTGTTGCCGACTAGCAGCGTACTGAGATGTCGTAAATTAGCTCCTCTCTAGGAGGAGGAGGACACAACCATGATCCTCTCCTAGGGAAATTCCGACTGCTCCTTAGGATACAGGCTTGGTTACGAAGAACCATCCGTGTTGGCGGCATCGCTGTAACCACTGCAAACGAGAACAATATACTTCTAGCCATTACTGTCCGTTCGCTTATTTTGAGCATGCCTTTTGAATAATCGAAGGCAGCCTAAGGCTTTCAGCAGCTAAAAGAATTAGGCCGCTATGCTCATTGTGAAGCGTACGCAACCGATTGCGCTCACGTAGCGATCGGCTTCGTTGCGATTCTACCCGCGAAGCAATTGCCTAATTGAAGCCGATACCCAACGTCTACGTCTCTGCCCCGCAAAATAGATGCAGCGATAACAGGGCGCTACCTCTAGTACCCTGCGGCAGAAATACCCCACTATTCCTTCAACCCTTTGATCCAACCACTCAACCACCCTTCCACCCTAGGGCTGATTCTCTAATGAGAGAAAATCGTGTTGGTGCGACAGAAGAAAGTTGAGAACACTTCTGGTGAAGGTGTAAGGCGAAGATTCTGGTGTGCTATCAGGGTTTTGCCTGAGGGCATTTCGCTGCCCTCAGACGCCCGCTTCGCACGTCCTTCGGCCTACGACCAGGGCCTTCCGCCGCCCTGGACCTCGCGGAAGGGCGGGTTGAAGAGGCGTACTTCAGGGTTGGTTCAGGCACAAGTCGGTTGAGCCTTTCAGGCTGCTGCATCAGTTAAATGACACCCTTGAAAACGTAAGCACATTTTTCTTGCTTGAATGAATCAGCCCTACCCAATTAGGAATGGGGAAACCGGATTGAGTATCAGATAGAAATCCATAATTTTAGGGCAAGAAACTTAGGCACTTTTAAGAGGCGTATTGCTTGATACGATCGCACTCTAATTGACGTAATAACTGATACGGCAACTCTCTAATAGATACGAAACCATAGGGCTAGATTTAGAGGCATTTCCTATGCAGACATATAGAGTTACTTTAATTGACAAAAGCAAGAATTTTGAGCAGACAATACCAGTTCCAGAAACCGAACCGATTCTGGGAGAAGCCTTCGAATATGGGATTAAAATTCCTTTTGAATGTGTTGTCGGCTCCTGTGCAATTTGCCAGGGAAAGCTAGTTGCTGGCACCGTTGATCAATCCGAGCAAATTTTCTTAAATGACGACCAGTTAGCCGCAGGATACGTACTTCCTTGCGTCGCCAAACCCACATCTGACTGCACGCTTGAAGTCGAAATCGGCACCTACCTTTAGGATGATATCAATCGATGAAATCGACAGTTACCCCAGCAGCAATGAACAGTATCTAGCAACTGTTTATTCTCGCTGGGGTCAATGACTTAGCCGAGAATTCACACCTTACCTTTCCCCTCCTATCGCAACCATAATTTCTCACGAACCCATGTACAGACGCGAAATTTCGCGTCTCTTCCACCCACCCTCTCCCCTCCTGTCGCAACCTTCTTCATTTCTCACGACCCCATGTACAGACGCGAAATTTCGCGTCTCTTCCACCTTCCACTCTTCCACTGTCCAATTAGTCCAAAAACTTACGCCGTCGAGTACTAGGGATATTGATGAGCTACTGAATCTTCAAGGCTTGACACAATCGAGCCTGATCTTCAGGCAGGATGCCAAACCGACCATTTTCAACATCCCGCACCCAACTCTGACTTTTGCCTAATTGTTCAGCCAGGGCACGCTGGGTAAAGTTTTGGCGTTGGCGCGCAGCTTTAATGACACTGCCAGAGAGCCGTTCCACTCGAACTGAGTGAGACGATTGGCGGTTGCGCTTAGGCGTTCGACGACGAACCGTTTGCTGCCACTCTTCTGATAGTTCAAACCCGAGAATGCGAGCATTAATCAAACGCTGCCACTTATCGCGAGGGGCCGCATCTGTTAGGCTGCGAGCCTGATTGGCATCATTCACCCAAAACTCAAAAGCATCGTCAACATCATCCGGAATATCAGCAGCTCGGGCCCAGAGCGGCTGAATATCAAGCGCATAGGTCTCTGGATCAAACAGCGGCTTGAGTCCGTAGCAGTGAATGGTTGCCAAATCACTTTCGAAAGTTTTGAGTAAACGTTTGTGGGCTCCTCGAACTGTGGTGGCTTCCATTAAACGATCTTCACCGTAGGCAATCCGCAGCAGGGTGCGTACTTTCATCCGGTGATCGCCCTCCAGCCGGAGCTTAAACAAAAACCAGAGGAGCAGGCGCATCGCCCCCTCATGTTGCTGCCAGTTGCTCATGACTTCTGTCAGCAAAGAATAGGGTAAGGTCCCGTACTGATAGAAGGCTATTTGACGGCGATAATCATGTTTATTGAGAAAGTACTTCGCCCAGATCCCCGCCCGCACAGTAAAGCCCAAACCAATCAGATGCCGGTAACCTTGCGGGTCTTCTTCAAAGAAGTATTCTGTATCCAGTAGGTGCCAAACCGGTTGCTCATCGACTGAGAAGGCTTTCACTCTGCCTTGGCAAGGCCAATCAATAGCAACAAGCAGTTGGCAAGATTGATACACCAGTTTTTTGATTAGCGTGAGTTTGTCTAGTTTGGTCAAATCCTTACGTTTATCCAGCCCCAGATATTGCTCAATGTGCTGGTCATTGAGCACAAAAGACTCTTGCCAGGGGCAATCGAGGGTAGTGGCGTAAGCAGCAAAAATCAGATGCATACAGGTGGCACGAATATCAAATTGGGCCATTGTCTCGCCCACCTTATCTGTAGCCATCGGCCTTAACGGATCCCTTGTAGGGTCTGCCACCAATCGAAACCGCATCTCGCCGCGACCGCGATGTACAACACGGCGGTAGCAGCGTTGACCCTCGCTATCGGTCGTTTGCCAGGGCTGCCGCTGAGCTAAAACATTACACGCTTCCCACACCACCATTGAGGAGGCAAAAGCAGTCGTTTTGCCATTGAGGAAGATAGCGGGGATAGCCGGAGGCAGAAGCGTACTCTTGCGGCGTCCTTTCTTAGCCTGCAGAGGCGTTAATGAACCGATGCTACAGGCCGCGACACACCGAGGAATGGCAACATCAGGGCAGCGATCGCAGAGGGTCGGATCAATCCAGTACCCATCGCCTTCAGCGACAGGCTTAATCGCTCCATTGGGGCATTGGGGCTGACAGCTATCGCAAATAATGCAATTGTCCTTGATGGTGTAAGTCATGGGTAAAACTTATCTACTGCAAAACTTGGCAGATAGTGGTTTTGGTTCATTTAACTGTTGCGAGTTAGGACTTCCATGGACTCAAGATGGAAGACAAATGGCTGAATTCAATTTCCCAAGCTATTTGAAAAATAAAGATCTAAGCAGTTCAAGGAGTCGGTGAATTCATCACAAACAATTCAGGACAACAGAAGTGAACATCCAATCAAAATTGATTCAATGACGGACTCAGTCAATTATTAAGACCTCACACTATTAGGGATATCAATCCAAGACCTTGCTTTTCTATGTAACTCGATACTGTTTAACAGTTCCTTTAGAAGCTATCGAAATGATGTTTAGAACGGACTTTTAGGGTCAGGACTTTGTTACTCAAACTACGCTTTTATAGGATAAAAGAGCTGATATTGCTTCTAGCAATACTGATCATTGATAAAAATTCTAGCGATTGCACGCCAACCCCAAATTTATTTTCGAAAGAAAAATAGCAATAATGTTCACAATAAACATTATTGCTATCGCTGTAGTCGCCCCAACAAGCTGCAAAGCCCTTTCCCTCATCTGTAAGGCTTTTCTCATCCACGTTTTGCTGGTGTCTACGCTGATATTTTTATTCCGGGAAATCCCTCAAGCTGAAAATCTTCCTGTCGGTGATCGCAAGGGATTGCTCAAAATGAAGATATCGCTGGCGTCGGCGTCGAAGTACGAAACCCAATATCCCCATTGGGTAACTTCTTGTCTGGCGATCGCCTCAAGTCGTCAGTTCGGCGATCGCAGTGACAGCAAGACACCCTTTGATGGATTAGTGACCTCTTCTACTTGCTCTGAAACTGGGGTGGAATTAGCGTTAGCCGTGGGAGACACAACCGAGCGAGCTTGTTGAGCAATCAGGAGAACAAGTGTGATAGCAATGCTCGTGAGGAGACGATTCATAGTCGATTACTCCATCGATTGACGGGTCGTAAAGAAGTAAGTCTGACGTGGTGGGACTTATACAGTGGAGCTTCCCAACCTAGCTGCCGTCGAGGCACAGGATGCTGTACCTCGACGGCATTGCCGCTATCTATACTCTGTGAGTCCCGGTAAATAGGGCCCCATAAAGCAGGATGAACTTATGCCTGAATGACAAAGTTGCTAGCCTCCAGTTCAGGTACGCCTTCGAGGGTGGCAAAGTGGGCACCGTTGCCAAAGCCATCTTCAGCACCGTTCTGGTTGTAATACAGGTTGCCAGTATCCGAACCATAGACAATTAAGGCATCACTCAGCGCCGCTTCTTCGGCACTCCCCACGACAGCAAACTCATCGTCAGACAGCGCGCCCCCCACAGCACTAGTCAACTGATCAAACACAGTCACATCGAGCACAATCAGGTCGTTGGCCTCGAAGTTTTGAATTTGATTCGTGCCAATATCCGCCGCATCGAAAACAGCACCCGTATCAAAGCCAATGGAAGTAATACCACTGCCACCAACGAGGATGTCATTACCCCCACCCCCAATCAGTAAGTTGTTGCCATTCCCCCCGATCAGAATGTCATCACCAACACCGCCGATGAGAAGATCATTGCCATCACCACCATCAGCAATGACTGAAGTTGACGTATCACTCGCATCTAAGACGTCATTGCCGTCCCCACCACTGAAGATCACACTTTCAACCGTGCTCCCAGTGAGGTCGCCGACTGTGAGGGCATCATCACCGCCCTGACCATTGATTTCAAACTCTTCAATCTTCTCATTCGTCAGGGTAAAGAGTCCCAGGTTGAGGCGATTGAAGATGGCTTGGCCATCGACTGCACGCAGGTCGAACTCATCACCGGGGCCATCAGCACCATTCACCTGGGTGACATCAAACCCTTTGCCACCCTTGATAAAGTCACTGCCATCACCGTTGTTCCAGACGAAGCGGTCATCCCCTTTCCCAAGGTAAGCAGCATCATCCCCTTGATTCCCCACAACAATGTCATCGCCAGCCCCAGCAAAAAACGTATCCGCAACTGAACTGCCTAGCAGCAAATCCTCGCCTTTCCCGCCGATCGCTTCAATCGTTGTCGAGCTTTCACGCGCATCCAGGACGTCGTCCCCATCGCCACCATTGAAGATGACTTTTTCAACCGTGCTGCCGGTGAGGTCGCCCACTGTGAGGGCATCATCACCACCCTGGCCATTGATTTCAAACTGCTCAATCGCCTCATTTGTCAAGGTAAAGAGTCCCAAGTTGAGGCGATTGAAGATGGCCTGACCGTCCACTGCACGCAGGTCAAACTCATCACCAGGGCCATCAGCACCATTCACCTGGGTGACATCAAAGCCGTCACCACCATTGATAAAGTCACTGCCATCACCGTTATTCCAAATGAAGCGGTCATCACCTGACCCTAAAAATGCGATGTCATCACCGGTTTGACCAATCACAATATCCTGGTCCCGCCCCGCAAAGATGAGATCAGTACCCGCCCCACCCAAAATAAGGTCATCACCATCGCCACCCAAAAAGATATCGTCTTGATCGCCGCCTTGAAAAGTGTCATCGCCATCCTCTCCGATGAAAATATCACCGAGGTCCTCAATAGTCGGAGCGTTCTCAATCAATTCGCCAATGAGTTGGTTGACCAGCAAAGTCAGAAAGGAATTCATTTGGAGTTCTCCTATTAGTGTCAGAGGGCTAAAAACAGTCTCAATAAAGATTCGGCGCACCCAAACATCCCCTGATGAAGAACCAAGAGAATTTTCGTGGATGTTTCTATTGAGAAAATGGTTGGAAGATAAACCGAAATTGAATACTTCAGACCCATCACTCGAGATACTCAAAAATGTGCGCATAAGCGACATATTTTCGATTTTCTCTGGATGCCTTTTGGGTGAGCATCAAAGGCTTATCGCATCGTCAAAGTGGCGAGTTCTAATTAGCACAGAAGGCCGAAGACATTAGGTATACCTTCTTGTTCCGTTGCTCATCTAACCTCGTTTAACTCTGACAATTTAATTAGACCCTGCCGATGGCTACGTTCAGGGCTGCGAAAGGCTAACTTAGGGCTGACTTAGAGAAAATCACCTGAAGGCGAGCGATTTTGATCGCAGAGAATCCAGCATACAGGAGCCAAAAGCCAGGAGAGCAGAGGCTTCTGGCTCCCTACCCCGCTGGTGTTTCCTGACTTAAATTAGCCTTCTTTAAGGCACGAGCCGCTAGAGCGTAGCCTCCATCCGCACCATCAATGAAGTGAATATGATGGTCACGGCGGGCCATAAACATACAAGTCATGAGGGCGCGATCGCTCACATGCATGCCATAGAGGAGCTTGCCATCTTGTTTTTGCTGCTCTAGAAAGGCCGCTAATTGATTAGTTTGGGACGATGTTCCCGAAATCACCATCCGTAAGGCGTCATCTATTTTCTGATAGTCGGAAGCGGCGCACAGGTCTTCTTTATACCGTCCCCATTGGATCCGTTCAAATTTCACATTGAAGACCATAAAGCAATGCCCGATCAAAATCTCAATGAGAACGCGCACGAGATATAAGATCCGCAACCACTTTGCCTTGCCTTGCGTTTTAGCTTTGACTTCTAAGATAAGTTTGCGGGGATTAAACGTTAGCTCCAGGGCTTTTGGCGTCACGGGCCGGTAACGCTGCTCGTCGCCGTAAATCCGCTGAATCGCTTTGATCACTTGTTGATAAAGGACTTCGTTACTCTGCCCGTCACTTGGGAGAGCCGCTACGATCAGACTGACCATGTGGCCATGAAGACTCGGAATATCCTGCCAGTGACATTCTAAGCCTCGGAGATTGGCCGGCGATTGGCTCTCTCGGGTGAGTTGATAACGCTCATCCTTTTTCACCAAATCCGTGGCATATGTAAGGCCACCCCCGATAAAACTAGATTGATTGCAGTAGGGAGTTAATCTAATCTTGGCGACTTGCAAAGGAAATCGTTGCGTGACAACCGCTACTGGAACGACGCCAACCCTAAGCTCTAGTTGAAATGTTTTGCGAGCCAATGTTCTGAGGCTGAGCAACGCCTCACGAGCAGCATGCAAAGCCCAAGGGGGCACCAGTAGAGAAGCTCCATCGCCCCCAAATACAAACGGTATCTCGGCCATGTCGAGAGCATTCAAAACAGCAATGATGGAGCTAGCGCCGACCATATTCACTTCTTTGTATTTTCCCTGGTCGATCGCTTGGGTGGAGCCGACAACATCGGTAATCAGTACATACCAGTCTTCAGGGACATCAGTATACAGATCTGGATCGGCTAAATCGAGAAATCGATCCAGCGGCAATAAACTAGTGTAAAAATCAGCACTGGACATATCAAATTGATCGATATTTCTATCGGAAAGATTGGTAAGAATGGCCCAGGATCTCTGAGCTATTGACGCGAGAGACTTTGCAGCTTGCTTGCAACTTTTATCCTTATATCTTTCTTGCTGATGCCAGCATAGTCAGGAAATTTAGGCGCAGTGTCCTTAGTGTCAGAACTCATGAATCGCACTTGAAAGGAAGCGATCGCTGACATTTCCATCCACTTTATTCGGATACTTAGGCTATCAGCAGCATAACTCGGCTATCAACTTCAAGCGAGAAATTCCGGTAACGAGAGAATTCAGAAGCCAGGAGCCAGTAGAGATGCGATATATCGCGTCTCTACTGGCTCCTGAATCCCCTTCTTGGCTAAAGTTTCCCGGATTAAATGACAGGCCCTCAGACGCGAGTGCCATTGACGAATCAAGGCCGCAAGTGCCAGTACAAATCAGGCATAACGTTAGCCGCTTATACCTAATTTAGCCGTCTCCAGGACATCACCAAAGATAGCCTTGGAGTAATGTAAGAGTTCTTCATTCGCCATGAGTGAAAGAAACTCATCATTATCTTTGAAATGATGCCAACGATTTTCAACATTCATGCTTTCAGCTTTGCCTTGAAAAGACCTTTCATCGAAGGA